>NZ_JBIAQI010000007.1:39467-358749 GCF_042888905.1 Streptosporangium sp. NPDC002721
CAGGCGCATCCCGGGCCAGGCGCATCCCGGGCCAGGCGCATCCCGGGCCAGGCGCATCCCGGGCCAGGCGCATCCCGGGCCAGGCGCATCCCGGGCCAGGCGCATCCCGGGCCGCCGAGGCGGCCCGGGGCCCGGAGGCCCTTACTGGTCGGCGGAGGCCGAGACCGAGTCGGACTCGGCGGGAACCGCCCTGGTGACGAGGACCGTGCCGATCCGGTTGCGGCGCCCGGCGAGGCTCTCGGCCGTCAGGCTGAGCCCCTCCACCACCGCCTGGGAACCGGCGATCGGCACCCGGCCCAGCGCGTGCGCCAGCAGCCCGCCGACGGTCTCGACGTCGTCGACCTCCAGCTCGATGCCGAACAGGTCCTCCAGGTCCCCCACCGGGAGCCTGGCGGTCACCCGGACCGCGCCGTCCTCCAGCGGCTCCACCCTGGGCGCCTCCTGGTCGTACTCGTCGGCGATCTCACCGACGATCTCCTCCAGGATGTCCTCGATGGTGACCAGCCCGGCCGTGCCGCCGTACTCGTCGATGACGATGGCCTGGTGGATCTGGCGGGCCTGCATCTCGCGGAGGAGCTGGTCGATCGGCTTGCTCTCCGGCACGTAGGTGGCCGGGCGCATGAGGGCCTCAACCGGCTCGGCTCGTCCGTCGTCACCGGTGTCCTGCACCCGGCGGGCGATGTCCTTGAGGTAGGCGATGCCGATGACGTCGTCCTCGTTCTCGCCGACCACCGGGATGCGCGAGAAGCCGCTGCGCAGGGCGAGCGACAGGGCCTGGTTCAGCGTCTTGCCGCGCTCGATGAACACCATGTCGGTGCGCGGCACCATGACCTCGCGGACCAGGGTGTCGCCGAGCTCGAAGACCGAGTGGATCATCTCCCGCTCGTCGGGCTCGATGACCCTGCGCTCCTCGGCCAGGTCGACCAGGTCGCGCAGCTCGGCCTCGGAGGTGAAGGGCCCCTCGCGGAAGCCCTTGCCGGGCGTCACGGCGTTGCCGAGCAGGATGAGCAGCTTGGGCAGGGGCCCGAAGATCCGGGTCAGGCCGTAGACCAGGGGCGCGCTGGCGAGCGCGATCGGCTCGGCGTGCTGGCGGCCCAGCGTGCGCGGGGAGACCCCGACGATCACGTAGCTGACGACGATCATGACGGCGGCGGCGGCGGTGTAGGCCCACCCCTGGTCGCCGAGCCAGTCGATGAAGAGCAGCGTGGCGATCACCGTGGCGACCAGCTCGCAGCTCAGCCGGAGCAAGAGCAGCAGGTTCAGGTAGCGGGGCGGGTCGGCGACGATGGCCTGCAGGCGCTCCGCGCCCCGGCGGCCGTCACGGACGAACTCCTCCGCGCGAACCCTTGAGATGCGGGTCAGGGCCGTCTCCGCGCTGGCGATCAACCCGCCGACCACGACGAGGACGACGGCCGAGAACAACCACCCGTTGGCGAAACTCACCGCTGGGGGCGCACCTCCCGCCACGACTCCAGAAGCTCGCCCTGAAGGCCGAACATCTCCTTGTGCTCCTCGGGCTCGGCGTGGTCGTAGCCGAGCAGGTGGAGGATGCCGTGCGTGCACAGCAGCTCCAGCTCGGCCTCGGTGCCGTGCCCGGCCTCGGCCCCCTGCTTGGCGGCCACCTGCGGGCAGAGCACGACGTCGCCCAGGAGCGCCGGGTCGGTGGGCGCGTCGCCCTCCTGCCTGGCCCCCGCGCCGGGACCGGGGCGCAGCTCGTCCATCGGGAAGGCGAGCACGTCCGTGGGACCCGGCTCGCCCATCCACTGCTCGTGCAGCACCGACATGGCCTCTTCGTCGACGACCAGGATCGACAGCTCGGCGAGCGGGTTGATGCCCATCCGCTCCAGCACGTGCCCCGCCAGCGAGACGATGAGCCCCTCGTCGATCTCGACGCCTGACTCGTTGTTGACCTCGACGCTCATCGTCCGTCCACCGCTCCCCGCCCGCCGCGCGACCGGTTCGTACGACACGACCCGATCGGTTTCCCGCGCCGGAGTCGCTCCGTGCCCGTCACTTCTCGACCGGCCGCCGGCCCGTCCGCTCTCATGATCTCCCCCGGGGGCGCTGCTTGACCACGCCCTTGATCTGCTCCACCGCGCTGCTCTGGCGCTGCGTCTCGTCGTAGCGCCCGTACGCGTCCACGATGTCCCCCACCAGCTTATGCCGCACCACGTCGGCACTGGTCAGGCGACTGAAGTGGATGTCGGAGATGCCCTCGAGGATGTCCTGGACGACCCTGAGGCCGCTCTGGGTGCCGTTGGGCAGGTCGACCTGGGTGACGTCTCCGGTGACGACGATCTTCGAGTTGAAGCCCAGCCGCGTCAGGAACATCTTCATCTGCTCCGGCGAGGTGTTCTGCGCCTCGTCCAGGATGATGTAGGCGTCGTTGAGCGTACGGCCGCGCATGTAGGCCAGGGGGGCCACCTCGATCGTGCCTGCGGCCATCAGCCTGGGGATCGAGTCGGGGTCGAGCATGTCGTGCAGCGCGTCGTAGAGCGGGCGCAGGTAGGGGTCGATCTTCTCGTAGAGCGTGCCGGGCAGGAAGCCCAGCCGCTCGCCCGCCTCGACCGCGGGGCGGGTGAGGATGATCCGGTTGACCTTCTTCTCCTGGAGGGCCTTCACCGCCTTCGCCATGGCGAGGTAGGTCTTGCCCGTGCCGGCCGGTCCGATGCCGAAGACGATGGTGAACCTGTCGATCGCGTCGACGTAACGCTTCTGGTTCACCGTCTTCGGGCGGATGGTCCGGCCCCGCGAGGAGATGATGTCCAGGGAGAGAACCTCGGCGGGCCGGTCGGAGGTCATCCGCAGCATGGCGATGCTGCGCTCGACCGCGTCGGCCGTGAGCTGCGCGCCCCCGCGGACGAGCTCGGACATCTCCTCGAAGAGCCGCACCACGGTGCTGCTCTCCTCGGGACTGCCGGTGACGGTGATCTCGTTGCCACGGACGTGGATGTCGGCGCGGAAGGCGCCCTCGATGACGCGCAACAACTCGTCGCGCGAGCCCAGCAGGCTGACCATCGACTGATCGTCCGGAATAACCACCTTCGCCTGGGTCCGGCTGGCACCCCGGGACCTCGTCGGCGTTCTGCTGGAATCGTTTGTCTCGGACATGAGCGGGCCTTACGGCCTGTTCGCCTCCAGATATAGGCGCGGAACTTCAACGCCATGCTAGCCGCGATCACCAAGATCGCGCCTACCTGTTTTCAGCCGGGCGGCCACCGCAGGTCGCGCCCGCCGAGAACGTGTCCGTGCACGTGGAAGACGGTCTGGCCGGCCGCGGGCCCGGTGTTGAACACCAGCCGGTAGCCCGGCTCGGCGATCCCCTCCTGCCGGGCGACCTCGTGCGCGGCCTTGATCACCTCGTCGGCCAGGCCGTGGTCGGCGGCGGCAAGGGCGGCCGCGTCCCGGTAGTGGCCCTTGGGGATCACCAGCACGTGGGTCGGCGCCTGGGGGTTGACGTCGCGGAAGGCCAGCGTGCGATCGGTCTCATGGACGATCTTCGCGGGAATCTCCTTGGCCACGATCCTGCAGAACAGGCAGTCGGCTTCGCTCACCATGCAGGCACCATACCGCTGAGGACGTTGCGAATCGGTGATGGTTCCCGTCCGCAAACAAAGATCCACCCAGATATGGTGGGTGTGCAAAACTTCAACCACGACAGCCCTTTGCGCGCAGCAATATATGGCCGCCTGGCGAGGACACGACTGGGTCATGCCCCCTAATGAACCGGAAGAGCGTAAACCCTCTGGGAAGGCCAAGCGTCCCACTGATGTGACCACCGAGACCCTCGTGGCCGACAGGTCGCTCGGGGCGGTGCCCGTCGGATGGGATGCCGACATGGCCGTGACCGCGCTCTACAGCGCGCACTATCGGTCTCTTGTGCGTCTCGCCGTCCTACTCGTCCGCGACATGGCAACCGCGGAGGAGGTCGTGCAGGACGCGTTCGTCGCCATCCATGGCGCCTGGCGCCGACTGCGCGACACCGACAAGGCACTGGCCTACCTGCGACAGTCGGTCGTCAACCGATCACGTTCGGTGCTTCGGCACCGGGCGGTCGTCGAGAAGTACGCGCCCAAGGGCATGCCCGACGCGCCGAGCGCCGAGAACGGGGCGATCGGCGAGTTCGAGCGTTCCGCCGTCATCGAGGCGCTTCGCGGGCTGCCCGCACGCCAGCGGGAGGCCCTGGTCCTGCGTTACTACGGAGACCTGTCCGAGGCGCAGATCGCCCATGCGATGGGCATCAGCAAAGGCGCGGTCAAGAGCCACACGGCTCGCGGGATGGCCGCCCTACGAACCTCACTGGAGCAACTGTCATGACCGACTCCCCGGATGAGTACGGCGAGCTGCTTCGCCGCGCGCTCAGCGCGGAGGCGAACTCGGTCGTTCCCTCCCCGGACGGGCTGGAGGTGATCCGCGGCCGCATCGAGCGGCGCGGGCTCCGCCGCCTGGTGTGGTGGCGAACCGGAGCCTCCGTCGCCGGCGCGGTCCTCGTCGCGGCGACCGTCGTCATGGTGGTTCCCCAGTTCCGCGAGGAGGTGGGCCGCCAGGTGAGGACCGAGTGGGTCAACTTCAACGCGTCGACCCCTCCCGTCGACGGGTCCGCCACCTCACGCCCCCCGGCGCCCGCCTCGCAGCCGCCGTCCGACCACGCCCCGCTCCCCGCCCCCGGCAGGTCGGAACCCGGCGCCACCATGCTCTCGCCGAAGCCCACACCGTCCAGGAGCGTGGCGCCCAGCGCGCGGCCGACCTCCAGGGCGCCCCAGGCTCCGGCGACTCCCAGGGCGACGCCGACGCCGACCCCCACCTGCCCCACCCCTCTCGACAGCCCCACCGTCGAGCCCAGCGGGATCCTCAGGAAGTGCGAGGAGATCGAGGCGACGCCGACGCCGACGAAGCCCGCCCCCTCGGAGAGCCCGTGCTCGCCCGACGGGTGCGCGCCCTCGGACGACGCGTCGCCTCCCCTGCCCACGGAGGTGGGCAGCCCGATCCCGCTCCCCACCCAGAGCTAGCGCGGTGACCGGTCACGGCGGCCCCTGACCGGTTCTCTCGCCGTCCCCTTCGCGGGGCGTGCCCTCAGAGATCCTCCCGCCCTCTTCGCGGGGCGAGTCATCGGAGGTCTCGTCACACGGATCCACCGGGACCGGCGACCATCGGGAGGTGACCGTCGCAAGACGGCCTTCGCAAGACGGCCTTCGCAAGGTGACCGGCTGCCCACCGGCCGGGTGTCACCACCGGCCCGGTGTCACCAGCGGCCGCTGCGCGTCTGGAGCACCGCCGCCGCGACGACCCCGGCCGTCGAGGTCCGCAGCACCGTCGGCCCGAGCAGCGCCGGCACCGCCCCGGCCTCGCGGAACGCGGCGATCTCCTCCCCCGACACCCCGCCCTCGGGGCCGACCACCACGACGATGTCGCCACCGGCCGGAAGGGACAGGCCGGACAGCGGGACGGCGGCCTCCTCGTGCAGCACCACGCCCAGCGCCGCCGCCGACAGCAGGGCGGCGACCTTCGCGGTGGACGCGAGCTCCCTCACCTCGGGCAGGTGGAAGCGGCGCGACTGCTTGCCCGCCTCACGCGCCGTGGAACGCCAGCGGGCCAGCGCCCTGGCCGCCCGCTCGCCCTTCCACTGGGTGACGCACCTGGCCGCGGACCAGGGGACGATCACGTCGACCCCCGCCTCGGTCATCATCTCCACGGCCAGCTCGCCCCGGTCGCCCTTGGGCAGGCCCTGGACCACGACCAGGCGCGGTGAAGGTACGGGAACCTCGTGGCGGCGCAGCACCTCGACCCGGAGCGAGTCCTTGCCCGCCTCGGTCACCACGCACTCGGCGACGGAGCCCGCCCCGTCGGTCAGGTCGAGCCGCTCGCCCGCCCGCAGCCGCCGTACGGCCGCCGCGTGGCGTCCCTCGGGACCGCCGAAGACGAACGCCGGCCTGGCCAGGTCGGCGGGGTCGGCCAGGAAGACCGGGACGGTCATGGGCCGTCGGGGCGGACCGTGCCGGGGCGCCGGGCCCCGGAGCGGCCCCGGCCGGGACGGCCCGGCCGGAGGCGGGCCCGGTCGCGCCGATGCAACCGGGCCTGTGAGCGGGTCTGGTCGTCAGCGGCCATTGAAGGCGTCGCGCAGGCGGGAGAAGAAGCTCTGCTGCCCGGGGGCGAACTTGCCCGGCGGGCGCTCCTCGCCGCGGAGCCTGGCGAGCTCCTTCAGGAGACCCTCCTGCTCGGCGTCGAGGCGGGCAGGGGTCTCCACGTTCACGTGGATCAGCAGGTCGCCGCGGCCCGTCTCGTTCAGGCGCTGCACGCCCCGCCCGTAGAGCGGGATCGTCTGCCCCGACTGCGTGCCGGGGCGGATGTCGAGCTCCTCGGCGCCGTCGAGCGTCTCCATGGTCAGGATGGTGCCGAGCGCGGCCGCGGTCATCGGGATCTGCACGGTGCAGTGCAGGTCGTCGCCGCGCCTCTCGAAGATCTCGTGGGGGCGCTCGACGATCTCCAGGAACAGGTCGCCGGGCGGGCCTCCGCCCGGGCCGATCTCGCCCTCGCCGGCGAGCTGGATGTGGGTGCCGCCCTCGACGCCGGCCGGGATGCGGACCTTGATGGTCCGCCGGGTGCGGACCCGGCCGTCGCCGGAGCACTCCTGGCAGGGGTTGCGGATGATCGACCCGAAGCCGCCGCACTGGGGGCAGGGGCGGGAGGTCATGACCTGGCCGAGGAAGGACCGGGTGACCTGGGACACCTCGCCCCGGCCATGACACATGTCACAGGTGTCGGGGTGGGTGCCGGCCGCGGCGCCGGAGCCGGTACAGACGTCGCAGACCACGGCGGTGTCGACGACCAGCTCGCGGGTCGTGCCGAAGCCCGACTCACGCAGGTCGAGCTCGACCCGGATGGTGGCGTTGCGCCCGCGCCGGGCCCGGGAGCGGGGGCCGCGGCCACCGCCGCCACCGGCCGCGCCGAAGAAGGCGTCCATGATGTCGCTGAACGGGAAGCCCGCGCCGAAGCCTCCGGCCCCCGCGCCACCGCCCGAGGCGAACGGGTCGGCGCCCATGTCGTACATCTGCCGCTTGTTGGAGTCGGACAGGACCTCGTAGGCCTGGGTGATCTCCTTGAAGCGTTCCTGGGTCTCGGGGTCGGGGTTGACGTCGGGATGCAGCTCGCGCGCCAGGCGGCGGTACGCCTTCTTGATCTCTTCCGCACTGGCGTCGCGGCGCACCCCGAGGGTGCCGTAGTAGTCGCTCTTAGCCACTTTTCGTTGACCTCTTATGATGCAGCCAGGATCTGGCTGACGTAGCGTGCCACCGCGCGCACCGCGCCCATCGTGACCGGGTAGTCCATTCGCGTCGGGCCCAGCACACCGAGCCGGGCCAGTTGCTTGTCCCCCGAACCGTATCCGGCGGCGACGATGGACGTGCCCTGGAGTCCGGTGTAGGGGTTCTCCGAGCCGATCCGCACGGTCAGCGCCGAAAGGTCCGAGGTCTCACCGAGCAGTCGCATCAGCACGACCTGCTCTTCCAGGGCCTCCAGCACGTCGCGGAGACCGACGGTGAAGTCGGCTCCCGCGAGGTTGGCGGCCCCGGCAAAAACGATCTTCTCATCATGCCGGTCCACCAGGGACTCCAGCAGCACTGACAGGATAGTGGCAGCGAGCGGCCGGTCCTCCGTGGGCAACCGCTCCGGCAGGTCCGCGACCTTGTCGGGGACGCTGGTGAGCCCGCACCCGTCGAGGGAGGCGTTGAGCATCGCGCGCAGGTGGGCCACGCGCTGCTCGTCGACGACGCTGGACAGCTCGACCACGCGTTGCTCGACCCGGCCGGTGTTGGTGATCAGCACGAACATCAGCCGGCGCTCGCTCAGCGGCACCAGCTCGACGTGCCTCACCGTCGAGTGGGTCAGCGTGGGGTACTGCACCACGGCGACCTGCCGGGTGAGCTGGGCGAGGAGCCGCACCGTCCGCATGACGACGTCGTCGATGTCCACCGCGCCCGCGAGGAAGCTCTCGATGGCCTTGCGTTCCGCGCTCGACAGGGGTTTCACCTGCGAGAGCCTGTCGACGAAGAGGCGGTAGCCCTTGTCGGTGGGCACCCGCCCGGCGCTGGTGTGGGGCTGGGCGATGTAGCCCTGCTCCTCCAGCACCGCCATGTCGTTGCGGATCGTCGCCGGGGACACCCCGAGGTTGTGCCGGTCCGCGAGAGCCTTCGAACCCACCGGCTCATTGGTGGACACGTAGTCCTCGACGATGGCGCGAAGCACGGCGAGCTTTCGGTCGTCGACCAACGTGGTCACCTCCCTGCCTGCGTTCATAGGGAAACACGAGGTTTGGCACTCTGTGTTCCCGAGTGCCAAGTGTACGGCCCCGGTGCGGAAGGCGCGATAAGCAAGAGCTGCGGATGATGACGGCAAGCCGTTGTCAAGTCAACTGCTATCGCGATCCAAGCGGCACCCACCACAATTTGGGCATGTCCAACGATTTCGGTTCTTATCCGGGCGATGCCTCCCGCAACCCCGGTCACGGCGCCCCCCAGCAGCCGTACGGCCAGCAGTACGGCCAGCAGCAGTACGGCCAGCAGCCCCCCTCGTACGGCTACGCGCCCCCCGGTTACGGCGCCCCGCAGGGACCGCCCCCGCCCAGCGGGAAGATCAAGCCGAGCATCGGGTGGATCGTCGGGGTCTGGCTGCTCGCCCTGGTCAGCATCGTCGTCGGCATCGGCGGCTTCGCCGGGGGCCTTTTCAACGCGGTCACCGACGCGGCGCCGACGCAGACGTTCGCCCCCGGCCAGGCCGCGACGGTCAAGATCGATCCCGCGGACAAGCCGGCGATCTACGTCGCCACCGGCGGCCCCACCCAGTTCGAGTGCACGCTGAAGGGCGGCACGGGCACGCCCAGCCTGCAGAAGCCCGACATCCAGCAGACCGTCGCGGGTTCCGACGGCGTCACCTGGGAGATGGGCCTGCGGGTCGGCGTGGACCAGGCGGGCGACTACCAGGTCCAGTGCTCCGCCGATCCCGCCGAGGGCACGACCTTCGGCGTGGGCAAGGAACTGGCCGCCGACTCGCTGGTGGGCGGGGTGCTCGCCCTGTTCCTGATCCCCGCGATCGGGATCCTGCTGGCCATCGTCGTCACGATCGTCGTGCTGGTGAGGCGGAGCGGCGCCCGCAAGCGCCGGGCCGCCGCGGTGCCGGTGGGGCAGTGGGGACAGCCGGGACCCTACGGCGGGTGACGGTGGTGTTTGCTAGCGTCCCACCTGATCCCGGGGAGGTCCCACCTGGTCCCGGGGAGAGAGGGTGGGCGGTCGGTGATGTACGAACGTGACGTTCTGGCGGGAGACTGGCGGCGCCCGCGCAGGGGGACGATCCCCCAGGTGCCCGCGGAGCTCGACCTCGTCGTCGAGGACGCCGACGGCGGCTTCTGCGGCGCCGTGGTGGCCTGCGACAAGGAGGCCGTCACCCTGGAGGACCGGTTCGGGCGCCGCCGGGTGTTCCCGCTGGAGCCGGCCGCGTTCCTCCTGGAGGGCCGGGTGGTGACGCTCGTGCGGCCCGCCGCCGCGCCGCGCGGTCCCAGGCGGAGCGCGTCGGGCTCCATCGCGGTGGAGGGCCTGCGGGCCCAGGTCGCCAAGGAGAGCCGGATCTACGTGGAGGGCGTGCACGACGCCGCGCTCGTGGAGAAGGTGTGGGGGCACGACCTGCGGGTCGAGGGCGTGGTCGTGGAGTATCTGGAGGGCGTCGACCACCTGCCCTCGATCGTCGAGGAGTTCGGCCCGGGGCCGGGACGGCGGCTGGGCGTGCTCGTCGACCACCTGGTCCCCGGTTCCAAGGAGAGCCGGATCGCCGCCCGGGTCTCCTCACCGCACGTGCTGGTCGTCGGCCATCCGTTCGTGGACGTCTGGCAGGCGGTCAGGCCGCGCGTGCTCAAGATCCCTTCCTGGCCGTCGGTGCCGCGCGGCGTGCCCTGGAAGGAGGGCGTCGTCGCCGCGCTGGGCTGGGACGTGGAGCCCGGCGTCGCGTGGCGCCGCATTCTCGGATCGGTCACGACGTACGCCGACCTGGAGCCCGAGCTCCTCGGTCCCGTCGAGGAGCTGATCGACTTCGTGACGGCTCCCGGCGAGGATGACTAGGCCGTCAATTCTTCAGGATCTTCAGGAGGGGACATGAGCGAGAACCCCGAGGACCCACCGGGCGACGACCGGACCCGGCGCATCGGCGACCCCCCGCCCGGCCACACGTGGCCCGGCCAGGGCGCCCCGCCCCCCGGCCAAAGCCACGGACAGCCGGGCCAGGGCTACGGGCAGCCGGGTCAAGGGCACGGACAGCCGGACCAAAGCCACGGACAGCCGAACCAGGGCTACGGGCAGGACCAGAGATACGGGGGCTACCCGCCGCCCGCCTCCCCGTACGACGCGGGCGGCCACCAGGGCGGTTACCAGCCCGGACCCGGATACCCCGAGCACGGCGCGTACAACGCGTACAACTCCTACGGCGCCGCGCAGGGATACGGCTACCAGGCGCCGCCCGGCACGTACGGCCCGCGGCCCGGCAGCGACGACACCACCATGGCGATGCTCGCCCACCTGCTGGGCCTGCTGACCTCCTTCGTCGGGCCGCTGGTGCTCTATCTGGCGAAGAAGGACGAGTCGCCCTACGCGCGCGACCAGGCGGCCGAGGCGCTCAACTTCCAGCTCACGGTGCTGATCGTCTACTTCGTCTCCTGGATCCTGGCGTTCGTGCTCATCGGTTTCGTGCTGATGTTCTTCCTCTGGATCGGCTCGATCGTCATGACGATCGTCGCCGCGGTGGCGGCCAACCGGGGAGAGACGTACCGCTATCCGGTGAACATCCGCTTCGTCAGCTGACCCGGCCGGCCGCCGGGCCCCGGCCTCAGGTGAGGTCGCGGACCAGGGCGTCGGCCAGCAGGCGGCCGCGCAGGGTGAGCACCGCGCGGCCCGCCTTGAACGGCTCCACCTCCAGCAGGCCGTCGGCCAGCGCGCGGGCCACCACCGGGGGGCGTTCCAGCTCCCGGAGCGGGAAGCCCTGCGCGAGACGCAGCTCCAGCATCAGCCGCTCCACCGCCCTGTCCCGCCGGCCCAGCACCTCGCGCGCGTGCGCGGGCGAGGTGCCCGCGGCCAGGCGCTGGGCGTAGGCGGCGGGGTGCTTGACGTTCCACCAGCGGGTGCCGCCGACGTGGCTGTGCGCCCCCGGGCCGACGCCCCACCAGTCGCCGCCGGTCCAGTAGAGCAGGTTGTGCCGGCAGCGCCCGGCCTCCGAGGTGGCCCAGTTGGACACCTCGTACCACTCGAACCCCGCCTCGGCCAGCATGGCGTCGGCGATCAGGTAGCGGTCGGCGGCCACGTCGTCGTCGGGCATCGGGAGCTCGCCGCGCCTGATCCTGGCGGCCAGCTTCGTCCCGTCCTCGACGATCAGCGAGTACGCGGAGACGTGGTCGGGCCCCGCCTCGATCGCCGCGGCCAGCGACGCGCGCCAGTCGTCGTCGCTCTCCCCCGGCGTGCTGTAGATCAGGTCGAGGTTGACGTGCTCGAACCCGGCCTCCCTCGCCTCCCGTACGGCCCGCGCGGGGCGGCCGGGGGTGTGGCGGCGGTCGAGCACCTGGAGCACGTGCTCGCGGGCGCTCTGCATCCCGAAGCTCATCCGGTTGAACCCGCCCGCGCGCAGCTCCGCCAGGTAGGCGGGGTCCACCGACTCGGGGTTGGCCTCGGTGCTCACCTCGGCGCCGGGGGCGAGCCCGAACTCCTCGTCGATCGCCCGCAGGATCCGTACCAGGTCCCCGGCGGGGAGCAGGGTGGGGGTTCCCCCGCCGAAGAACACGGTCTCGACGGGGAGGCGCGTGGCGCCGAGATTGGCCCGCGCCCGCCGCACCTCGTCGACGGCGGTGTCCGCGTAGTCCTTCTGCGACGCGCCCGGCCCGAGCTCGGAAGCCGTGTAGGTGTTGAAGTCGCAGTAACCGCACCGGGTCACGCAGAAGGGGACGTGGACGTAGAAGCCGAAGGGCCGCTCGCCGAGCCCGGCGAGCGCGCTCTCCGGCAGCTCGCCCGAGGTGGGTACGGGATCGCCGTCGGGAAGTGTGGATGGCACGCCCCAAGTCTGCCGCCTCCCCGGCGATGCGCGGTACGCCGGAGCTTGGGCCCCAACTTAACCGGCGATTTCCCCATCCTCCCGGCACGAACCGCCATAGCGTTTCAGCCGATATTTGCGCTATATCGCTGTGAAACACCCCAAGGAATGTATGAGCCACTCATCACAAACATCCAGCGACCCCGCCAACGGTCACGCGCAACGGCCCCCGATGCGAAACGCCACCCGCTATCTCTGCGCCGGCGCCTATCTCGACGACCGTTTCCGTGACCGCGTCCTGAGCGAGGTCCTCGGCGACCCCTACCGGGCCGTCCCCCCGTCCCACGGCGGGTTCGACCTGCTGCCGGTGGTCCTGCACTGCCTGCGGGCCGAGCGGCTCGCGTTGATCCGCGACGCGGTCCTCAGCGCCCTGCTCGCCCTCTCGCTGGTCCTGTCCTTCACCTCCACGCTCTCCTGGCTGAGCCTGCTGCTGCCCCTGGCCGTGCTGGCCCTTCCGAGGGTGCGCCGGCTCTCCGTCGGGCTGCGCGCCCTGCTGCTGCTCGTCATCTGGGCACCGCTCTCCGTGGCCTTCGGGGTGCTGGCGTTCCTCTCCACCCTCTCCAGCGCGTACTCGCGGCCTCTCGGCTACGACCCCGTGACCGGCGAGGTGACCGGGCAGTCTTCCGGCACCTCACCGATCCTGTACTCGCTGCTCACACTGCTGCTGATCGTGGCCCTTTTCGCCGTTGCCATCGGTTACTGGGTGATGCGCTATTTTACTATTATAAATAGCCTCAAACCGGGCGCTCGTGGCGGCAGTATCGAGGAGGCGCCGGAATTCCGGCAGCGACTCGCCTATATCAACAGGGCTCAATGGGGAAATATCACCCTTTATGGGAACGAGAATCCGTTCGTCGGTTCAGGAGGAGTACGACGCTCCTGGTCGATCGCGGTGGAGCTGGACCGGCTGAAGCACCGGCCCGCCGGTGTGGGTCCCGAGCCGCGGCAACGCGTGCGGATCGACCCGATGGACCTCCACGCCTTCGTCCACGCGCGGATCGCGGAGATGCGCGACGCCGTCGAGTGGCAGGGCGAGCGGATCGGCCGGCTGCGCATCAGCGACCACGTCGCGGCGCGGGGCACCTTCACCCGGGCCGACTGGCAGAGCGCGAACCTGCCGGGCCGCCGGGCGTTCCCGAGCCATCCCTTCCTCGATCCGGAGGGGAGACGCCCCCTCACCGAGGCGACCCCGGACATCGTCGACGCGGTGGGGCGCCACCCGCAGGGCGGGATGCGCTACTACCAGCGGATCACCGTGGGCGCGGAGGGGCCGGAGATCAGGAACGCGGCGGGGCAGGTCGTCGCCCCCGCCGAGGACCAGGAGATCACCGTCTCGGCCTTCGTCCACCTGGCCGTGGAGGGGCGGATGCTCTACACGCAGTTCGTGCTGGCGGTGATGCCGCCCGTCAGGGACGACTTCCACATCGACGAGCTGTTCTCGCTGAGCAGGGGCGCCCTGCTCTGGGAGGTCGTCAAGCGCGTCAGGCTCGACCTGATCGCCGACGTGGTCTTCGCGCCCTTCCGCCTCGTCCGCACGGCCTTCCGGAGGCTGCGGCAGAACGCCACCGCGCCCGACCCCGCCGACTACCTGGCCTACCCCTTCGGGGTGAGGGAGAGCGTGCGCGAGCTGGGGGCGGAGCCCCGGCTCGACCGCTTCACCCAGGTCCTGGACGCCGACAAGTACACCAAGCTGATCGAGCAGCGGCTGACCGAGGCGGTCCTGGACTACCTGGAGGCCAGGGAGGTCGACACCAGCGGGTACCGGAGCCAGGCGGCGACCCTGATCAACAACGGTGCGCTGATCACCGGCGGCACCGTCAACGGGCCCGTCGCAGCCGGTGCCGGAGCGACGGCGACGACGACACAGCACCGGGGAGACGCGTGATGACGAACACCAACCACGGGATCCAGATCACCGGCGGCACCGTCAACGGGCCCGTCGCCGCCGGGAAGGGGGCCCGAGCCGTGCAGCACGTGGGCACGCCCCCCGGCGACGACCGCGCCACCGAGCTGATCGCCCTCGTCCGTGACCTGACACGGCGTCACGCGGACGAGCTCGGCGACATCCGGCCGGTGCTCAGGGAGACCGACCTGCTCGAAGCCGAGCTGCTGGAGGAGAACCCCGACCCCGCCCACCTGTCCGACACCCTGACCCGGCTCTCCGGGCGCGTCGCCTCGGTGGCCGCCGTCGCGGAGGCCGTGACGGCCCTCATCGCCCTGCTCTCCTCGTGACCACGGGCCCGCCCTCTCCCGGCCCCTCCCGGCCGAGCCCGCCGGAGCGCCCGTGTCGTGGGCGGGACCGGCGCTCCGCCGAGGCGTCTCCCGTGGGTTCCAGCGGGTCAGATCTCGTGCTCGGCCCGCACCGGCAGGCCGTACCGCCGGGCGAGGGGGTTCCACAGCCTCAGAAAGCCCCGCTTGGCCGTGGTCGCCTCGCCGGAGAAGGCCAGGCCCCGCCGGTAGTCGGCGTCGCCGCTCCAGGCACGGTCGCACTCGGCCTCCTGGCGGGTCGCCCAGGCGAGGAACGCCTCGTCGGCGTCGAAGGAGGCGGTGAGGGCCCTGGTGAGGCGCGCCTTGACCGCGTCGCCTCCGGGAAGCTCGCCGGTGCTCAGCGCGCCGACCTGGACCACCTGCTCGCGGCGGGCGGCGGTGATCCGCTGGAGCGTGGCGAGCCCGGTGGCGGTGCCCTCACAGGAGCGCAGCTGGCCGAGGGCCGAGCCGAGGCCCGACCTGGAGCCGCCGCTGTCGGCGAGCAGGGCGTCGAGGACCCTGGCCTGGGTCTCGGCGTCCTGGGGCCCCTGGGGAGCCCGCCCCGCCGAAGGCGTCCCGGTCTCGGCCTCCGCCCGGTCACCGCTCGCCGCCGCCCCGACGCCGCCCGCCACGGACGTGCCGCTCTCCGGCGGGACGAGCCGGAAGGCCCCGGCGGCGGCCAGCGCCATCGCGAGGACCGTGGCCGTCGTGACCAGCGGCCAGACCTTGCGATCCGCTCGGGGCGGCCGGTCGCGGCCCCGGTTCGGCGGAGGTCGCCAGGGCCGCTCGTCCCGCTGGGGAGGCCGCTCCTCCGGAGGGAGGTGCTGCTGCCAGTCGGCGGGATCCTGCCGCCACTCGCCGGGCGGGACCCGGTTCTCGCCGGGGGGAACGTCGCGCGAGGGCTGGGCCGGCGGGGACTGGCCCAGCGGAGGCCGCCCCCCTGTCGACGCCCCGCACCCGGGGCATCTCGACAGCCCGCGCACAGGGGTGCCACATCGGTTGCAGAACGCCTGCTGCTCCATGCCTTGCCAAGTTAGCCGAAGCATCCCGCCGCCGACCGGTCAAAACGCCGTTGGCCGTTGACGGCCAGATCACGCAGGTCTACGATCCGTGAAAACTTAAAGGAAAGTTTCCTATAAGTTACTATTCCAAGCAGTGGAGAAGCCCGTGCAGAGACTCCTCCGTAAAGTGATCGCGGCAGCCCTCGCCGCGGGTCTCGCGGCGGTGGCCCTACCGGCCCCGGCCCAGGCCCAGACCCCCCAGGGACACGGTGACCGCTACAAGCGGGTCGCCTACTTCATCCAGTGGGGCGTCTACGGTCGCAACTACCACGTCAAGGACATGGAGACCAGCGGCGCCGCCGCCAAGCTGACCCACATCAACTACGCCTTCGGCTTCGTCAACGCCGGGGGCGACTGCTACTCCCCCGACCCGTGGGCCGACTGGCAGCGCCCGGTGCCCGCCGAGCAGAGCGTGGACGGCGTCGCCGACGCCGAGGGCCAGGCGCTGAACGGCAACCTGAACCAGCTGAAGAAGCTCAAGGCCAAGCACCCCGGGCTCAAGGCTCTGATCTCCCTCGGCGGCTGGACCGGTTCGAAGTACTTCTCCGACGCGGTGCTCACCCCCGAGGGCCGCGCCAAGCTGGCCTCCTCCTGCATCGACCTGTGGCTCAAGGGCAACCTGCCCGGCACCGCGGCCGGCACCGGGGCGGGCGTGTTCGACGGCATCGACCTCGACTGGGAGTGGCCCGGTTCCTCCGGCGAGGTCGGCAACGTCATCCGCCCCGAGGACAAGCGGAACTTCACCCTGTTCGTCACCGAGCTCCGCCGCCAGATGAACGAGTTCGACCGGCGCACCGAGCTGACCGCCTTCCTGCCCGCCGCCGCCGCGAAGATCGACGCGGGCTTCGAGGTCCGCGACGTCTTCAGGCAGCTCACCTTCGCCACCATCCAGGGCTATGACCTGCACGGCTCCTGGGAGACCGTCACCGGCCACAACGGCAACCTGTTCACCGACCGGCGCGACCCGCACCCGGTGAAGTACAGCGTGGACCAGACCGTCCGCGACTACCTGACGCGCGGCGCACCCGCCAAGAAGCTCGTGGTGGGCGTACCGGCGTACGGCCAGGGCTGGACCGGCGTCACCGGCGGCAGGAACGGCCTGTACGGCACCGCCACCGGCCCGGCTCCCGGCACCTTCGCGGCCGGAAGCGAGGACTACAAGATCCTCGTGAACAAGCCGGGCAAGCGCTACCGCGACCTGCTGACCGGGTCCGTGTGGCTCTACGACGGCAACGAGTTCTGGTCCTACGACGACCCGGCCTCGCTGCTCCAGAAGGCGGCCTACATCCGCCTGAAGGGCCTCGGCGGCTCGATGATGTGGTCCATCGACCAGGACGACAGCAAGGCGTCGCTCACCTCGGCGCTCTACAGCGTCCTGCGCTGAGCGACCCTCTCATACCGGGCGAGGCCGCAGGATCTGGATCATCTGCGGCCTCGCCCGCACGTTCTACTTCTTGGGCTTGTCCGTGGACGACTCGGTGGACAGAGCGGCGACGAACGCCTCCTGGGGCACCTCGACGCGGCCGACCATCTTCATCCGCTTCTTGCCCTCCTTCTGCTTCTCCAGCAGCTTGCGCTTGCGGGAGATGTCGCCGCCGTAGCACTTCGCGAGGACGTCCTTGCGGATGGCGCGGATGTTCTCACGGGCGATGACCCGGGCGCCGATGGCCGCCTGGATCGGCACCTCGAACTGCTGCCTGGGGATGAGCTCGCGCAGCTTCTTGGCCATCTCGACCCCGTAGGCGTACGACTTCTCCCGGTGGACGATGGCGCTGAAGGCGTCCACGGCCTCGCCCTGGAGCAGGATGTCGACCTTGACCAGGTCCGACTCCTGCTCGCCCGAGGGCTCGTAGTCCAGCGAGGCGTAGCCGCGCGTACGGGACTTGAGCTGGTCGAAGAAGTCGAAGATGATCTCGCCGAGCGGCATGGTGTAGCGGATCTCGACACGGTCCTCGGACAGGTAGTCCATGCCCTGCAGGTTGCCCCGGCGGTTCTGGCAGAGCTCCATGATGGCGCCGATGAACTCCGAGGGGACGAGCACGGTCGTCTTGACCATCGGCTCGAAGACCTTCTCCACCTTGCCGGTGGGGAACTCCGAGGGATTCGTGACGACGACCTCCTTGCCGTCCTCCATGATCACCCGGTAGACCACGTTGGGCGCGGTGGAGATGAGCGAGAGGTTGAACTCGCGCTCCAGCCGCTCGCGGACGATCTCCATGTGGAGCAGGCCCAGGAAGCCGCAGCGGAACCCGAAGCCCAGGGCCGCGGAGGTCTCCGGCTCGTAGTCGAGGGCGGCGTCGTTGAGCTGGAGCTTGTCCAGGGCCTCGCGGAGGTCGGGGTAGTCGTCGCCGTCGATGGGATACAGGCCGGAGAAGACCATGGGCTTGGGGTGCTCGTACCCGCTGAGCGCCTTGACCGCCGGGCGCGTCACGGAGGTCACCGTGTCGCCGACCCGCGACTGGCGGACGTCCTTCACGCCGGTGATCAGGTAGCCCACCTCGCCGACGCCGAGCCCCTGGTCGGCGATCTTCGGCTCGGGCGAGATGACGCCGATCTCCAGCGTCTCGTGGGCGGCGGTGGTCGACATCATCAGGATGCGCTCGCGCTTGCCCAGGTGGCCGTCCATGACCCGGACGTAGGTGATCACGCCGCGGTAGGTGTCGTACACCGAGTCGAAGATCAGCGCGCGGGCGGGCGCGTCGGCGTCGCCGACCGGGGCCGGGACGTTCGCGACCACGTGGTCCAGCAGCTCGGAGACGCCCACGCCGGTCTTGCCGGAGACCTTCAGCACGTCCTCCGGCTCGCAGCCGATGAGGTGGGCGATCTCCGCGGCGTACTTCTCCGGCTGGGCCGCGGGCAGGTCGATCTTGTTGAGCACCGGGATGATCGTCATGTCGTTGTTCATGGCCAGGTAGAGGTTGGCCAGCGTCTGCGCCTCGATGCCCTGCGCGGCGTCGACCAGCAGGATCGCGCCCTCGCACGCCTGGAGCGACCGGGAGACCTCGTAGGTGAAGTCGACGTGCCCGGGGGTGTCGATCATGTTGAGGACGTAGTCGGTGTCGCCGACCTTCCACGGGAGCCTGACCGCCTGCGACTTGATCGTGATGCCGCGTTCGCGTTCGATGTCCATCCGGTCGAGGTACTGAGCACGCATGGAACGGTCGTCGACCACTCCGGTGATCTGCAGCATCCGGTCGGCGAGCGTCGACTTGCCATGGTCGATATGCGCGATGATGCAGAAGTTGCGGAGCACAGCGGGGTCGGTCTGGCCAGGCTGAATGCGCACCGGGGTCCGTTTCAACAGATTGATGACGATCACACGGCTGGCATGCCAGCCGTCTTCCATGGTGACATGTCCGGGTGATTGCCCGGACCAGAGCACGGCGCGGCCTGCGGTTCCTCGCTATGGTGGCGGCCCTGCTCCTCGCGCTTCCCGGGGTGGCCGTGGCCACCCTCACCCTGCAGTTTACCGGGACACCCGCCCCGTGGGCCAAGACGACCGGCCACGACGCCCTGTGGCTGGGCCACGCCTGGGTCGACGGCCGCAAGACGGCAGACGACGTGCGCACCCTCGCCGCCCGGCTGCGAAAGACCGGGATCAGGGACGTGTACGTCCACTCCGGCCCCTTCGACCCCGACGGGACCCTGCCCGCCGGCAAGCACCCGAAGGCGGCCGACTTCCTGAAGTGGTGGCGCGAGGAACTTCCCAAGGTCAGGGTGTCGGCCTGGCTCGGCCAGAAGGTCGACGGCGTCCTGGACCTCGACGACGCGGCCTCCAGGAAGCGCGTGCTGGACGGCGCCCGCGCGATCACGGCGCTCGGCTTCGACGGCGTCCACTACAACTTCGAGCCGATCGGCGACGGCGACACCGACTTCCTCGACCTGCTGACCCAGACCCGCGCGATCGTGGGCGACGGCCTGCTCTCCACCTCCACCCCGCAGATCGAGCCGTTCCCGCTCGTCCGCCCGGCCGCGCGCGCCGTCACCGGCCGCGACAAGTACTGGTCGCCCGGCTACTTCGGCCAGGTCGCCAAGCTCACCGACCAGGTCGCGATCATGACCTACGACTCCTACCTCCCCTTCCCCTCCGTCTACGGCGGCTACGTCGTACGGCAGAGCTCGCTGGCGCTGGAGCTCGTCCCCGAGGAGAAGACGGTGCTGATCGGCGCCCCGGCCTATCACGACCACGGCGTGGCCTGGGCCGACGAGGCCGAGAGCGTCGAGAACGCGGCCAGGGGCGCCCGGCTGGCGCTGACCTCGTACGGCAGGCCGCGCGAGCGTTTCGGCCTGGCGCTCTACGTCGACTTCGCCGCCACCAAGGAGGACTGGGCGGAGTACGAGAAGTTCTGGTTCAAGCCGTGAGCGTTCCGGTCCGAGCCATCATCATCACACGCTAAACTGATCAGGCATCCTTCTGCCCGGCCCGTCGATTTGAGTGTCGACCACGGCAGTTGGTAGCCTAGTCAACTGCGTGTGGCGCGCCCTCTCTGCCCGCGCGCCCCATCCAACGACATTCACCGAGGCTTCTTCGTGGCGAACATCAAGTCCCAGATCAAGCGCAACCGGCAGAACGAGAAGGCCCGGCTGCGTAACAAGGCTGTCAAGTCTTCCCTGAAGACGGCCATCCGCAAGTTCCGCGAGGCCGCCGACCAGGGCAACGTCGAAGAGGCCGTCGTGCTGCAGCGCGCCGCCTCCCGCCAGCTGGACAAGGCTGCCAGCAAGGGCGTGATCCACCGCAACCAGGCCGCCAACCGCAAGTCGGCGATCGCCCAGCGCGCCGCCGCCCTGTCGGCCGCCAAGTAGTTCCAGGTCTCGCGAACGCCGCTCCCTCCGGGGATGCGGCGTTCTTGCGTCTCAGGCCGGTTTTCCCTCCCGTGCCGGGCCCTGCCTCGCGTCTCAGGCGGACCCCGCTCCCCGTGTGCCTGACGCCCTGTCTCGCGAATCTCAGGCCGGATCTTCCCCAGCCACGCCTCACCCCGGCTCTTCCCGGCCCCTAGCCACGCCTCACCCCGGCTCTTCCTGGCTCTTCCCGGCCCCGGCCGTGTCTCCCCCGGCCCTACCGGGCCCCGGGCGTGCCTGGTTCCCGGCCCCGGCCGCGTCTCCCTCAGCCCTCCCGGCTCTTAGGCGTGCCTAGCGCCCCGTGCGGCTGGCCACCACGGTCTGGACCATGTGCTCCAGCGCGTACGCCGGGTCGGCCCCGCCACCCTTCACCTGCGCGTCGGCGAGGGCCGCGGCCTGGATCGCACGGGCGAGGCCCTCCGGGCCCCAGCCGTTCAGCTGCCGCTGGACCCGCTCGATCTTCCAGGGCGGCATGCCGAGATGGCTGGCGAGCTGGCCGCCCCGGAGGTTACGGGGAGCGCCTCCCACCTTGGCCAGCGAGCGCAGCCCCCCGGCGAGCGCGCTCACCAGCAGGACCGGCGCCGTACCGGTCGAGAGCGCCCAGCGCAGCTGCTCCAGGGCGTCGCCCAGCCGCCCCTCGACGGCCGAGTCGGCCACGGTGAACCCGCTCACCTCGGCCCTGCCCCGGTGGTAGCGCGCGACGGCGGCCTCGTCGATCGTCTTGCCGGGGGTGTCGAAGGCGAGCTGGCTGCACGCGGCGGCCAGCTCGCGAAGGTCGTTGCCCACGGCGTCGAGGAGCGCGGCGGCGGCGTCGGCCCCGATGGTGCGCCCGGCCCGCTTCAGCTCCGTCTTGACGAACGCCAGGCGCTCGGCCGCCTTGGTCACCTTGGTGACGGGGACCACCTGGGCTCCGGCCTTCTTGAGCCCGTCGACCAGGGCCTTCCCCTTGACGCCCCCCGGGTGGACGAGGACCAGCACGGTCTCCTCCGCCGGGCGGGCCGCGTAGGAGACGACCTCGGCGATGACGTCCTTGCCGAGGTCGTGGGCCGAGCGGACGACCACCACGGACCTGTCGCCGAACAGCGAGGGCGACGTCATGCGGGTGAGCTCTCCGAGCTCCATCTTCGAACCGGGGAGATCGTGCACCTCGGCGGTCGGGTCGGCGGCCTTGACCGCCGAGGTCACCTCGCTCACCGCGCGGTCGGCCAGGAGTTCCTCGTCGCCGAGTATCAGGATCACGGGTGCCGGATCGGTTGCCGCCATGTCGAGCAGCATGCCACGTCCGGGTGACCGGATGAGCCGTCGGCAAGTCGTTCGCAATCGAAATGCAGGTGCCACGGGGCACTCTGGAAACAGCACAGGAGGTGAGAATCATGACAAACTCCACTATTCGCCGCCACGCCTGCCCGCGCTGCGGGACGTCCCTCGACGAGGGCCCGATCATGTACCGTTGCGCGCGCTGCAGCCGGTCGGTCTACGCCGCCGACGTGAACACCGAGTTCCGCCGCCCGGCCAGGACCGGGAGCTGACCCGCGCCTCCCGGCCGGAGCCGGGAACCGCCGCCCACCGCCCGGTCCGGGCAGGAGACCACCCCCACCGCCCGGCCAGGACCGGGGCCTGACCCGCACCGGCCCCGTCCGTCCGGACCGGGGGCCCCGGGCCGCCCGCCAACGGGGCCGCGCGTCCACGGGCGACGACGGCCAGAGCCCCCTCGCGGACCACCACCGCGAGGTCGCCCGACAGATCCGTCCGGTAGGCGCGCACGCCGAGCCGGTGCAGCGCGGCCAGGGTCGACGGGGCGGGGTGGCCGTAGCCGTTGTCCGCCCCCACGCTGATCAGAGCGGCACGGGCGCCGGAGGCGGCGAGGAAGGCCGGGTCGTACCTGCCCGATCCGTGGTGCGGGACCTTGAGGATCTCGGCGGGCGGCAGGCCGCGCCGGAGCAGCTCCGCCTGAGCCTCGGTCTCGATGTCGCCGCTGAGCAGGGCCGCCCCCGCCGCCCAGCGGACGTGCACCACGACGCTGGCGTTGTTGACGGCCGCCCCCTCCCCCGCGCCGGGCGGGGAGGCCTCGGCCGCCGGGCCGATGACGGTGAGCTCCGAGGGCCCGAACCGCCAGCTCGCGCCGGGCCGCGCCGCCCACTCGGCCACGTGGCGCCGGGCCAGGTCAGCGCTCAGCCTCACCCCCTCTCGCTCTCCGGCACCGTGCGGGGTCACCACCACCGCTCCCACGGCACGCCCGCGAAGGACACCGTCGAGGCCGCCCACATGGTCGAGGTGCGGATGGGTGAGGATGACCAGCGGCACCTCCCCGACCCCCATGGAGCGCAGGCAACGGTCCACCGGCACCGGGTCCGGGCCCGCGTCCACCACCACGGCCCGCCCCGGCCCCGCCGCGACGAGCAGGGCGTCTCCCTGGCCGACGTCGCAGGCGACCAGCAGCCATCCGCGAGGCGGCCAGCGTGCCACGATCGGCGCGGCCACCGTCACGGCGAGGACCAGCCCGGCCAGGGCCGCCAGGGCGATCAGGCGTGGCCGCCGGTGCCGCAGCACCAGCACGGCGACCGGCACGGCGGCGGCCAGCAGGAGCAACCCGGTGACGCCGCCCGGCCACGGAACCACGCCCAGCGGGAGCGCCGCGGTGTGCTCGGCCACCTCGATGATCCATCCGGTGGCCAGCCCCGCCGGACGGACCAGCAGCTGGGCGAGCCCCATGTGCAGGGGCGCGATCAACGCCACCGCGAAGCCGAGCAGGGTGGCGGGGGCCACGGCCGGGCCCGCGAGCAGGTTGGCCGGGATCGCCACCGGTGCGAGCTGCCCCGACATCAGGACCAGGACGGGGGTGACCGCGGCCTGGGCGGCGGCGGCCACGGCGGTCGCCTCGGCGAGCCACCGGGGCATGCGGGTCGAGAGCCGGTCGCGCCAGCCCGGGGCGAGGACCAGGATGCCCGCGGTGGCCGAGACCGACAGCGCGAAGCCGTAGGAGCGGGCGAGTTCGGGGACGAAGAGGACCAGCCCCAGGACCGTCACCGACAGGGCCGCGACACCGTCGCGCGAGCGGCCCGTACCGAGGGCGAGGGCGGCGACCCCGCCCATCAGGAGGGCCCTGAGCACGCTGGGCGAGGGCCGGGCGACGACCGCGAAGGCGACCATGGCCGCCATCGCCAGCACCGCCCGCGCCGCGAGGGGCAGCCCGGCCGTCCTGGCCAGCGCGACCGCCGCTCCCGCCACGACGGCGAGGTTCGCGCCGGAGACCGCGAGGAGATGGCTCAGGCCCGCCGCCCTGAAGTCGGCCTTGACCTGCTCGTCCATCCGGGACACGTCGCCGACCACCAGGCCGGGCAACAGCCCGCGCTGCGCCGGCGGCAACACGTCGGCCGCCTCCCGCAACCCCGACCTGAGCGCCCCGGCCGCGCGCTGTTCCCAGGAGGGCCCGCTCAGGGCCCGCGGCGCTCCCCTGACCAGCACCACCGCCGCGAGCAGCTCCCCGGGGTCGGCCCTGCCGAAGCGCCCGGTGATCTCCACGCGCTGGCTGGGCAGCAGGGAGCGCCACCCGGCGCCGGAGACGAACAGCACCACCGGGGCCCGCAGCGCCACCCTGCCCGTTCCCGTCCCGACCGACTCGACCCGGGCGGGAACCACGAAACCCTCTCGCGGGAAAGGCCCTCCTTTCTGCCTCGTCTCCCTGGGGTCGTCGGTCACCACCACCTCGGCCGTCGCCGAGGCGTTCCTGCCCGCGAGCTCGGCGACCGGCCCCGTACCGACCGCGTGCACCCGGAACGCCACCGACCCCGCCACCGCGGCGGCGCATCCCAGGACCGCGATCACCGCGTTCCGTCTGCCCGTCGCCTCCCGGCCTCGGGTCAGGACTGCCACGGCCAGGGCACCCGCGGCCATGAGGCCGGCCGTCACCGCACCGGTCACGGCCGGGCAGCCCAGCAGGACGAGAGCGGCCATCCACGAGATGGCCGCCGGAAGGACCAGCTGCGTGGCGTGCGCACGCCACCCCTTTCCGGAACCGTCCGGGCTTCCCGAACCGCCGGACCTTCCGGCCCTTTCAGCCTCTCCGGCCCCTCTGGACCTCTTATGACCACCGGAGCCGTCCGAGGTGTCGAGGGCGGCGAGCGTGGTGGACCGCGTCATGGCCGTCCGCGTGGCCGGGGCGTCAGACACGGGCCTTGTCACGCATCTCGGCGTACTTCCGGTCGCCTATCCCGCTCACGTCGCGGAGCTGCTCGACGGAGCGGAAGCCGCCGTGCGCGTCGCGGTATTCGACGATGCGCCGGGCGAGCACCTCGCCCACGCCCGGTAACTGCTCGAGCTGCTCGGGGGTGGCGGTGTTGAGGTCGACGACGGCGGTGGCGGGATCCGGGGGACTCACCGTGGCGGGCGCCGCCGCGACGGCGGCCGCGCCGGAAAGGCCGACGACGATCTGCTCGCCGTCGACGAGCTTGCGCGCGAGGTTGAGGGATCCCGTGGCGGCCGCTCCCCGGACGCCCCCCGCCTCCTGGACCGCGTCGGCGACCCGCGAACCGCCGGGCAACGTGATCACCCCTGGCCGGCGGACCTTGCCCGTCACGTGAACGGTCAGCTCGGCGACCGGCATGGGCTGCTGCCGCGAAGCGGTGACGGGCGCCGACAGCGGGGACCCGGAGACCGGCATCGGCGGGGCCAGTGGCTCGGGCTCCGGCCGGGAGCGCCAGGCGTACACACCGCCCGCGACGGTGGCCACGAGGGCGACGAGCAGCAGGAGGCGCAGCCCCGGGCGGTCAGGACCGATCGCGGCCTTCTGGGTGGCCACGACCTTGCGAAGCGCCTCGAAGGACGGAGGGATCGGCGCCGAACGCGTACGCGCGAAGGAGGCGTCGTGAACGACCGCGTCCTCCGGCTCGCCCGGGGCGCCGGGTCGCGCGTGCCTGCCCACGCACGGCGTGCCGGCCGGACGGCACGGCAGGGACGCCGGGTCGGGTGATCCGCTTCCGGTCAGGCTCCGCAGCCGCGACTCGGCTTGGAACCGCTCGGTGTTCTGGCCTGTGGTCCGCACCCGCAGGACGTTACGGAGGCGGCGGCGAGCGCACTTTCGCCGAATCGTGTTCTGTGGATAGTGGGCCGCACAGACCGGATCGGCCGGTCTCACGGACCGGCGAACCTCGCGGGCCGCTTGAACCTCACGGACCGGCGAACCTCACGGACCGGTGAACCTCGCGGGCCGCTTGAACCTCACGAACCGGCGAACCTCACGGGCCGGCGAACCTCACGGGCCGGTGGACACCAGAGGCTCTCCGGTGGAGATGGTGACGCCGAGCATGCCGGGGCCGACGTGTGCGCCGATCACCGGGCCGACCTCGACGACGATGACCTCGGCGAGGGAGGGAACGCGCCGTCGCAGTCGTGCGGCCAGGGTCTCCGCGCGGGAGCGGGCGGCGAGGTGCTGGACGGCGATCTCCACCCGGCCGGTACCCGCGGCCTCGACCGCGAGGTCCTCGAGGCGGGCGATGGCACGGCTCGCCGTACGGACCTTCTCCAGGGGGACGATCGCGCCGTCGGAGATGTGCAGGATCGGCTTGATCATCAGTGCCGAGCCGAGGAGGCTCTCCGCCGCGCCGATCCGCCCTCCCCTGCGGAGATACTCCAGGGTGTCGACGTAGAAGAAGCTGCGGATCGACTCCGCGCGGCGGCGGGCGGCGTCCGCCACCTCGGTCCGTGTCGCGCCCTTCGCGGCGGCACTCGCGGCGGCGAGGACCGGGAACCCGAGGCCCATGGCGATGGACCTGCTGTCGACGACATCGACCGGAACGGGGGAATGCTCGGCCCCCGCGCGGGCGGCCTCGACCGTACCGGACATCTCAGCCGACAGGTGGATGGAGACGATACCGGTCGCGCCCCGGGCCGCAGCCTCGGCGTAGGCGTCCGTGAAACGGCGCGGGGCGGGCATGGAGGTCGTCACCTGGCCCCGTTCCCGCAGCATGTCGCCCACGCTCGTGCCCTCGGTCCGCGTCACGTCGTCGAGCGCCCGGCCTCCCACGATCATCTGGAGCGGCACCACGACGATTCCCCTGCGGGAGACCTCCTCCGGAGGGAGGTAGGCGGTGGAGTCCGTGACGACGGCGACCCGTGGAGACATGTCCAGAGGTTACGGGGTGGAGATCACGCGAAGGAGACGAGAACCCCGCCTCAGGCCTGCTGAGACGAGGAGCCCGCCGCGGGTCTACTGGACGGGGGTGCCGCCGCGCCAGACGCGGCGGGGCTTGAGGCCGAAGGACCAGGCGAAGGCGCCCTCGTGGTCGGCGTCCCACTGGACGATGTCGGCCAGGCGGCCGGGGGCGAGAACGCCGCGATCGGGGGCGCCGAGGACCGTGGCACCACCGAGGGTGGCGGCCCGGAGGGCGTCGCCGACGCTCATGCCGAAGGCCGCGACGGCGAGGCTGATGACCAGGGACATCGAGGTGATGCCGCAGTGGCCCGGGTTGTGGTCGCTGCCGAGGGCCACGGTTACCCCCTGGGCGAGCATCCGGCGGACCGGGGGCAGGCTGCCACGCTGGAGGGCGGTGCCGGGGCAGACCACGGCGGGGACGCCGTATCGGGCCAGGATCGCGATGTCCTCGTCGGTGGTGTGGTGGAGCAGGTCGGCGGAGGCGCAGCCGAGTTCGGCGGCGAGCTGGACGGCGCCGCGCCGGGTGTAGGCGCCGGCGTGCACGCGGGGCAGCAGGCCGACGTTGCGCCCGGAGGCCAGGACCCAGCGGGCCTCCTCCGCGGTGAAGTGGCCCTCGTCGCAGTAGACGTCGACACCGTCGGCTCCCGCCGCGGCGGCGTCGGCGCACCAGGCGCCCACGGCCTCGACGTAGTCGCGCTGGCGGCCGAAGTATTCGGGCGGGACGACGTGCGCGGCCATGAAGGTCACGTGCACCCGCGGCATCATCGGTTCCTTCTCCAGCTCGCGCAGGAGTCGCACGTCGGCCAGCTCGCCGTCACGGGTGAGGTGGTAGCCGGTCTTGGCCTCGATGGTGGTGGTGCCGCTGAGCAGCCAGTCGCGAAGCCGCTCGCGGACGCCGTTGCAGAGCGTCCAGGGGTCGGTGCCACGGGTGACCGTCACGGTGGAGCCGATGCCGCCGCCCGCCGCGGTGATCGCGGAGGGGGTGGAGCCGCTGGAGCGCATCGCCATCTCGGCGTAGCGGTTTCCCGCGTAGACCGGATGGGTGTGCGCGTCGATCAGGCCGGGGGTGACCAGCGCGCCGCCCAGGTTCTCGACGTGGTCGACGTCGACGATGTCGTCGACGACACCGGGCACGCTCTGCGGAAGATCCGCGGCGCGGCCGACCCAGGCGATCCGGTCGTTGTGGACGAGGATCGCCGCGTTGCTGAACACGTCGTTTCCGGTCCAGAGCCGGCCGATGTTGGTCAGGAGGCGGACCGTCATCGCATCACCGCCTTGTGTTCAGGGGAAGACACTCGGAGGAGGACCGCACCCGGACGGGGCGAGCCGTTCCGGACGTCGCCGGGCACCGTGCCCTTCAAACCCGCTGTGAGTCCGGACGGCATCGGGGGTCTCCTGCTCTCATCCGCGTATCTGTTGTGCGGCGACAGTATCGCCGAGATCATGATCGGGCGATTTCAGTTCAGTTACGTTATTTCACAAGTCGGCCCGCTGTACAGGCTAATTGGGAAGAACGCCGCCCCTCCGCGACCGCACCTCACCCGCCGGCTCGACGATCACGTGTGGCGTTGAGCAACTTTCCACAGCTCAGACTACTTCTTCATCGCCCGTAACAGTAGTCACCAGAGCAACTTGCGTCATAACATCTCGCTAGATTTGCCTTATGGTAGCAATCCAAACCTTGGGCGACCACTGTCACTTTTGAGGCTTTTGTACGTTTTCGCGTTCTTGTAGTGCAGCCCTCACGGGCCCCGGAACGCAAGTTCCGGCATTGAAACGCCGCTCGCCACCACCCTAAGCTGACATCCGGAAGGCCTGAGCCGACACCCGGAAGGCTCGCGCCCTCCCGGCGCGCCCCCGGCGATCCTCACGGGCTCCGCACGGTTCGCCCGTCACGAACGCACGGTTCGCCTGTCACGAACGCACGGTTCGCCTGTCACGAACGTGGTTCGCCCGTCATGAACGTGGTTCGCCCGTCACGAACGCGCGGGTCGTCTGTCGCGAAGCGGCCCCCGAGGACCACCCGCGAGGCCCATGATGTGATACGGCCACCCCGGCCGCCCGGCCCGGCCCCTTCACCCTCTTGAAGCTCTGACCACAAGCGGCCCACCGAACACCCAAAAAGGGTCGTAAGCAGGACGTTCCATGTAACCTTTCGTGCGAGTTGTCTCCAGGTCGTACGCATGGGAGTTGCCTTGTCCGTCCACGCGGACGCCGGTCGGCGTCGCATCGAAGAACTTTTCCAGGAGCACGAGGCGCGCGTCTTCAAGCGCTGGCTTGAGATCGCCCGTTCGCCCAGCGGCGGCACCGGCAATCAGGCGGATCGCGGGGGGCTGGCCGAGCAGTTACGCGAGCTCTACCAGTCGCTGCGCCAGTCGTTCGGCGAGTCCGGCGACCTCAGCGATCTGCGCGGCCTGCTCGCCGAGCTCTCCCGCGACCGCGCCCGCCAGGGGTTCACCCCGACCGAGACCGCGATCGTGGTGTTCGGCCTGAAGGAGGCGCTCTACGAGATCGTCGAGGAGGACGGCTCCCCCGAGGCCCTGCGAGGTTTCATCTGGTTCTCCCGGGTGATCGACGACCTCGGGCTCTTCACCATGGAGAGCTACGCGGCGGCCAGGGAGAAGATCATCATCGACCAGGCGGAGCAGCTGCTGGAGCTGTCCACCCCGGTGGTCAAGCTCTGGGAGGGCATCGTCGCGGTGCCGCTGGTCGGCACGCTCGACTCGGCCAGGACCCAGGTCGTCATGGAGAAGCTGCTGCAGACGCTCGTCGACACCGGCTCCGAGCACGCGGTCATCGACATCACTGGGGTGTCCGCCGTCGACACCGAGGTCGCCCAGCACCTGCTCAAGACCGTGGTGGCGGCCCGGCTGATGGGCGCCGAGTGCGTGATCTCCGGCATCCGCCCGCAGATCGCCCACACCATCGTCACCCTCGGCATCGAGTTCGGCGACATCGTGACCAAGGCCACCCTCGCCGACGCGCTGGCCCACACGCTGCGGGCGAGCGGGGTCAGGTTCGTCAAGGGCGGGGAGTCGCGCATCGCGGTGCGGACGGTGGAGGGCTGATGGATCGCGTCCCCATCCTCAAGCTCGGCGACATCCTGATCGTCTCCATCCAGATCGACCTGCAGGACATGAGCGTGCTCGCGCTCCAGGAGGACCTGTCGGAGAAGGTGGTCGAGACCGGTGCGCGAGGGGTGATCATCGACATCACCGCCGTGGAGATCGTCGACTCCTTCATCGGCCGGATGCTGGCCACCATCGCGGCGATCTCCCGCATGCTCGACGCAGAGACGATCGTCGTCGGCATGCGGCCGGCGGTGGCGATCACCCTCGTCGAGCTCGGCCTCTCCCTAGGCGGTGTACGCACGGCGCTCAATCTTGAGAAGGGCGTCACGATGCTGAACCAGATCGAAAGTTCCGAGCGTTCAGCGGCCTCCCGGTGACGACCGCGGAGGAGTTGCCCATCAACGCCAACGGCGACGTCGTGCTGGTCCGCCAGCGAGTCAGGACCGTCGCCGTGAACGTGGGCCTGTCCCTGGTCGACCAGACCAAGGTGGTGACCGCGGCCAGCGAGCTGGCCCGCAACGCCCTGGTCTACGCCGGAGGCGGGCAGGTGCGCGTCGAGGTCGTCCACAAGGGCATGCGGAAGGGCCTGCGGATGGTCTTCAGCGACAACGGCCCCGGCATCCCGGACATCGATCAGGCACTGACCGACGGCTGGACCACCGGCGGGGGCCTCGGCCTCGGCCTCAGCGGCTCCCGACGCCTGGTCGACGAGTTCGACCTGGAATCGACTCCCGGTGAGGGCACGCTGATCACGGTGACGAAATGGGCGCGCTGATCCGCTCCCAGCGCGACGCCTGGGTACGGGCGGAGGACGCCAGCTCGATCGGCGCCCTCCGCCGTACCGCCGTGACGCTCGCGGAGATCCGCGGATTCAGTGAGGAGGACACCGGGCGGGTCGCCGTCGCGGTGAGCGAGGCCGCGTCGAACCTGGTCAAGCACGCGACCGAGGGCGTCATGCTGATCCGCCCGCACCCGGAGCTGGACTCGGCGGTGGAGGTCCTCGCGATCGACCGGGGGCCGGGGATGCTGGACGTCTCGCGCGCCCTGCGCGACGGCTACTCCACCGCCGGCACCCTCGGCATCGGGCTGGGCGGCATCGCCCGGATGGCCAGCGGGTACGAGGTCCACTCCATACCCAGCCGGGGCACCGTGCTCGGCATGTACTTCGCCGCCCAGGGCGCGCCCCACCCCCCGTCCCGGGTGAGCGGCCTGACCCGCCCGATCGGCGAGGAGACCGTCTGCGGCGACGCGTTTGTGGCCGCCGAGGAGGGCACTACGACAACCGTGATGCTCTGCGACGGCCTCGGCCACGGGCCCGCGGCCGCCCAGGCCTCCCAGGAGGCGGTGCGGCTCTTCCTGCGGCACGCGGACCTCGCCCCGGTCACCGTCCTGGAGCGCATCCACGCCGGCCTCGGCCACACCAGGGGCGGCGCGGTCGCCGTGGCCCGTGTCGACGGCGCCGCGGGCACGGTCAGCTTCGCCGGCCTCGGCAACGTCTCCGCGTGGATCGCCCACAACGAGGGCCGCCAGGGGATGATCTCCGTCCCGGGCATCGCCGGCCACAAGGCCAGGACCCTGCGCCAGTACGAGTACACCCTGCCGCGCCACGGCGTCGTCCTGCTCCACTCCGACGGCCTGACCGAACGCTGGGACATCACCTCCTACCCGGGGCTCGTCACGCGCCTGCCCTCCGTCGTCGCGGGCACGCTGCTGCGCGACGCCGGGACCCGCAGGGACGACGCCTGCGTGGTCGCCGTCAGGCCGAACACATGACCGGGGACGAGCTGGTCCGGATCCCCGTCCGGGACGACCAGGACGTCTTCGCCATGCGCAAGCTGGGCCGCGAGGTGGCGGAGAGCGTGGGGCTGGAGCCCCAGGACCAGATCCGGGTGGCCACCGCGCTGAGCGAGATCGGCAGGGAGCTCGTCGAGGCGGGAACCGACGCCTCCGTCGCCTTCCTGCTGGAGCGGGACGCCCTGCTCGTCACGGTCGACTTCCCGGCGAAGATCGGCTTTCGCTCCTCGGACGGGGTGACGCTGGCGGGGCGTCTCGTCGACCACATCGAGCTCGATCCCGCCGAGGGAAGAATAAGCATGGTCAAACGGCTCCCGCAGGGCCGCAAGCCGAGACTCTCGGCGGAGGAGATCCGTGCCAGGATCGCCGCCACGACGCCCACCACCGCCCTCGACGAGCTGCGCAGGCAGAACCAGGAGCTCGCCGAGACCCTGGAGGAGGTCCTGCAGCTCAACACCGAGCTGGAGGAGACCAACCAGGGCGTACTGGCGCTCTACAACCAGTTGTCCGAGGAGCTGGAGGAGACCAACCGCGGCGTCGTGGCGCTCTACGCCGAGCTGGACGAGAAGTCCGCGCAGCTCCGGGCGGCGAGCGACGCGAAGAACAGGTTCTGGGCCACCGTCAGCCACGAACTGCGCACCCCCCTCAATTCGATCATCGGCCTGGTCCGCCTGCTGGTGGGCCCCGGCGGGGAACCCCTGGCCGCCGAGCAGCTCCACCAGATCAACCTCATCGGCTCCTCCGCGGAGACACTCCTGTCGCTGGTGAGCGAGCTGCTCGACATGGCGAAGGCCGAGGCAGGGAGGCTCGACCCGCAGCCCTCCATGGTCGACCTGGTGGCCCTGGCCGAACGGCTGCGCATGACGCTGCACCCCACCACCGGCAACGACGAGGTGCGGCTCACGGTGGAGATCTCGCAGGCGCCGCAGGAGATGATGGTGGACGAGGTGATGCTCACCCGGATCCTGCGCAACCTGCTCTCCAACGGGCTGAAGTTCACCGAGCACGGCGAGGTCAGGCTGGAGGCGAACCTCGACGCGACCACCCACGACCTGGTCTTCACCGTGACCGACACGGGGATAGGCGTGCCCGAGGAGCACCTGGAACGCGTCTTCGAGGAGTTCTTCCAGGTCCCGGGGCCGATCCAGGTGCGGAGCAAGGGGACCGGGCTCGGCCTGCCGTACGCCCGGCGGCTGGCGGAGGCGCTGGGCGGCGCGCTGCAGCTGACCAGCGTCGCCGGATCCGGCACCACGGCCACCCTGAGGCTTCCCTACCGGCACGACGGGGCTCCCGTGGTCGGCCGGGTGCTCGTCGTGGACGACGACGAGGAGTTCCGCGCCACCATACGCCGGATGCTCACCGGGTTCGCCGCGCACGTCGACGAGGCCTCCGACGGGCTGATGGCGCTGGAGATGATGACGGCCAACCCACCCGACCTCGCGCTGATAGACCTGCTGATGCCCCGCCTCGACGGCACCGCGCTGATGCTGCGGATGTCGGACGACGAGCGGCTGCGAGAGGTCCCTGTGGTCGTCGTGACCGTCGCCACGTCACGCCAGGTCCCCGAGCGGGCGCACATGATGATCTCCAAACAGGGGCTGCGCCGCGACACCCTGCTGGAGGCGATCGGAAGCGCCCTCGGACCCGCCGATGGGTGACAACGCGGCGACGGTGCTGGTCGTGGACGACACCCCGACCAAGCTGTACATCCTGTCGAGCTGGCTGCGGCGCTCGGGGCACCAGGTCGTGCAGGCCACCGGCGGCATGGAGGCGCTCGTCAAGGTCAGGGAGCTCCTGCCGGACCTCGTCGTCCTGGACGTACGGCTGCCCGACATCAGCGGCTACGAGGTCTGCGAGCAGATCAAGGCCGACCCGGCGACGTCCTCCATCCCGGTCATCCAGATCTCCGGGGCGGCGATCACCCCGGCCGACCGGGCGCACGGGCTCGAACGCGGCGCCGACGCCTACCTGGCCGAGCCGGTCGAACCCGACGAGTTCGCCGCGACGGTCGAGGCCACGCTGCGCTACTACCGCGCCCGGCAGCGGGCCGAGCTGATGGCCCTGCGGCTGGCCGCCCTCACCGAGGTCACGCTCTCGATGAACTCCGCCGAGACGTTCGACGAGCTCCTCGCCACGGCCGTCGAGGGAACCTCGCGAATCCTGGGGCGGCACGCGAGCACGCTCGCCCTGCCCCCCGACGGCCAGACCCGCAGGTTCTCCGCGACCCCCTCGGGGGGCGCCGTCGCCAAGGTCGCGGCACCGAACACGCTGCCCGGCCTGAGCGCGATGTCCCTGGGCGGCGCCGCCGGCACCCAGGTCTTCACGGTTTCGGCCGCCGACTGGGTGAACCTGACGCCCGACTCGACCCTCGGCCGTGACATCTCGGCCGTGGTCTGCCGCACCAAGCTGGGCCGGCCTCCCGTCTACCTCGGGGTGGTGGCGGATCCGGCACTCGACGCCGACGAGTCCAACGTGCTGCGCCAGCTCGGCCAGGCCCTCGGCCTCGCCGTGGACGCGCTGCGGGCGTACGCCGAGGAGCACGCGATCGCCCTCACCCTGCAGCGCAGCCTGCTGCCGGCGCGACTCCCCGAGACCCCCGGGGTCGCGATCAGCTGGCGGTACCAGCCGGCGGTCGACAACGTCGAGGTCGGAGGCGACTTCTACGAGGTCCTGCGGCTGGGCCACCGGGTGCTCATCGCCATCGGCGACGTGCAGGGACACTCGCTGCTGGCCGCCACCGTCATGGCGGAGCTGCGCCACGCGCTGCGCGCCTCCGTCATCGGCACCTCGGACCTCGGCGCGTCGATGGCGCTGCTCAACGAGGTGCTGCGGCGCTACCACCCCGGCATGACCGCCACCGTGTGCCTGCTCCTGCTCGACCCGGCGACCGGGGAGATGGAGATCGCGAACGCGGGGCACATCCCGCCCCTGTTCATCGCGGACGCCCAGGCCCACTACCACCGCCTGGGAAACCTCCTGCTGGGGGTGGCCCAGGAGACCTACCGGGTCGACCGGGTGAACGTCCCCGAGGGAAGCTCGGTGCTGATGTTCACCGACGGGCTGATCGAGGACCGCGACAAGCTGCTCGACGAGAGCCTGGAGATCGTACGGCACCTGGCGGAGCGGGTGGAGGAGGACCTGGAGGTCTTCTGCGACCGGCTGATCGAGCGCTTCGGGGCCAGGGAGGACGACGTGGCGCTGGTGATGTTCCGCCGCGGGACACATCGCTGACACAGCACGGGAACGTCACCGGCCCGCACCTGAACGCCACCGGTCGCCACCGGTCGGCACCGGTCGGCACCGGTCGGCACCGGTCGGCACCGGTCGGCACCGTGAAGAGGGCGGGCGGTCCGGACAGGCCGAGAACGATCATCCCGGGCCACCGGTGCCGGAAAGACGAAACGACCACCCCGGGCGACCGGTGCCGGGTCGGCACGGCGGTCACCCCGGGTGGCCGGTGGGAAATCAGACGGCGGTCTCGACCGGTTTGGCGGTCTTCTCCAGCTCGGCGAAAAGGCCGGGCAGGACCCTGGCGTGCAGGACGGTGCCGTCGCCGGTGTGCTCGACGCCGAGGACCTCGCCCTCCTTGTGCGCCCGGGAGATCAGGTCGCCGCGCTCGTACGGCACGAGAAGCCTGACCTCCTGGTCGAAGCGGGGCAGCTCCCGCTCGATCACGGCCCGCAGCTCGTCGAGCCCGGCACCGGTGCGGGCCGAGACCACGACGGTGCGGCTCTCCTTGGCGGTCAGCTGGGCCAGCACCACCGGGTCGGCGGCGTCGGCCTTGTTGATGACCACGATCTCGGGGATGTCGCGGGCGCCCTCGATGTCGCCGATCACCTCTCGCACCGCGGCGAGCTGCGAGTCGGGGTCGGGGTGCGAACCGTCGACCACGTGCAGGATCAGGTCGGCGTCGCCGACCTCCTCCAGCGTGGAGCGGAACGCCTCGACGAGCTGGTGCGGCAGGTGCCGGACGAACCCGACGGTGTCTGCCAGCGTGAACAGGCGGCCGTCGGGCGTCTGCGCCCTGCGGACCGTCGGGTCGAGCGTGGCGAACAGGGAGTCCTCGACGAGCACTCCCGCGCCGGTCAGCCGGTTCAGCAGCGAGGACTTGCCCGCGTTGGTGTATCCGGCGATGGCCACGGCGGGAACCTCGCGCTGCGTGCGCCGCGAGCGCTTGGTCACGCGGGCGGTGGTCATCCCGCCGATCTGGCGGCGCAGCTTGGCCATCCGCTCGCGGATGCGGCGGCGGTCCAGCTCGATCTTGGTCTCACCGGGGCCGCGGCCGCCCATGCCGACGCCGCCCGCGGCGCGACCGCCGACCTGGCGCGACAGGTTGCCACCCCAGCCTCGCAGGCGCGGCAGCAGGTAGTTGAGCTGCGCGAGCTCGACCTGCGCCTTGCCCTCGCGGCTCTTGGCGTGCTGGGCGAAGATGTCGAGGATCAGCATGGTCCGGTCGATGACCTTGACCTTGACGATCTCCTCGAGCTGGCGGAGCTGGCCGGGGCTCAGCTCCCCGTCGCACACCACGGTGTCGGCACCGGTGGCGGAGACGATGTCGGCGAGCTCCTGTGCCTTGCCCGAGCCGATGTAGGTCGCGGTGTCGGGCTTCTGCCGGCGCTGGATCAGCCCTTCGAGCACTTCCGAACCCGCGGTCTCGGCGAGGAGCTTCAGCTCCAGGAGGGAGTTCTCGGCGTCGGTCGCCGTCCCGGAGGTCCAGACGCCGACCAGGACGACCCGCTCAAGTCGCAGCTGGCGGTATTCGACCTCGGTGACGTCTTCCAGCTCCGTGGAGAGGCCCGCCACCCGGCGGAGTGCCTGGCGCTCGGCCAGGTCCATCTCACCGTTGTCGAGCAGGTCGTCGAATCGGTCGATGTCCAGCGGCTCACGAGTGTCTATGTCGTCGCTCCATTCAGATGGTTGGTGCGTATCGTTCTTCCCGTATGAGTGAACGCTCGAACACCCCGGGTCTCTTCCCCCCGATGGTGCCACGGGAACCCCCGCGCCATCACCTGGTTATCACCACTTCGTCCCCAACGGAGTCCCCACCGGAGTTCCCACCGGATCCGGGCATCCCCTGATCAGGGCGCCGGGGAAGGCCCCGGGCCCGCGGCGTCAGGGAAGCAGGACCTGGGCGTCACCGGAGCCCGTCTTCAGCGTGACCTTGCGGGGCGAGGCCGGGTCCTCGGTCACCTCCACGGTCTTCTCCCCGGAGCCGGTCTCGGCGGTGACGTCGTAGCCCTCCTTGGGAAGGTAGGCGACGACGTCGCCGCTCCCGGTCTCGATCCGCACCCCCTCCGGCGGGGCGGAGAACCTCGCCTCGACGTCGCCGGAGCCGGCTTCGGCGGTGAACCGCTTGGAGGTGAGGCCACCGGCCTCGATGTCGCCGGAGCCGCTCGTGGCGTTCGTCTCCCCGGTCAGCCCGCGCATCGTGATGGTGCCCGAGCCGGTGTCGAGCCTGGCCGTGAGGCCCCTGGGGATCTCGACCTTGTAGTCGACCGAGCAGTTCCCCCGGCACTCGTCGCGCAGGGTGAGCGTGCCGCCGTTCACCGGGTGGCTGGGGGTGGGCCTGGCGCCGCGCCAGTGGATGGTCTCGGTCACGTGGACGGCCTCGCGGTCCGACTCGGTGACCACGATGTCGCCGGAGTCGGTGGCGACGTCCAGGGCCGTCAGCCTGCCGGTGACGTCGTAGGAGACGACCTCCTGCCGCCGCTCGCGGAAGTCGAGGGCGAGGTCGCATCCCGAGAGCACGAACATCGACCCCACGACCGCTCCGGCGACGAGCATGTTCTTCCTCATGCGCTCAATCCTCGATTCCCTCGGGAAGTCTTCGCTTCCCGTGTGCGACCGGCCCGTGCCACCCCTCTGCGGAGGGTGCTGATCTCACTGTGTCCGAGTACGCCTCCCAGATCATCGGGGAACTCCCGGAGCGAGCCCTGAGGGAGACCCTGCCTTTGACCGGTAACCGGCCCTCAAGTAGCGTCGATTCCACAATTCAGAATTACTTTTCCACTGTGCGGAAAATTGAAGGAAAGAGGACTCATGGACGGTGTGGAGATCGGCGGTCCCGTCCAGGACCGCTTCGACGAGATCCTCACGCCGGAGGCACTGGCCTTCCTGGCCACCCTCCAGCGTGAGTTCGACGGCCGGCGCCTGGAGTTGCTGGAGGCCCGCCAGGCCCGCCAGGCCGAGCTGTCGGCCGGCGGCACCCTCGACTTCCTGCCCGAGACCAGGCACGTGCGCGAGTCCGAGTGGCACGTCGCCCCGCCCGCGCCCGGCCTGGTGGACCGCCGCGTGGAGATCACCGGTCCCGTCGACCGGAAGATGACGATCAACGCGCTGAACTCGGGCGCGAAGGTCTGGCTCGCCGACTTCGAGGACGCCAACGCCCCCACCTGGGAGAACACCATCGGCGGCCAGCTCAACCTGCGCGACGCGCTCGACCGGACCCTGGACTTCTCCGCCGGGGAGAAGAGCTACGCGCTCAAGCCGGACACGGAGCTGGCCACCATCGTGGTGCGTCCCCGCGGCTGGCACCTGGACGAGAAGCACCTCACCCTCGACGGCAGGCCGTTCTCGGCCTCCCTCGTCGACTTCGGCCTCTACTTCTTCCACTCGGCGCGGCGGCAGATGGCCAAGGGCAAGGGCCCGTACTTCTACCTGCCGAAGATCGAGTCGCACCAGGAGGCCCGCCTCTGGAACGACGTCTTCGTCAGGGCGCAGGAGCTGCTCGAGATTCCCCGGGGGACGATCCGGGCCACGGTGCTCATCGAGACCTACCCGGCCGCGTTCGAGATGGAGGAGATCCTCTACGAGCTCCGCGACCACTCCGCGGGCCTCAACGCGGGCCGCTGGGACTACCTCTTCAGCGTGATCAAGAAGTTCCGCACCCGTGGCCGCGAGTTCCTGCTGCCCGAGCGCAACGCCGTGACGATGACCGCCCCGTTCATGCGTGCCTACACCGAGCTGCTGGTCAGCACCTGCCACCGGCGCGGGGCCCACGCCATCGGCGGGATGGCCGCGTTCATCCCCTCCCGGCGCGACCCCGAGGTGAACAAGGTCGCCCTGGAGAAGGTCACCGCCGACAAGACCCGCGAGTCCGGCGACGGCTTCGACGGCTCCTGGGTGGCCCACCCCGACCTCGTGCCGATCTGCCGCGACGTCTTCGACGCCGTCCTGGAGGACCGGCCGAACCAGCTACACCGCCTGCGCGAGGACGTCTCCGTCTCCGCCGCCGACCTGCTCGCGGTCTCCAAGACCCCCGGTGACATCACCGAGGCGGGGCTGCGCAACAACGTGGACGTGGCGCTGCGCTACCTGGCCGCCTGGATGGGCGGGCTGGGCGCGGTGGCGATCCACAACCTGATGGAGGACGCGGCGACCGCCGAGATCTCCCGTTCCCAGGTCTGGCAGTGGATCCACAACGGCATCGAGCTCGCCGACACCGGCGCCGTGGTGACCAGGGAGCTGGTCGAGAGGATCATCGACGAGGAGCTCGGCAAGATCAAGGCCGAGCCCGGTTACGACGAGGCCCTCTACGGTCAGGCCACCGCCCTGTTCAAGGAGGTCGCCCTGGACGACGACTTCGCGGAGTTCCTTACTCTCCCGGCGTATGCGCGTATGCCGTGACATGACCATTCCGACGGTGAGGAATCCTCATCCCCCGGCGGGGATTCCTCACTCCGGGTGGTCGTCAGGGGCGGATGCGGGCGTCGGGCCGAGTGGATACTTTGCGTGCATGAGCGATGACAGGAACGGCGAAGGAGCCGATCGGGGCGAGTACGAAGCACTGCTCGACGCCGTCAAACGCGAGATCATCGGCAGCAGGGGGCGGGTGGCACTGCTCACCACCGACACCGAGCTGATCCGGCAGTACTGGCGGATCGGCCGCCACATCCTCGACCGGCAGCCCGACGACGAGTGGGGCAGGAGGGCGGTGCCCCGGCTCTCGGCCGACCTGCGCGGCGCGTTCCCCGAGGCAATCGGATACTCACGGACCAACCTCCTCTACATGAGGGCCTTCGCGGCGGCCTGGCCCGACTCCGTGCCGCAGACGGCCCGGCCGATTCCCTGGGGTCACCACATCGTCCTGCTGGATATGCTGGACAGCAGGGCGACCAGGGAGTTCTACGCGCGCAAGACCGCGGACGAGGGATGGGCCAGGGGCGTCCTGATCACGATGATCAAGGGTCGGCTGCACCTGCGCATCCGCCGCTCCCCCTCGGGGCCCGCCCGCACGCCGCCCTCCCCCGACTGCCGGGCCTCCCAGCGGGCGGCCGGCGAGCCCCGCTTCGCCGGGCTCGTGGACGACGGCCCGAGGCACGGCAGGAGCGCCGGCGCCGCCGCGCTGAGCGAGAATTCAAGACACAGATGACGCAGACGACATAGATGACGCAGACGACGAGGACGACGAGGGTGAGGAAGACGACGTCCTCGGTCGGCCGACGGAGGCCGGCGATCACCGGCGGCGCCGGACCGCCGGACCCGCCGGACGCGCCGGGCACACGGGGCACACGGGGCACACCGGGCTCACCGGGCTCGCCGGAGGAGGAGCGATGTCGACGAAGACCCTGGACGAGCCGGCCCGCAGGTTCGAGGAACTCCTCGGCCCCGGGTCGGTCATCACCGATCCCGTACGGCTGCGCACCTACGAGTGCGACGGGCTGACCCACCACCGGGTCACCCCCGGCGTCGTGGTGCTACCGGAGAGCGCCGAGCAGGTCGCGGCCGTGGTGCGGATCTGCAACGAGTACGGCCTGCCCTTCGTGGCCAGGGGCGCCGGGACCGGCCTGTCGGGCGGCGCCCTGCCCCGGGCCGACGGGGTGCTGGTGGTGACCTCGAAGATGCGGCGGATCCTCTCCGTCGACGTGCCGAACCGGCGGGCGACCGTGGAGCCGGGGGTCACCAACCTGGCGATCACCGAGGCCGTCCGCGACCTGGGCTACTACTACGCGCCCGACCCCTCCAGCCAGCAGGTCTGCACGATCGGCGGCAACGTGGCGGAGAACTCCGGCGGCGCGCACTGCCTGAAGTACGGCTTCACCGTCAACCACGTGGTCGGCCTGGAGATCGTCACCCCCGACGGCGACATCGTCGAGCTCTCCGACACCGATCCCGGCTACGACCTGCTGGGCGCGTTCGTCGGCTCGGAGGGCACCCTCGGCATCGCGACCAAGGTCGTCGTGCGGCTGAGCAGGCTGCCCGAGTCCGTCACGACGCTGCTCGCGGCGTTCGAGGACATCGAGCGGGGCGGGCGGGCGGTGTCGGCGATCATCGGCGGTGGCATCGTGCCGGCCGCGATCGAGATGATGGACGCCCTCGCCGTCGAGGCTGCCGAGGCGGCCGTGGCGTGCGCCTACCCCGAGGGCGCGGGGGCGGTGCTGATCGTGGAGCTGGACGGCCCCGCCGAGGAGGTCGCGCACCAGTTCGACGAGGTGACGCGGCTGTGCCGGGAGAGCGGCGCGTTCGAGATACGGGTCGCCGACGACCCGGCGGAGCGGGCCGCGATCTGGCGGGGCCGCAAGTCGGCGTTCGCGGCGGTGGGCCGGATCAGCCCCGCCTACATCGTCCAGGACGGCGTCGTCCCCCGGACCGCGCTGCCGGGGGTGCTGGCGAGCATCGACGCCCTCTCCCGCGAGTACGGCATCAGGGTGGCGAACGTCTTCCACGCCGGTGACGGCAACCTGCACCCGCTGGTGCTGTTCGACGACGCGGAGCCGGGCGCGGGCGAGCGGGCGGAGATCGTCTCGGGCAGGATCCTCGACCTGTGCATCGAGCACGGCGGGTCCATCACCGGCGAGCACGGCGTCGGTGTGGACAAGTCCCGATATATGCCGAAAATGTTTTCCGAGGACGATCTCAACACCATGCAGCTGGTGCGCTGCGCCTTCGACCCCCGCGGCCTGTCGAACCCGGGAAAGATCTTCCCGACCCCCCGGCTGTGCGGCGAGGTCCCCGGGGTCCGCAAGGGCGTGCACCCGCTGGTCGAGTCCGGACAGGCGGAGCACTTCTGATGGGAGCACCTCTGGAAGCCCTGCGCGAGACGGGCGTGACGATCAGGGAGGCGACCGCCGACGACGCGGTGGGCGGGGTCCCGCCGCGCTGGGTGGCCCTGCCGGAGAACACCGGGGAGGTCGCCGCGCTGATGCGCGTCTCGGCCGCCCACGACCTGGCCGTGGTCCCGGTGGGAGACGGCACCAAGCTCGACTGGGGCAACCCGCCCGAACGGTGTGACCTGCTGATCGACACCTGCTGCCTGCTCCTGGGCGACGGGTCTGGGGTCGAGCACTCCTCGGGCGACCTCGTGGCACGGGTCGGCGCAGGGCTCCCCCTCGACGTCCTCGGCGCCACGCTCGCGCGGTCGCGGCAGGAGCTCGCCCTGGACACCCCCCCGGGCGCGGGAACGGTCGGCGGCACGCTCGCCACCGCGGTCGCCGGTCCCCGCAGGTTCCGCTACGGCACCGCCCGCGACCTGCTGATCGGCGTCACGGTCGTGCTGGCCGACGGCACGACCGCCACCTCGGGCGGCAACGTCGTCAAGAACGTCGCGGGCTACGACCTGGGCAAGCTCTTCACCGGCTCGTACGGCACGCTCGGCGTCATCACCGAGGCCGTCTTCCGCCTCCACCCGCTCCCCGCCGACCGCCGCTGGGTCACCGTGGACCTGCCGGGTTCCGTTACGGACAACGCGCAGGCCGCGCTGGTCGCCGAGCTCGCGGCCTCGCAGGCCGAGCCGAGCGCCGTCGAGCTGGACTGGCCGGATCTCACCGGCGGGCCCACCGTGTCCGCGCTCGTCGAGGGGGTGGCGGCCGGCGCGCGGGCCGAGGCCGTGCGCAAGCCGATGGACGAGTACGGGAGCGCGCGGATCACCACCGAGGCGCCCGCCTGGTGGGGGGTGCCGCCCGGCGAGGAGGTGCTGCTGGAGCTGCGGGTCCCGCCCGCCGCCGCGTACCCGGCGCTGGGCGCCGTCGCCGCGCGCGGGCTGCCCGCGCGCGTGCGCGGGTCGGTGGCCTCCGCGGTCCTGCGGGTCGCGTTGCCGCGGGACGTCGGCGCGGCGGAGTTCGCCGGGTTCGTGACGGGCGTGCGCGACGACCTGCGGCGGCTCGGAGGCGGGCTGACCGTGCTCGTGGCGCCCCCCGATCTCGCGGGCGAGGTCGACCGCTGGGGCCCGTCGGGCGCCCTGCCGCTGATGCGACGGATCAAGGAACGGTTCGACCCCGGCCGGAGGATGTCCCCCGGCCGGTTCGCGGGAGGGATCTGACGTGGACCCTGAGCTGATCAACGACTGCGTGCACTGCGGGTTCTGCCTGCCCTCGTGCCCGACGTACGTCCTGTGGGGCGAGGAGATGGACTCCCCGCGCGGCCGGATCCACCTGATGAAGCAGCACGTCGAGGGCACCCCGCTGACGCCGGAGATGGCCGGGCACTTCGACGCTTGCCTGGGGTGCATGGCGTGCGTGACCGCCTGCCCGTCCGGGGTGAGGTACGACCGGCTGATCGAGCAGACCCGGGCAGAGGTGGAGCGGGTGCACGTGCGGGAGCCGGACGACAGGGCGCTGCGGGCGCTGGTCTTCCAGCTGTTCCCCTATCCCCGGAGGCTGCGGGCGATGCGGCTGCCGCTGCGGCTCAGCGCCGGGCTGCGCCGCGCGGTCGCGCCGAGGCTGGAGCGGATCAACCCCTCCCTGGCCGCGATGGCCGACCTCGCTCCCCCGGCCGCCGCCAGGGTGCGGCTGCCGGGCAGGGTCGCGGCGCGGGGGACGCGCAGGGCCACGGTCGGGATGCTCACCGGCTGCGTGCAGGGGGAGTTCTTCCCGCAGGTCAACGCGGCCACGGCCCGGGTGCTCGCGATGGAGGGCTGCGACGTGGTGATCCCGCCGTCGCAGGGCTGCTGCGGGGCGCTGTCGCTGCACTCCGGCCAGGAGGGGCAGGCCCTGCGGTTCGCGAAGCGGACGATCGCCACCTTCGAGCGGGCGGGCGTCGACACGATCGTGGTCAACGCCGCCGGATGCGGGTCGACGATGAAGGACTACGCGGAGATCCTGGAGGGCGAGGGCGGCGACTGGGCCGGCAGGGCGCGGGCGATCAGGACCGTCGACCTGGCGGAGTACCTCGTCGCGCTCGGCCCGGTGGCCGAGCGGCACCCGCTGCCGCTCACCGTGGCCTACCACGACGCCTGCCACCTGGCCCACGCCCAGGGGATACGGTCGGAGCCCCGGAAGCTCCTGGAGGGCGTTCCCGGCCTGGAGGTGCGGGAGATCGCCGAGTCGGCGATCTGCTGCGGCTCGGCGGGGACCTACAACCTGTTCCAGCCGGAGACCGCGAGGGACCTCGGCGACCGCAAGGCGGAGCGGGTGCTGGCCACCGGCGCCGACCTGCTGGTCTCGGCCAACCCCGGCTGCACCATGCAGATCGCCTCGGCGATCCGCCGCCGGGGCGAGGCCCCCCTTCCCGTGGCGCACACCGCCCAGGTCCTCGACGCCTCGCTGCGCGGGCTGGCGAGGGTGCCGTGAGCGGGGGTCCTGCGGGTGGGCGGCCCGGCCGGTACGGGACCGAGGGGGACGCATGAGCGCGGTGCAGTCGGTCGACCGGGCCCTGGACGTGCTGGAGGCGCTCGCCGAGCGGGGCGGCGAGGCCGGGCTCTCGGAGATCGCCGCCAGGACCGGGCTGCCGTACGGGACGATCCACCGGCTGCTGCGCACCCTGCTCGCGCGGGGCTACGTGCGCCAGGAGTCCGACCGCCGCTACGCCCTGGGCGGCGCGCTGGTGCGGCTCGGCGGGGTGGCCGAGCGCATGGTCGGCGTGTGGGCGCAGCCGTATCTGACGAGGCTGGTCGAGCTGTCGGGCGAGACGGCCAACCTGGCGGTGCTGGAGGGTGACTTCGTGGTCTACGTCGCCCAGGTGCCCTCACCGAGGCGGCTGCGGATGTTCGCGGAGGTCGGCAGGCGGGTGCTGCCGCACAGCACGGCCGTGGGGAAGGTCCTGATGGCCGACAGGGCGGACACCGAGGTGGCCTCGCTGGTCGAGCGGACCGGCATGCCGCGCAGGACCGCCAACACGATCACCGACCTGCCGGGGATGCTCGCCGAGCTGGAACGGGTGCGGGAGCACGGGTACGCCATGGACCTGGGCGAGGAGGAGCTGGGCGTGCACTGCCTGGCGGTGGGCGTACGGGACGGGGCGCGGACGATCGCCGCGCTGTCGGTGTCCGGACCGGCCGAGCGCATCACCGCGCTCGACCGGCGCGACCTCGCCGAGGGCATGCGCAGGATCGCGCACGACTTCGGCGCCGAGCTGGGCCCGGTCGTGCCCGCCAGGGCGGACGGCGCGCCGTGACGTCGTGAGCCGGTCGCCCGCCCCGGCGGGCACGCGTGAGGCGATTGCGGGATCACCCGGCGGGGGTTCCGGAGGCAGGCCCGCCTCCGGTGCCGGTCATCGGACGAGGGTTCCGAGGACCGGCACGCCTCCTCGCGACGGCCGCCGGGCGGCGGATGCGAGCGCGAGTGCGGAGGTCAGCGGCCCGGAGGGGTGATGTTGAGGTTGCTGCCCTGCGGCACCGGGACCACGCTGACCTGCCCCTTCTGGATGGCCTGCCAGAGCACGGCGCCCTGCGGGCCGAGGACCCTGACGAGGTCCTTGATCGATTCGATCTCGGTGCGGACCTTGGCGTTGCGCTGCGTCTGCGCGACGTTCTCCGCCTTGGCCGCCTGCTCCGAGGCGAGCGCGGCGACCAGGGCCTCCGGCGGCTCGGGCTTCTGGATGGTGAGGGAGATGTCACCGCACTGCCCGCTGCCCCCGTAGTTCTGGTTGCAGAAGTAGTCGCCCCCGGCCGTCGCCTTGATGAACTGCCTGGCGAGCTCGCCGACCCGGGCCTCCCACGCCTGCTTCACCTTCGGGTCGTTGAACAGGCCCCGCCACTCGAACTCCTGCGAGGCGGCGTCCAGCGCGCGGTCCAGCGGCACCCTCATGTAGATGTTGAGCATCCGCCGCCAGCCGTCGGACGACTCGCCCTCCTCGTAGTAGGCGCGGAACTTCAGCCCGATCTTCTCGTGGAACTGCTGGAGCGTCTTGCAGTCCGTGTTCAGCGTGAACGTCGCCACCCCGGACACGACCATCTCCACGTTGTCCTTCGAGACGACCGACAGCGGCTTGGACTCGGCGTCGTCCGCCCCGGAGAAGTCGAAGGTCCGCTGGCCGAACGGGTAGGAGTACCCGTTGTCGCCGGGGCCGAGGAGCGTGGCGCCGCTGGAGGGGTTGATGCACTTCTCGAACTTGATGGCCTCAAGGACGCCGCCCGCGTAGTGCAGGACCACCTCGTCGGGCTGGGTGCTCACCCGCGAGCACGCGCTGAGGGCGAACCCGGAGACCACCAGCAGGGCGACCGCGAGGAGGAACCCCTTCAGCAGCAGCCGCCTGCCGCCCCCGGCCTTCTGAGCGCTCATCATCTCTCCCTTTCGCACCCGTTTCGTGAAGGCGGAGCCTAGTGGCGGCCGATCACGCGCGAGGTGACCTCCGGTGACTCGACGCCCAAGGGAGACATATACATCTTTGGAACTCGATACAGGTGACCGGCGGAGTAGGGGGTGAGAGCGCGGACGCGCTCCGGTAAGGATGCACCGTGACAACGACTGGACGAAGCGGGTGGTGACGCTGGGTCTCCCCCAACGGGCCGGGGCCCTCCCGTCGCTCCCACCCGCCGGTGACGCGACCGACGCGACGCTGATCGGCGAGTCCCTGACGGACCCCGACAGGTTCGCCGGGCTCTTCGATCGCCACGCCGACGAGATCCACCGGTACGTGGCGCGGCGGCTGGACGACGTGACCACGGCCGACGACGTGACGGCCGAGACGTTCCTCGTGGCCTTCCGCAAGCGGGCCCGGTACGACCTCGGCCGCGCCGACGCCAGACCCTGGCTGTACGGGATCGCCTCCAACCTGATCTCCGGCCACCGCAGGTCGGAGACCCGCAGGTTGAAGGCGCTCGCCCGGCAGGCTCCCGAGCGCGCGGACGGGTTCGAGGACCGCAGCGCCGAGCGCGTCACCGCCGACCGGCTCAGGCCCGCCCTCGCCGCCGCGCTGGCCCGGCTCGGCGCCGCCGAGCGGGACCTGCTCCTGCTGGTGGCCTGGGCCGACCTGTCCTACGAGGAGGCCGCGCAGGCGCTCGGCATCCCGATCGGGACCGTCAGGTCCCGCCTTTCCCGTACCCGGACCAAGATCCGCCGCTCCCTGGAGTCGCACAGATGAACGATGACGAGATCCGGCTGGTGGCCGCGATCCGGCCCGAGGCGCCCGCGTACGACGAGGGGGCGAGGCAGGCGGCCCGGCTGGGGCTGGCCGCGGCCGCCGCGCCGCGGGCCCGGGGACGGAGCCCGCGGTGGCGCGGGCCGTACGCGATGGCACTGGCCGGGGCGCTCGCGGTGGCGGTGGGGGCGACCGCGATCACCCTGACAGGCACCCGGGGAGGCTCGCGGGAAGCCGTGCGGGAGGTCGTGGTGACGATGCCCGAGATCGCCGCGGTCTCGGCGAGCGAGGTTCTCGACAGGGCGGCGCGGGCCGCCGCGAGGACGGACCTGGCGCCGCGCGACGACCAGTTCGTCAAGGTCGAGTCGGAGACGATGTACGGCTCCTTCAGCGGCACGGGGACGAACGCGGAGACGGGCGAGACCGAAGGGGAGACCCGCTACCTCTACCGGACCAAGCGGGTCATCTGGCTGTCGGCCGACGGGACGAGGAACGGCTCGGTGCGGATCGAGCACCTGGAGCCCAGGGCCTACCCCGGCTGGCCGATCCCCGAGAGGGCGTACGAGCAGACCGGCGTCGAGACGCTCCCGCTGGTGAACTGCGGGAAGACCCCCGGGTACCTGCGCACCGACCACGCGGCGCTCAGGAAACTCCCCGCGGACGCCGAGGGGATGCGCGCCCACCTCTACACCGGCGACCGGGGCGGCGACTCGAAGGACGGGGCGGCCTTCACCGCGGCGGGCGACATGCTCAGGGAGACCTACATGCCCCCGGCGCAGCGGGCGGCGCTGTTCAAGGCGGTGGGCACCATCCCCGGGGTCGACGTCACCGAGCGGGCCGAGGACGCGGCGGGACGCGAGGGGATCGGCGTCGGCAGGGTCGGCGCCGACGGCGTCAGGCAGGATCTGATCTTCGACGCGAAGACGTACGAGCTGCTCGGCGAGCGCGGGATCGTGGTCGACGAGAAGGCCGCCAGGTCGCCCGAGGGCAGTCTGGTCGCCTCGACCGCCCAGCTCTCGGTGACCGTGGCCGACGAGGCTCCCGACGCGGACCCGGAGGAGGGCAAGGCGGACGGCAAGGCGGATGGCTGCGGCTGACGGCTGACGGCCGCGACACCCCGCGTCCGCCACGGCGCCGGGGCCCGGTGGTGAGGCCCGGCGCCGGGGACACGCCCCGGACGCCGTACGGGATCGGGCGCGGCTCCGGGGCTCCCGGCCCCGGGCGTGCCCGATCAGCTGTGGACGCGGTGGACGGGTGAGCCGTCGGCCGCGCAGTGGACCTCGACCTTGACCTCGTCCTCCTCGGTCTCGAACTCGACGCGGGCCCGGCTCGCGGGCCCGCGCTCGACGTCGTCGGCCTGGAACCCCTGGGCGGGACTCCACGACCGGAGGGTGACCAGGCCGTTCTCGCACCGGGCGATGACCTTGCCGCCCGCCGTGGTGATCAACCGGCTCTTGCCGGGCTCCGCGGCGGGCGCGGCGGGCGTGGCGGTGGCGGTGACCGTGACGGTCGGCGCGGGGGTGCCCTCGGCCGGAGGAGCGGACGGCGAGGCGGACGGAGGCGTGGACGGGGGAACGGAGGGCGGGACCGACGGGGGAAGGGCGTTGGGCAGGGAGGAGGCGAGGGCGAGCGCCTCGTCGACCTCGGCGGCGGAGAGCGGCCGGAGCCCGGTGTCCGTCAACGGCTCGCTGAGCCGGTCGATCACCGCCACCCCCACCCCGATCGCGAGGAGCCCGGTGATCAGCCATCCGGCCACGACCAGGGAGAAACGCTTGCGCATGTCCTCACTGTGCCACCGAAAACGATAAGACAACGCTAAGGAGCGGCTAACCCGCTTTTGACGCGGTACGGGAGGGGGCTAACGTGGCGGCAAATGTCGAACGTGCTGCTCATCGAGGACGACGCCGCGATCCGCACCTCCCTCACCCGGGGCCTGCGCGACCGCGGCCATGCCGTGTCGTCCGCCCCCGCCGCTCTCGACGGCCTGCGGCTGGCCGTCGAGGAACGCCCCGACCTGGTCGTCCTCGACCTCGGCCTGCCCGACATGGACGGCCTCGACCTGCTGCGGATGCTCCGCGCGGTGAGCCGGGTCCCGGTGATCGTGGCGACCGCGCGGGACGGCGACGCGGAGATGGTCAGGCTGCTGGACGCGGGCGCCGACGACTACGTGGTCAAGCCGTTCAGCGCGGCCCAGCTCGACGCGCGGATCCGGGCGGTGCTCCGGCGGATGGCCGGTGAGAGCCGCGCCGACAGCGCGGTCACCGTCGGGGGCCTGCGGATCGACCCGCGCACCCGGGAGGCGACCCTGGACGGGACGCCGCTGGACCTGAGCCCCCGGGAGTTCGACCTGCTCCACTACCTGGCGGCCCGGCCCGGCGAGGTGGTCACCAAGCGGGAGCTGCTCACCCACGTCTGGCAGATCCCCTACGGCGGAGCCGACAAGACGGTGGACGTCCACCTCTCCTGGCTCCGCCGCAAGCTGGGCGAGACGTCCCAGGAACCTCGTTACCTGCAGACCGTCCGGGGCGTCGGCGTGCGACTGGCCGCCCCCGCATGAGGCGCTGGCTCACCCTGCTGGTCGCGGCGACCACCTCCCTCGTGCTGATCGCGCTGCTCGTCCCGCTCGCCCTGCTGGTACGCACGGTGGCGGTGAGCGGGGCGGTCAGCGAGGCCGAGAGCGAGGCCGAGTCGGTGGCGATCGTGGTCGGCGCGGTGGACACCGAGACCCTGCGGCTCACCGCGGAGCAGGCCGAGCACCCGGTCACCGTCTTCCTGCCCGGCGGCGAGGTGGTCGGCGACCCCGCCCCGCGCTCCCCCGCCGTGGAGCTGGCCTCCCGGGGCCGCAGCGTCACCGCCGCCGCCCCCGGCGGGCGGGAGATCCTGGTCGCGGTCCAGGGGGCGCCCGGAGGTACGGCCGTGGTCCGGGTGTTCCTCGACGACGGCCGCCTGACCAGGGGCGTGCCCCAGGTGTGGGCCGGGCTGGCGGCGCTCGGGCTGGCCCTGGTCGGGCTGGGCGTGCTCGTCGGCGACCGGCTGGCCCGCGCGGTGATCAGGCCGATCAGCGCGCTGGCGGGGGTGTCGCACCGGCTCGCGGCGGGCGACCTGTCCGCCAGGACGGTGCCCGACGGCCCTCCGGAGGTGCAGGCGGTCGGCGTCGCCCTCAACCACCTGGCCGAGCGCATCACCGGCCTGCTCGCGGAGGAGCGGGAGAGCGCCGCCGACCTGTCCCACCGGCTGCGCACCCCGCTGACCGGGCTGAGGCTGGAGGTGGAGTCGCTGGCCGACCCCGAGGAGTCGGCCAGGATCGAGGCGCGGGTGGACGCCCTGGAACGCGCGGTCACCTCGGTGATCACCGAGGCCAGGCGGCGGGGGCGCGAGCGGGCCGGGTGCGACGCGGCGGCGGTGACCGGGGCGCGGGTCGCGTTCTGGTCGGTGCTCGCCGAGGACCAGTCGCGGCACTTCACCCTCGACCTGGCCCCCGGCCCGCTGCCGGTCGGGGTCGCCGCGGACGACCTCGCCGCCTGCGTGGACGCCCTGCTCGGCAACGTGTTCGCGCACACGCCGGAGGGGGTCTCGTTCTCCGTACGGCTGGAGGCGACCGGGAGCGGCGCGCTGCTGACCGTGGCCGACGCCGGGCCCGGGTTCGCCACGCCCGACCCGTCGCAGCGCGGCGAGAGCGGTGCCGGGTCGACCGGTCTGGGCCTCGACATCGCCCGCCGCACGGCGGAGTCGGCGGGCGGCTCGCTGTCCCTGCGGACCTCCCCCGAGGGCGGCGCGAGCGTGGTCCTGTTCCTGCCCGTCGTCACCCCCTGACCCCGGGGCCCTCGCCGTCGGATCGGCGTGCCGTCGAGCCCCGACGGCCCGCGATCGCCGTTCCCCCGGCGGGAGACCCCGCCGGGAGGGAGTTCAGAACTCGTCCTCGTCGTCGATCAGCAGGAAGTCGGGCCGGTTCTCGCGCCACTCGGGGACGTCCATCGAGTTGAGCACGGAGATCAGCTTCTTCTCCTCGTAGATGAAGTGTGTCCGCATGACCGCCGACAGCGCCTGCACCTCCTCGCGCACCCTGGAGGCCGTGGCCGGGTCAGGTTCCTCCGGGAGTGACGCGAGCAGCTTCCGCAGGTTCCCCATCAGCCAGTCCAGCTGGTTGTGGTCCGTGCGCAGGTCGGAGAGCACCTTGCGCAGCTCGGGGAACTCCTCGGCGATCGCCGGGAACGCGCCCCGGTCCTCGCCGGTGTGGTGGCGCGTCAACGCCGTGCAGAAGGCGAGGCAGTGGGCGCGCAGATCCCGTGGCGGGAGCCCCTTGCCGTCGAGGTAGTCGTCGACACCGTCCTGGAGGTCCTCCAGCATCTCGCGGAGCCAGATGTGCACTTCGAGCAGCTGGGTGCCCAGTGCGGTGAGGCGGCCGCCCGCCTCGGAACGTGCGTTCATGCTCTCCCTTCGGACAAGTCACTCCGGCCAGTGTCCCCGAAGTCCCGGGTTCCGGGATATTCGCGGTGGTACGCCACCTACGGAGCGTCCTCGGGTGGCCTACCGTGCTCGCGGCCTTCCGCCCGGTTCGCCCGTCCTCTCTTGCGGTCTCCACGTGTGATCTTCCGCACTTCAGATGATGAAATGTTGCAGAATCTGAAATTTCATCTCTACTGTTGACACCGTGACCAGCGTGGAGAGCACCTACGAGCTCGGCCGGAGAGATCGGAAGAAGCTCGAAACCCGTGCGGCACTGGAGCACGCCGCCCTGACGCTGGTGGCCGAGCGCGGGCTGGCGGGCGTGACGGTGGAGGACATCGCCACGGCGGTGGACCTCTCCTCGCGTACGTTCTTCAACTACTTCCCGTCCAAGGAGGACGCGCTCGTCGGGGCGAGCCCGGCGTCCGCCGACGAGCTGCGCGAGAGGCTGGAGGCCGTCCCCGCGAGGGTGCCGGTCCTGGAGGCGCTGCGCCTGATGTCGCGGGTCGAGGCCGAGCACGTCCAGCAGCGGCGCGAGCAGTGGCTGCTGCGGCTGAAGGTGCTGGAGCAGAACCCGTCGCTCCTGCCTCGGCTGGTCGCCAGCGGCACCGAGACCGAGCGCGCCATAACGGCGGCCGTCGCGCGCAGGACCGGCGTCGAACCGGGCACGAGCGGCTATCCCGAGCTGGTCACCGCGGTGACCATGGCGGCCTTCCGGGCGGCGATGATGCGCTGGAGTGCCGCGGGCGGCCACCCGGCGCTGGCCGACCTGGTCGACGAGGCCTTCTCCCGGCTCGCCGCCGGCCTGCCCGACCCGTGAGCGCCCTCCTCCTGTCGCCACGGCGAACGTCTCCGTTCTCCCGGCGCCCGCGGAAGTCCCGCGGGGTGCCGGTCCCCGTCCGAGAAATCGAGGAAAGATGACATCCACCAGCACGCAGCCCGATTCTGTGGCCGCGGCGCCCGCCTCCAGGAGAAAGGTCCTGCAGGCGCTGTCAGGGCTGATGGTGGGCATGTTCGTATCCATCCTGGCCTCGACCGTCGTGGCCAACGCCCTGCCCCGCATCATCACCGACCTGCAGGGCTCGCAGACCATCTACACCTGGATCGTCACCTCGGAGCTGCTGGCCATGACGGCCACGGTGCCGCTCTGGGGCAAGATGGCCGACCTCTACAACAAGAAGCTGCTGATCCAGCTCTCGCTGGGACTGTTCGTGGTGGGCTCACTGATCGCGGGCCTCACGCCGAACGTGGAGATCCTCATCGTGAGCCGCGTCGTGCAGGGCGTCGGCGCCGGCGGCATGACCGCGCTCGCGATGATCGTGATGGCGGCCATGATCCCGCCGCGTGAGCTCGGCCGCTACGCCGGCATCTTCGGCGCCGTGTTCGGCGTCGGCACCGTGGCGGGCCCGCTCATCGGCGGCGTGCTCGTGGACACCTCCTGGCTCGGCTGGCGCTGGTGCTTCCTCATCGGCGTGCCGTTCACGATCCTGGCCATCGTCCTGCTGCAGCGCACGCTCGACCTGCCGGTGGTGCGCAGGGAGGTCAAGGTCGACTACCTGGGCGCCCTGCTGATCACGGTGGGCGTGTCCACGCTGCTGATCTGGTCGTCGCTGGCGGGTAACCAGTTCGAGTGGGGTTCCTGGTGGACCGTCGGCCTCGTGAGCGGCGCCGTGGTCATCCTCGCGCTGGCCGTCTGGGTGGAGTCGCGGGCGGCCGAGCCGATCATCCCCCTGACCATCTTCAGGAACCGCACCGTCACCCTCGCCACCGTGGCGAGCGTGCTGGTCGGCGTGGCCATGTTCGGCGGCACGGTCTTCCTGTCGCAGTACTTCCAGGTGGCGCTCGGCAAGTCGCCGACGGTCGCCGGCCTGCTGAGCCTGCCGATGGTGTTCGGCCTGCTGGTCTCCTCCACCGTGGCCGGCCAGCTCATCACCAAGTGGGGCCGCTGGAAGGGCTTCCTGGTGGCCGGCGGCGTCGTCATGCTCGCCGGGATGGGCCTGCTCAGCACCATCGACGGCCAGACCGGCACGGTACTGCTCGGGATCTACATGGCGGTGCTCGGCATCGGCGTCGGCATGCTCATGCAGAACCTGGTCCTCGCCGCCCAGAACGACGTGCCCGCCCACGACCTGGGGGTCACCACCTCGGTGCTGACCTTCTTCCGCAGCATGGGCGGCGCCGTCGGCGTCAGCGCCCTGGGCGCGGTGCTGGCCAACCGGATCACCACGCTCATGACGGAGAAGCTCGGCCCGATGGCCGCCGCCGGCGGCGACAGCGAGGCCGTGCCCGACATCTCCAAGCTGCCCGCCCCCGTCGTCAGCATCATCCAGGACGTGTACGCGACGGCCACCGCCGAACTGTTCCTCATCGGCGTGCCGCTCACCGCGCTCGCGCTGGTGGCGGTCCTGTTCATCAAGGAGAAGCCGCTCAACACGCTGTCGGGCGAGGAGCGGCTGGTCCGGGAGCAGGCCATGAACGCCGGTCACTGAACGGCTCCCGCCCGAGACGCGAGGGAACCGCGCGCCGGGGGCGTCCTTCAGAGGCCGGATCGGCGCGTACGCCGTCGCACCGCCACCGTCCTCTGCCCCGTCCCCGGCATCTGTTACTGGTCCTGATCCTGCTGGAGGAGGTTCATCACCATGATCACTCCATGGGGTGACATGTCCTCGTCGTGCAGGCGGGAGAACTCGACGTTGAGCCGGGCGGGGCGTCCCCTCCGGTTCACGCCGTCCAGGGTGACGCCGTGGTCACGGCCGTTCCCCGCCTCCGGCCCCGCCTCCAGCATCCGCTGTGCCCTGGCCAGCAGCTCCCCGACGGGAAGGCCGATGTCGAGGGAGGCCAGCCGGCAGCCGACCGCCTCGTCGGCGCGGAGTCCCCACAGCTCCTCGGCCCCCGGGCTCCAGACCAGCACCCGCAGGTCGGCGTCGATCACGGCCACGGCATCGCCGAGGCTGCGTACCACCGAGGAGACGAGGAGGGTGGCCCGCCTGAGCTCGTCGCTGCGGGAGTTCAGGGTGTCGTTGATCTGCTGGAGCTCGTCGTTGGTCGACTGCAGCTCCTCGTTCATCGTCTCCAGCTCCTCGTTCGTGGACTGGAGCTCCTCGTTGGTGGTCTCCAGCTCCTCGTTCGTGGACTGCAGCTCCTCGTTGGTGGTCTCCAGCTCCTCGTTGGTCGACTGCAGCTCCTCGTAGGCGTGCTCCAGCTCCCGGTTCGTCTGCTCCAGCCGGTCCTGGAGCTGGCGGTAGCGCGTCACGTCGTGGAAGTTGACGCCGACGCCGATCAGCTCGCCGCCCGGTTCCAGGAGCGGGACGACGGCGATGTCGAAGACGCTCGGCTCCGGCGTGTTCGGCCGGTGCCAGGTGACGTCCTGCAGCTCGGCGACGCGCAGGTCGAGCTCCACCTGCTCGATCACCGAGCGGAGCTCGACCGGCCGGTAGGACACCTCCAGATCCTGGAACGGCCGCCCGATGTCGCGGGGGTTGAGGTTGAAGAGCAGCTCGGCGCGCGAGTTCGCCAGGGCGAGGTTCCTGGAGCGGTCGAGCGCGATCTGCGCGACCGGGCCGGTGGAGAGCGCCGCCGCCTGCAGCACCGTGTGCCGCACGTACGGGCGGGCCTGCGACGCGCCCGCGCCGGGGGCCCAGTTGGCGCGGCCGCCGGGCGGCGGCGATCCGATCTTCTTGAACAGCCTCATCCGGAGGTTCACCGGCTCGAACCTGTCACCGTGGTTCAGCAGCATCTCCGCCTTGCCCAGGAAGAGGAAACCGGGGTCGGAGAGAGCGAAGTGGAACCGGCGCACGATGCTGAGCTGGGTCTCGCTGTTGAAGTACATCAGCGTGTTGCGGGCCAGCAGGAGGTCGACCCGGGAGATCGGCGCGTCGCGCGTGAGGTCGTTGCGACCGAAGATCAATTGGCGTCGCAGGTCGCGCCGGAACGCGAACCCGGCCTCCACCTGCTCGAAGTAGGCCTGGCGCAGCTCTTCCGGCACGTCGGCGAGCTGCCGTTCGGTGTAGACGGCCGCCCGCGCCGTCTGGAGGGCCTTCTGGTCCAGGTCCGTGGCGTATATCTTCACCCGCTCGCGGAACTCGTCCATGCCGAGCTGCTCGGCCAGCACCATCGCGAGGCTGTACGCCTCCTCGCCCGTCGCGCAGCCCGCGCTCCAGACCCGGATGACCTTGCCCGGCCCCTTGCTCGCCAGCAGGGAGGGGACCACGGTCTCGCGGAGCGTCTGCCAGGCGGCCGGATCGCGGAAGAAGGCGGTGACGTTGATCAGCAGGCTGTCGAAGAGCCGGTTGAACTCCTCGGGCTCCAGCTCCAGGTAGTCACGGTATTCGCCGTAGTCACGGAGCTTCAGCGCCTCCAGACGCCTGCTGATGCGGCGCATGAGGGTGGTGCGCTTGTAACCCGTGAAGTCGAAACCGCGCGTCTCCTTCAACATGAGCAGGAGGTCGTCGAATTCACGTTCGTCGCCGGGCATCACACTGCCAGCCTAGGCCCGTTACCGACCGCTACGTGAGAGCAAGGCTTCGCCGTTGCCGTCGATGCGGCTTTGTAGCATTCGCATCGTCTCCAGTGCCTGCCTGGTCTGCTCGGCGTCCTCCATCAGACGCTGCGCCGAGTGCCGCCTTCCCTGCAGCCGCGCGCGCTCCAGCATGCGCTCCAGCATGCGCAGCCGCTCCTCCAGCCGCAGGGTCGCCGTCCACAGCGCGCGCTCCACGGCCTCGGCCTGGCTCACGGCCATGCCCTGCGGGGACCACCCGTGCCCCACCCGGCAGCCGTAGTGGGCCTCGTCCCCGCTCCTCGCCTCGTACACCGACCCGCCGCACTCCGGGCAGCTCAGGCCGGTGGGATCGCCTCCGTACGGGCCGATCTCACCCGACAGCAGGTAGAGGGCGACCTCTTTCTCGACGTTCGGATCCCTCACGATCTCGTCCCCCGCGGGCGTGTCGCTCTTCCGTACGATCCACTCGGCGATCTCCTCCACCGGGAGCGCCTCCGCGCTCCGGGCCGCGGCCAGGGCGGCGCGGGGCATCCCGTCGAACGCGCTCGCCCGGGGGTCCTGGACGGCGACCGCGCCGAGATGGCGCTCCACCACCGCGCACCCCCTGGCCCCGTCGTCGAGCGTGCCGCTCAGCACGACGGCGAGCGTACGGGGGCCCGCGTCGAGCGCGGCGCTGAGGAACAGCGGGTCGGCGGCCGGCCGGTGACCGTTGTAGCGGGGGCCGCGCGAGAGCCGGATCTCGCCGTTCTGGACCATGAGGTGGCGGTCGGGGGGCGCCACGTAGACCCGGCCGTGCCGCAGGGACTCGCCGTCTCCCGCGGTGGCGGCCTCCAGCGGCCCGGCCCGGTCGAGGATTCCCGCGAGCGTACTCCCCGCTCGGGGGGACAGGTGCAACACCACCAGGACGGAGGCGGCGAGGTCGCCGGGGAGCCGCGCGAGCAGGGCGCGCAGGGCCTCCACGCCGCCGGCCGAAGCCGCGACGACCACCACATCACGCCCGCTGGAACCTGCCACATTTAGCTTCTATCCCGTCAGGACCCATTCATACTGGGGAACCGTACGATTGTCATCGGGCCTTTTTAATGACCCTTGAAGGGTATGGCCAATATGGATATGTCGGTGTATATCATTCACCAATATGGTGACACGGCCCTGGTGGCCGTGATGGGGGAGATAGACGTCTTCAACTACCGGCTACTGGAGTCGGAGCTGGAGTCGCTCATGTTCGGGGGCACGCGACACATCCTCGTGGACGCCGGGGAGCTGCTTTTCTGCGACGTCAGCGGGGCCCGCGCGCTGGAGCGGATCCACGAGGGCCTCCGCGCGGCCGGAGGTGAGCTGTTCGTCGTCCCCTCCCCGACCGTGGTCCGGCTGTTCACCGTGCTCTGGGGAGCGCAGAGGCCCGAGCACCCCGGCCTGGTCGACGCCTCCGGCCTCGACGACTTCCCCGAGGTCCCGCCGGTCCCCCGGCGGCACTCCCCGGTCATGCGGCGCATCGGCGGCGGGCGCCGCGCCCACCGGGACGCCACCCGGCGCACCGGGCCCCCCGGCCCGGAAAAGCTCTCCACGCGGGACACCATCCCGCCTGGGCACACCACCGATCCCGGAAGTACGGGTCTCCGGGAGGACACGGCCCCCGTTCCGGCTCCGGAGGGCACGGCGCCCCCGGCCGAGGGGGGCGCGGGGTACCCGCCCGCCGGGCGCGCGGCGCACCCCGTGCTGGAGAGGGCCGCCCGCCTGAGGCGGGAGACCGCGGCACGCCTGGAGATCCTCCACCTCCAAACGCAGACGACCTACGCGACGCTGGCCGAGATCCACGACCGGATGGCCATCCTCCAGGCCGGGCTGGACGTCCACATCGCGATGCGGGCCGCGGTGAGGATGGCCTGCGACGACCACTTCCGCCGGGCGAAGGCGGATCGGGCGCGCGCACTCGCCCCCTCGTTCCCCGCCGGGTCCGGCTGAGTCGCGCCGCGGCCGGATCGCCGAGCGGATGATCAGGCTCCGCCGCGGTTACCCGTGGCCGTAGCGGAAAGCATGATGTCACGACTTTTCCGCTTCCCGAAGGGAACGGAATCCCGCCGAGCCGCCTCAGCGGCTCCACGAAGGGCAAGCCATATGGCCGGCGATCCCGAGATCCATGACAGCCCGGACACCCCCGGCGAATCCCGGGACGAACGCCATGAGGCCCGGAGGGAGTGGGCCGAGCGCACTCGCGAGCGCATCGCCCAGGCCGGAGAGCGCGCCGGGCAGGCCGCCGAGCGCCGGTCAGAACTCGCCCGCGGCGAGACGACGCCGACATCACCCCCGACCTCGTCGCCCCCGGCCCCCGCCTCCCCCGCTTCTCCCATGCCTGTCGCGTCGCTCTCGGCGCGTGAGGAACGGGCCGAACGAACCGAACGGGCCGACGCCCACCTGGGAAAGGCGCGCCGGCGGGCCGACCAGGCCAGGGAGCGCGCGGTGGCCGGGTACCGATCGGCGGCCCAGGCCCACAGGAACGCCGCCGCGAGCCACGACCGGGCCGCGACGGCGGGAAGCGGGGACGCGGAGACCCACCGGCTCCAGGCCCTGACGCATCGCCGTCAGGCCGCCGCCGACGAGCACAGGGCGTCCATGGCCGAGCGGGCGGGCCCCGCCCCCGAAAGCGACCCGGACGAACCGCCCTCCGGCGCGGACCGCCGTCCCTGACGCGTCCGTCTTCCAAACGGACCGGCCCCTGACACGGACCGGCCTCCAACGCGGTCCGTCCCTGCCGCGGACCGGCCTCCAAACGACCGTCCCTGACGCGGACCGATCTCCAACGCGGTCCATCCCCGAGACGGTCCGTCCCTGCCGCGGACCGTCCGAAGTGGCCCATGGAGACGCGCCGGAATCCGGCGGCGAGCCGAACTCGTCCCGGGTTAACGCTCCCTTAGCGCGCTCCTAGCAAAGTCTCCGCAAATCTCGACACATGACACGAATTACCAGGATTACCGTTGGAACCCTCGCAACCGCCGCTCTCCTGATCGGTGGAGGTGGTATCGCCCTCGCCGCGCAGACGGACAGCGCGGCGATCACCACCACCGCGACCACCACCGCCGTGACCGGCGGCACCGGCAGCACCGGCGCGACCGTGACCGGCGCCACGGGCACGGCCGCCGCGCCGGTCACCTCCTCGGCGTACATCTCCTCCCGCAAGGCCGTACAGATCGCCAAGAAGCGCGTTCCCGGCGCGCGCGTGAGCAAGGTCGAGCGCGAGTGGGAACACGGTCAGCGGACCTGGAAGGTCGAGCTGCACAAGGGCGCCTGGGAGTACGACGTCTACGTGTCGGCGAGGACCGGAAAGATCATCAAGCTGAAGCGCGACCACGACGACTGATCAGCAGGATTTGAGCACGCCCTCCATGGCGTCCTTCTCCCCGGACGTCACCCACAGGTCGTACTTGACCTTCACCTTGATCTGACGCTCGACATAGGGGCACCGGTAGGCGCGGCGCGGCGGCAGCCAGGTCGCCGCGTCTCCGGCGCCCTTCTGGCCGTTCAGCGGCCCGTCCACGGCCAGCAGGTTCAGCGGGTCGTTGGCGAGTTCCCTCCGCTTCGAGGCGGACCACTGCTGGGCGCCCTTCTGCCAGGCGTCGGCGAGCGCGATCACATGGTCGATCTGCACCGCCATGCTGGTCCGCGTCCCGCGCTCGAACTTGATGGTCTTGCCGCTGTACGGGTCCTCGAGAATTCCGGACTGCACGACGCAGCCGTCCTCGCCCTTCTTGAAGACCTCTTCCTTGAGGTCGCGAATGAGAATGTCGTTGCGGGTGTCACAACCGTTCCCGTCGACGTCCGACCAGGCGGGACCGAATTCGTCGCGGTCGAACCCGGTCATCGAGGCGCGTCCCTTGACCTCGAGCTTCTTCAGGTCCTTGAGCGCCTCGGACGCCGACTGCCCCCCGCCGGAGGACCGCGTCCCGTCGTCCACACCATCGCCCGGCACCGGGCCGCAGCCCGCCACCGTGAACGCGATCGTCGCGACGACCACACCTCGTACCAGCGAAGCCCGCACCCTGCCACCTCTCACGCGCGTCACTCTCTGAAGCGGCAAATTACCCCAGATACCGTTCTCAATCTTAAAAGCCTCAAGCAGTCTTTGGGGGAACGAGGAAATTCCCGGCCCATCAATCTACGCCTTAACGACATCTCTCACTTGACCTGCACAAAGGCCATCAAGGCCGCTCCACCCGAAGACGAAGGGCCCGGATCTCCGGAAAACGCGCGCCCTCGAATATTCACTCAACGCGACTATCGACTACGTAAAGTGATGGTGTTCTAATGACCAGGAGCGCTCACAATCGGTGAGCAATTCGCTACGGAGAGGATTCGCGTGAGGCAGATCTCATCGCGTCGTCCCCACCTCGTACGAACCCTGACGGGGCTGGCCGGTGCCGCGGCCACCCTGATCCTGGTCTCCGGGTCCGGGTCCGGGTCCGCCGCGGCCTCCTCGGCCCCGGCGGCCGAGCCGCGGCTCCCCGCCCCGCCCCCGCGGGTGGTCCAGCTCGACGACAACGTCGAGTGCGCCTTCAACAGCCTCTGCCTCTACCGCGACTACGGCTTCAGCGGGCCGGGATACAGCGTTCCCGCCGGTTACCCGACCGACCTGAGCGAGGTGCCGATGCCGGGCACCCCCACCTCCACCGCCGCGAACAACGTCTCGTCGTGGATCAACAACACCGGCTACTCCGTCCGGCTGATCGACCACTCCGGCACCGATCGCATCCTGCCGCCCTACCACTCGCTGGAGGAGTCGCTGGAGACCAATGACACCGTCGACGCCGTCGACTGGCTCCCCTGACGCCGACGCGCCACCGCCCCCTCCTCCCCGCGCGGCCGATCACCCGGCCCCCGGGGAGGAGGTCTCCCCCACCACCGTGATCAGGTGATCAGGATCCCGCCGTCGACCGGGATCACCGCACCGGTGACGTACGAGGCGGCGTCCGAGGCGAGGAAGATCGCGGCGGCGACGAGCTCGGCCGGGTCGCCGGGGCGCTTCATCAGCACCCGGTGCTCAAGCTGCCAGCCCAGATAGCTCTCGGCGTACTGGTCGGTCATCTCCGAGGCGAAGAAACCCGGCTCGACACAGTTGACCCGGATGCCGCGCCGGCCCGTCCACTGCTGGGCGAGATCGCGCGTGAGGCCGACGACCCCCGCCTTGGAGGCGCTGTAGGCGGCCTGCGGCAGCCCGGCGGTCGTCTCGCCCAGGATGCTCCCGACGTTGACGATCGAGGAGCCCGGCCTCATGAGCCTGGCGCAGGCCTGCGCCATCCAGTAGGTGCCGTGCAGGTTGATGTCCACGACCTGCCGGAACTGCTCGGGCGTCTCCTTCAGCGCCGGGACCGCCGAGCCCACACCCGCGTTGTTGATCAGGATGTCCACCGCGCCCAGCTCGGCCACCGCCGCCTCGGCCAGTGCCTGGCAGTCCTCCGGCCTGGTCACGTCGGTGACGAGGGCCACGCATCGCCTGCCGGTCTCCTCGACCAGGACGCGGGTCTCCTCCAGGCGGTCCTTCCTTCGGGCACCGATCACGATGTCCGCGCCCGCCTCGGCCAGGCCCCTCGCGAACGCCACCCCCAGCCCCGAGGACGCGCCGGTGACGATCGCGACCTTGCCGTCCAGCCGGAATCGTTCCAGCATCCGGATCCTCCTTCGTCCACCCAATGCGCCGAATGAGATTCTAGTGACCGCGACGAGAATCGCCCGTGAGGGGTGTCCCTCACGGGCGACGCGGCGTCCTGTGTCTCCGATGATCCGGGCGGTTCACGAAGGGGCACGGCTTCCCCGGCCACGGACGGCGCGCCCCGCCGGGCGCGGCCGTGGCGAGCCCGTCCTACAGGCCGTACTCCTTGGTGATCCTCTCGTGCCGCTCCACCTCGACGTCGACGGCCTTGGCCAGGTCGAGCCAGGCCAGCGGGTGCACCCAGCGCTCGGTGGCGTCGTCGAGAAGCGCGTCGAGCTCGACCGGGCTGACGTCCGGCGGGACCGCGATCCAGCCGAACACGCCGGGCAGCGGCTCGCCCGAGGTCGGGTGGTTCACGGTGTAGTTGTCGTCGCTGTAGACCCACATCGGCCAGCCGCGCTCGGCCATGACGTCGTTGAACTCCGTCCAGTCGGCCTGGCTGGGAGCGGCGCCGTCGAAGAACCAGCTGGTGTAGCCACCCGGGCGGAGCATGCTGACCGCGGCGAAGGGCGGGACGAAGTTCTCCTGCTCCTCGGCGCTCTCCGGGATCGGCTCGAGCAGCTGCGGCTCGAAGACGACCAGGTCACCGGCGTTGTACTCCATGCCGGGAGGCTGCGGGATGGCCAGGCGCGCGGTCGCGGGGCCGGTGCGCACGCTCAGGACCTGGCGCTGGCTGCCGTCGGGGGCGGGAAGGATGATGCGCACCAGGCCCATCTCCTCCTCGATCGGCCCCTCGCTCGACTGCAGCGGCATCCCGATCTTGGCGGCACCGAGGCGGACGGTCTCCCAGTCCTCGGCGGCCGTCGCCATGACGACCATCCGCCAGACGTCCTGCGGCTCGATCTCCCCGGAGTCGAGGAGGTCGCGCAGGATGCTCGCCCCCTTGGCGTTGTCGCCGAGCTGCTGCGCCGCGGCCGACCACAGGCGGGTCGCCTCGATGCCGCCGCCCGCGGCGGCCGCCGCCTCTCCCTCGGCCGCCGCCTGCTCCCAGCGCTCCCGCGCGGTGTACAGGCGGCCCAGGGCCAGGTGTCGCTGCGCGGCGGGCAGCCGCTCGGCCACCTGCTCCAGCCGCTCGTCCTGGCGGGCCTCGACCAGCAGGCCGCTGAGGTACGCGGCGTCCTGCGGGTCGGCGTTCTCGATGTCGCCGGACTCGACCAGCATGGTCCAGTAGATGTCGGCGCCCCTGGCCGGGTAACCGAGGAAGCCCAGCGTGGTGGTGTGGCGCCGGGTGGCCTCCACGTCACGGCCGGACAGCGGGGTCAGCCAGCCCACCCAGCGCTCCGGGTCGGCGTTGAAGCCGTCGGCGGCGTCGAAGGCGCCGACCAGCTCGGCCTCGGGGCTCGGGGCCGGAAGCGCGGTGGCGTCGTCCGCGGCGGCGCGCAGCTCGGCGACCCGCTTGGCGACGTCACCGGGGTTCCTGAGCTCACCGGACGCCGACTCCGCCAGGTCGGCCAGCAGGCGCGCCTGCCAGATCCCCTGGCGCGCGACCGCCAGGTGCCCGGCGACGAGCGCCAGCTCGACCCGGGCGCGGTAGCCGCCCATCATGGCGAAGTAGTCGATCCACTGCTTGAGCACCCGGCCCAGCTGCCAGGTGTTGGTGATCTGTGCCGTTCCGGCGAGCGCGCGGATGGCGTGCGACCACTCCACCCAGACGCGGGGGTGGTCGCCCACCACGTCGAGGTCTGGCAGGGCGTCGACGGACTCCTGCACGCGGCCGAGGGTGGCGAGCACGAGCGCGCGGAGCACTCCCTCGCGGTGCTCCTTGGCCACCGGGTCGTCGGGCTTGAAACCGGTCGCGGCGTCGAGCGCGGTGAGCGCGTCCTCGGCGCGGCCGGCGGCCAGCAGCGCGCGGGCCGAGGCGGCCCCCAGCTCCCAGCTCGCCTCGCGGCCCGCGCCGCCCAGCGCCGCCACCGCGGTCTCTGCGTGCGTGACGGCCTCGTCGGCACGGCCCGCGTCGACCAGCGCCGCGACGTGGTGCTCGGCGACGGAGGCGAAGGCGAGCGAGTCGGGCTCGACGTCCAGGGCCGAGAGCGCGGCCAGCCGCTCGGCGGCGTAACCGGGACCGTCGGCGTTCGCCCGCGCGATGGCCAGCGCCACGACGGCGCCGGGCACGGCCGGGCACTCCCGTACGTCCTCCCGCTTGGTGAACTCCACCAGCGTCTCGGCGTCGGCGATCGCGACCGTCCCCTGCGCGCGGTCGCCGACGCGGCCGATCAGGTGCCAGTAGCGGGCGTAGAACTCCAGCCAGGGCAGCCGCAGGTTCTCCGCCTGCTGCGCGATGGCCGGCGCGAGCACGTCGAGCTGCGCGTACCGGCCTTCCAGCGCCTGCGCGGGCACGTCTCCGATCGCCATAGCCAGACCGGTGTTACCTGCTTCATGCAGTTGCCGCTGGGTGTCGCCCACCCAAGCCCAGATGTCCACGTCCATGAGACGTCAGTCTGCCAGGTCGGGGAGCATGCCCCAAACAGCTTGACGATCCCGTGCGACGCCGAGGCCTCACGCTATGGCCTCGCGCACGTGCGGACGAGCGCGATCCCGCCGGACGCGGACCCCACCGCGACACCGCGGGGGTCACGGAAGATTCACCCGTACGCCCCTGAGCGTGACCTCGGCGGACACGACACGCTCACGACGAACATGACGCGTTCACGACGGGCACGAGGACACGACGGGCTCATGGCGGACGCGAGGCGTCCACGACGGGCACGAGGACACGACGGACTCACGACGAACGCGACGCGTTCACGACGGGCACAAGACGGACGCAATGGGCTCATGGCGACACCGCGCGGGTCGCGGAGAGGCCGGGTCGACGCGCACGGCCCGGAGCGTCACGTCGCCGGACGCGGCCGGGAGGAAAGCGAGGCTCACGCACGCGACCCGGAACCTGCGCCCACCGGACACGACCGGAAGGAAGCCGGGGTCCGGTGCGTGCTGCGGAGCCTGAGCCCCCCGGACGCGGCCGGGAGGAGGCCGAGGTCTCGTGTACGCCTCAGAGCGTGATCTCGCCGGACGCGACCAGGACGGCCGGACCAGCCAGGTAGCTGGTGTGCTCGTCGAGGGTGACGGTGACGGTGCCGCCGAGCACCTCCACCGCCCAGGTGCCGCTGGTCTCACCGGTCAGCCGCGCGGCCGCCACGGCCGAGGCGACCGCGCCGGTGCCGCAGGACCTGGTCTCGCCCGAGCCGCGCTCGAAGACCCGCATGACGACCCGGCGCGGGCCCACCGGGTTGAGCAGCTCGATGTTGACCCCGCTCGGGAACACCTCGGGGTCGAACGCGGGCTGGTGACTCAGGTCGAGCTGGGCCACCGGGTCGCCGATGACGCAGGCCAGGTGGGGGTTGCCCATGTCGACGTGGAGACCCTCGTACTCGTGGCCCGCGACGGTCGTGCGGCTCGACCCCAGGACCCGGGGCGGGCCCATCTCGACGGTCACGTCACCCGTCTCCGCCAGCCGCACCCGCTTGACGCCGCCCCTGGTCGCGATGCCGAACTCCCCCGGCGCGGCGAGGCCGGTGTCGACAAGGTAGCGGGCGAAGACCCGCGTCCCGTTGCCGCACATCTCGGCGACGCCGCCGTCGGCGTTGCGGTAGTCCATGAACCACTCGGCCTCGCCCGCCTGGCCGGACACCTCCGGGCTGAGCTTCGTCCGGGTCACGCGCAGCACGCCGTCGGCGCCGATCCCCGCACGCCGGTCGCACAACGCCGCCACGGTCGTCGCGGACAACTCCAGCTCACCGTCCGGATCGGGGAGGATGACGAAGTCGTTCTCGGTGCCGTGCCCCTTCGCGAATCGCATGGGACCAACTCTATCCAGACACTTCCCCGCCCCCCGCCGCCCACTACCCGCCGCTCACCGGTCACCCGTCCGGGGGGTGGTCTGGGGAGTGGCCCGGGGGGCGGTCAACCGCGAATCGCGGCGAGCGCGCGACCCAGGAGGTCCGGTTCCCGCTGGGGGAGCCAGATCACGCGGGGATCGCGGCGGAACCACGACTCCTGGCGGCGGACGAACCTGCGCGTCGCCCGTACCGTCTCCTGCCTCGCCTCCTCCTCGGTGCACTCACCGCCGAGGAAGCTCAGCACCTGCGCGTACCCGAGGGCCCGGCTGGCCGTACGGCCCTCGGCGAGCCCGCGCGCGGCCAGTTCCCTGACCTCGTCGACCAGCCCGGCCCGCCACATGCGGTCGACCCGCGCCTCGACCCGGGCGTCCAGCACCTCCCTGGGCACCTCGACCCCCAGCTGGACGCTGTCGTATACGGCGTCGTACGACGGCATCGTGGCCGAGAACGGCCGTCCGGAGATCTCGATGACCTCCAGGGCCCGGACGATCCTGCGCCCGTTGGTCGGAAGGATGGTCCCGGCGGCCTTCGGGTCGCGCTCGCGGAGCCGCTCGTACAGCGGGCCGGGGCCGCGCAGGTCGAGTTCGGACTCCAGCCGGGCGCGGACCTCCGGGTCGGTGCCGGGGAACTCCAGGTCGTCCAGGGCGGCCCGAACGTACAGCCCGGATCCGCCCACCAGGATCGGCACGGTCTCCTCGGCCCGCAGGCCGTCGATGATCGGCCGGGCCAGCGACTGGTACTCGGCCACGCTGGCGGCCCTGGTCACGTCCCAGATGTCCAGCAGGTGGTGGGGCACTCCCCTGCGCTCCGCCACGGAGAGTTTCGCCGTCCCGATGTCCATTCCTTGGTAAAGCTGCATGGAGTCGGTATTGATCACCTCGCCCCCCAGTTCGAGGGCGAGATCCACGGCCAGGTCGGACTTTCCGGCCGCGGTCGGGCCGACGACGGCGATGACGGGTAGCTGAGGCACGGGGTAAGTCTGCCAACTCCCCGGGTATGGGTGAGAGGCGATGCGTCCTCGCATCGGAATTGGGGGATTCACCATGTCGATCCTCGACAAGGTCAAGAACATGCTGGGCGGCAACGCCAAGACCGAAGAACTCGCCAAACAGGGCATCGACAAGGCGGAACAGATCGCCAGGAGGAGATTGGGCGGAAAGCACGCCCGGCACATCGACACCGCCGCGCGGAAGGCCAGGGAGATGGCCGACAAGATCGACGAGCCGGACACCACCCGACCGGACACGACATCGGGCACCGCCCAGCCGGGCACGACACCCGCGCCCGGACGCTCCACGCCTTCCGGCCGGGACGACGGCACCTCCGGTCCCGGCCAGCCCGGCACCACGCCGCCGCCCTACGGACCGTAGGCGACCGGCGAGGCCGATCCCGGCCCCGGTCCCGGTCAGTCCCAGTCGAGCATCGGCTGCAGGTAGCCCTCCAGGGTCAGCAGCCAGCGTTTCGACTCCACGCCGTCGCCACCGCTGAACCCGCCGAGCCCGTTCCCGGCGACCACCCGGTGGCACGGCACGATGACGGGGACCGGGTTGGCTCCCATGATCGACCCGATGGCCCGCGCCGGAACACCCGTCCCGCTGCGGGCCGCCAGCTCGCCGTAGGTCACCACCTTGCCGTACGGGACCGTCTCGTGGAGCGTGCCGAGCACCCTGCGCTGCACCGGCGAGGTCAGCCGCCAGTCCACCGGCGCCTGGAAGACCTTCAGCCTGCCCTCGTAGTAGTCGTCCAGCTCGCCGAGCACGGCCGCCGTCCTGCCGGGGTCGTCCGCCTCCTCCAGCCCGAGCCGGTCGAGCAGGCGGGCCCTGAAGCGTGACAGGTCACCCCATCCCACACTCGCCACCCCGTCCTCGGTCACGGCGACGACCATGTCCCCCAACCGCGTCGGAACACTCCCGAACGCCACGCTTCCCGCCATCGCTCTCGTGCCTCCTTCCGGCTTCCCGGGTTTTCCACCTCATCCGCCACAGTGGCCACCGCGGCCGGATCACTCCGTCCAGCGGACGGCGAAGTAGCCGACGCCGTAGGGCGCCTCGTCGTAGAGGAGCTCGCCGCGCAGGCCTCCCCCGTTCCCGCTTCCGTTCCCGCTCCCGGTTCCCGTCCCGCCGAGAACCTGCAGGGCCGCGCGGCCCGCCACCCACAGCTCGGCGGCCTCCACGGGGTCCAGCGCCGGGACCTCCGCGCGGGCGAGCGCCTCGACGATCGCCCTGTCGTACGGTTTCGCGCGCGGGTCCAGGTATCCGGGGGACTTCTCGGTGAGGCAGGCCGAGCCGTCGGCCATGACGAGCATCGCCACGCGGCCCGCCGTGGCCGCGAGCCGCTCCCCCAGGGCCGCGCACTCCCCCGGGGTCGCGTCGAAGGAGATCGCGTGGAATCCCGAGGCCGCCAGGCGTTCCCTTTCGAGGAGCCGACGGCCGATCGTCAGGGACAGCGGCAGGACGGGCTCCCCCTCGCCGCTCCGGACGTCGACGCCCCAGGGCGCGAGGCTCCCGGCGGCCTCCGCGCCGTACGCCGCGCTCCGATCCGCGCCTCCCACCACCACGATCTCGTCGGCCCCGGCGTCGCGCAGCCCCCCGACAGCGGCCGAGCAGGCCGTCCTGAGGTCGTCGAGCTCCGGGGCCGCGGCCCCGGCCAGCTCGGGGACCAGCAGCGGAGGATGCGGGCACACGGCCGCGGCGACAAGCACCTCGCCAGACTAACGGAGCCCTCCCCGGGAACCGCCCTCCGTCTCCCGGCGAGAACGGCCATACGGGATGACGGCTCCACGGTATGACGGCCGTACGGGATGACGGCCGTACGGGCGGGACAGCGACCGTACGGGACAGCGGCCGCGTGGGGTGTGGAAACGCGCCGGGGCACGGTGATCCGCTCACCGTACCCCGCGCGCGCCGGTCGCCTCCGGCGGATCCCGGTCAGTAGCCGCCGACGGGCCCCTGGGGATGCACGTATCCGGCGGGGTCGTCCTCGGGGGAGTCCTGCTGTCCGCTCTGCGGCTGCTTCGACGGCTTGTTCTTCGAGGGCTGCCCGGCGGCCGACTCGCCTCCGGGCCCGCTCTCGTCCGCCCCGCCCGAGCCCGAGCCGCTACCGGTGCCGGTGTCGGTGTCGGTGTCGGCGTCATTGCCGGAGCCGGTGCCGGTGCCGCCGCCTCCGGAGGCGGCGTCCGCCCCCTTCTCCGGCTCCTGCTTCCCGGGCTGCGGCGGGTTCCGGTCCGGCCCGGCCTCCTGGGAGGTCTCCTGGGCGCTGTCCGGTGCCGGCGGCAGCCGGGGGTCGTCGCGTCCGGCGTTCATGAAGGCGAAGACGGCGCCCCCGCCCAGGAGGGCGGCGGCGAGGACGGAGAAGACGGCTATGGCCAGGCCGTTCATCCGCTGGGGCTTGCGCTTGCGGGGCTTCCTGGGCTCATCGGCGGGGCCGGTGAGGATCTCTGGTTCTCCGGGACTGTTCGGAGATGGAGGGACGTGCATGAGGAAAAACTCCCTGCGGCTCTCGGGGGGAAACCTCCACGGCTTCCGAGGGTGCCAAACCACAGTAGCCACAGCAGGGAAACGCTTGCACATCAATCACAGGCGAATCACGAAATATCATCCTTTAGGGAACCCGTGACGGCGCCGCGCGCATACCCCCTGGCAGGGACGGTGACACCGCCGGAATCGCCGTCGCCACAGGGGATCCCGGACTTTCGATCTTGGGAGGCGTCACACGGAGGAGCACCTCCGAACGGCTCCCGGAAGACCTCTCCCGAACCAGAGGAGAAAACTCGGGAGAGGCGTTTCCGGCGGGGCGTACGAAGGGCGGGATCTCAGGAGACGGAGCAGCCCGAAGCCTCGGGGAGCGGGGCGGGACGGCCGATCGAGGGCATGCCGAGCATGACCCCGGGACCGGGGGCTCCGGCCGGGGCGCCCTGGCGGGCCTCCCAGGCGTCGCCCGCGCGGGTGCGGCGCAGCCTCAGCGCGGGACCGTCGGCGACCAGGTGGTGCGGCGCCGCGTACGTGACCTCGGCGCTCACCACGTCACCGGGGCGCGGGGCCTCGGCGCCGGGGGCGAAGTGCACCAGGCGGTTGTCGGGGGCCCGGCCGGACATGCGGTGGGTCGCCTCGTCCTTGCGGCCCTCACCCTCGGCCACCAGCACGTCGAGCGTCCGGCCGACCTGCTTCTTGTTCTCCGCCCAGGAGATCTCGGTCTGCAGGGCGACGAGCCTCTCGTAGCGCTCCTGCACGACCTCCTTGGGAACCTGGTGGTCCATGGTGGCGGCGGGGGTGCCGGGCCGGATGGAGTACTGGAACGTGAAGGCGTTGGCGAACCGCGACTCGCGCACCACGTCGAGGGTGCCCTGGAAGTCCTCCTCGGTCTCGCCGGGGAAGCCCACGATGATGTCGGTGGAGATCGCCGCGTCGGGCATGGCCGCGCGGACCCGCTCGATGATGCCCAGGTAGCGCTCGGCCCGGTAGGAGCGGCGCATGGCCTTGAGGACCCGGTCGGAGCCCGACTGCAGCGGCATGTGGAGCTGGTGCATCACGTTGGGCGTCTCGGCCATGGCCGCGATGACGTCGTCGGTGAACGCCGCCGGGTGCGGGCTGGTGAAGCGGACCCGCTCCAGCCCCTCGATGTCGCCGCAGGCCCGCAGCAGCTTGCCGAAGGCGAGCCGGTCGCCGAACTCCACGCCGTAGGTGTTGACGTTCTGGCCGAGGAGGGTGATCTCCAGCACGCCCTGGTCGACCAGGGTGCGCACCTCGTTGAGGACGTCGCCGGGGCGACGGTCCTTCTCCTTGCCGCGCAGGGCGGGCACGATGCAGAACGTGCAGGTGTTGTTGCACCCCACCGAGACCGAGACCCAGGCGGCGTAGGCGGACTCGCGCTTGGTCGGCAGCGTGCTCGGGAAGGTCTCCAGGGATTCCTTGATCTCGACCTGGGCCTCCCGCTGGACGCGCGCCCGCTCCAGCAGCACCGGCAGCGAGCCGATGTTGTGGGTGCCGAACACCACGTCCACCCAGGGCGCCCTGCGGACGATCTCCCCCTGGTCCTTCTGCGCCAGGCAGCCGCCCACGGCGATCTGCATGCCGGGGTTGCCCACCTTCGAGGGGCGCAGGTGGCCGAGGTTGCCGTAGAGCTTGTTGTCGGCGTTCTCACGTACGGCACAGGTGTTGAACACGACCACGTCGGCCGTCTCCCCCTGGGCGGCCGGGACGTATCCGGCGTCCTCCAGGAGGCCCGACAGGCGCTCGGAGTCGTGCACGTTCATCTGGCACCCATAGGTACGGACCTCGTACGTGCGGGCGCTCTCCACGGTGGCAGTCATCTCACGACAAGGGTAGGCGCTCCGCCGAACCTTCAGGTACGCCCCCACCCCGTCGAACTCCCCGTAATCATTAAGTCACTCAAAGTCAATCACTTCGCTAAGGTGGGGCTCCAAAGCCGCATGCGAGAATTAGGACTCGACCGACAGCTGAGAGTGGTGAGCCACGATGGCGATGCTCGTGCAGACCTCGGAGGCCCCGGTGAAGGCCAAGAAGCCCGTCAAGAAGCCGCGCGAGAAGCCCCGCAAGAAGGCAGTGCCGAAAACGGTCATCTGGGAAACTCCCGGCGAACTCAGCTTCGACGAATGGTCCGAGCTCAACTCGCGAGACGACGGCGGTCGCTACGAGCTCATCGACGGGAGCCTCATCGTGTCCCCCGCTCCACCATTCAGGCACCAGCGCATCGGAGACCGTCTCCAGACCTACCTGGAGACGGTGACGCCGGAGAATCTGATCCCCGTCACCGCGACGGGCCTCCTTCTGGATCGCAAGCCCGGCGTCATTCCCGATCTGATGGTGGTGGAGGCGGCGCCCTTCGAAGAGGGCGCGGAGGTCGCGCGGCCCGAGTGGGTCCACCTGGTGGTGGAGATAGTCTCCAAGTCCACCACGGCCACGGATCGGATCATCAAACACACGAAATACGCGGAGGTCGGCATCTCCCACTTCTGGCGTATCGAGATGAATCCGTTCCGAGGGCGAGGATCCGACGCGCTTCCGGTGATCTTCACCTACGCGCTCGACGAGAACGACGAGTACCAGCTCATCCACCGCGTCGCCGCCGGGACGACCGTGGAGCTGACAGAACCCTTCAAACTCACCCTCGACCCGGCTACGCTGGGCAGGGTCCGATGATCAAGGCGTGAGCAGGCCGTGATCTGATCGGTACCGCAGGGTTAGCCCCAGGTGCCCTTTACAGAATTACGTTGTCCACCATGACGGAGAACGGGGACAAGACTCCTCTGGTCGTGCTTGAAGGCGTCAACAAGCACTTCGGCAGCCTGCACGTCCTTCGGGACATCAATCTGACGATCTCCCGCGGCGAGGTCCTCGTCGTCATCGGCCCATCGGGCGGCGGCAAGTCGACCCTCTGCCGGACGATCAACCGGCTGGAGGCCATCGACGAGGGGACCATCACCTTCGACGGGCAGCCGCTCGCCGTGGAGGGCAAGACCCTGGCCAAGCTCAGGTCCGAGGTCGGGATGGTGTTCCAGTCCTTCAACCTGTTCGCCCACAAGACGATCCTCGAGAACGTCACCCTCGGGCCGATCAAGGTCCGGGGCATCGCGAAGGGCGAGGCGGAGCGACGCGGAATGGAGTTGCTGGAGCGGGTCGGCATCGGCGCCCAGGCGTCGAAGTATCCCGCGCAGCTCTCGGGAGGCCAGCAGCAACGCGTGGCGATCGCCCGCGCCCTGGCCATGGACCCCAAGATGATCCTGTTCGACGAGCCGACCTCGGCGCTCGACCCGGAGATGGTCCAGGAGGTGCTCGACGTCATGATCGGTCTCGCCCAGGAGGGCATGACGATGATGGTCGTCACCCACGAGATGGGCTTCGCCCGCCGCGCGGCGAACCGCGTGGTGTTCATGGCGGAGGGCCAGATCGTGGAGGAGAACACCCCCGAGGAGTTCTTCACCAACGCCAGGACCGGCCGGGCCAAGGACTTCCTCTCCAAGATCCTCACTCACTGACGGCTCTGCTCCACCCCTGATATGTCCCTGACGAAAGACGAGGTAGCAAGAATGCGTGTACGTCGTATTGGAGCCGTGGTGATCGCGGCCGCGGCGGCGATGGCCGGTCTGACCGCGTGCGGTGACGGCGGTGGCAGCGGAAGCGACAAGTTCGTCGTGGGCATCAAGGTCGACCAGCCCGGTCTCGGCCAGAAGCAGCCCGACGGCTCCTTCAAGGGCTTCGACGTCGACGTGGCCAGGTATGTCGCCAAGGAGCTCGGCTACGCGGACGACAAGATCGAGTTCAAGGAGGCCATCTCGGCCAACCGCGAGTCCTTCATCCAGCAGGGCCAGGTCAACGCTGTGATCGCCACCTACTCGATCACCGACGACCGCAAGAAGAAGGTCGCCTTCGCCGGCCCGTACCTGGTCACCGGCCAGGACATCCTGACCCGGGCGGACGACACCACGATCAACAGCGTCGAGGACCTCAAGACCAAGAAGGTCTGTGGCGCCCAGGGTTCCTCCTCCCCCGCCCGCCTGGTCGAGAAGTTCGGCGACGAGTGGAAGAGCGGCTTCCTCACCGAGCAGCAGGGCTACGGCGCCTGCCTGCCGCTGCTGGAGAACAAGCAGGTCGACGCGATCTCCACCGACGCGACGATCCTGGCCGGCTTCGCCACCCAGTCCCCCGGCAAGTTCCGCCTCGTCGGCAAGCCCTTCTCCGAGGAGAAGTACGGCATCGGCCTGAAGCTGGAGGACAAGGAGACCCGCGACAAGGTCAACGCGGCCGTGGAGAAGATGTTCAAGGACGGCGCCTGGAAGAAGGCCATCGACGCCAACTTCGGTGAGTTCGGGAAGTTCTTCACCACCCCGCCGGCTGTCGAGCGCTACTGATTCGGTCACGACCTGGGCCGGGGCGTGCGAACGTCCCGGCCCGTGACCTTGGAGGGATGAGTGCAGGCACTCTTCGAAGAATTCCCGGTCATCCTTGACGCTTTCTGGTTGACCATCCGGCTCACCCTCGCCAGTGGGCTGGTCGCGCTCGTGCTCGGGACGATCCTCGCGGGCATGCGGGTGAGCCCGCTGCCGATCCTGCGCGGGATCGGCACGGCGTACGTGAACGTCCTGCGGAACACCCCGCTCACCCTGGTGATCGTGTTCTGCGGCCTCGGCCTCGGCCTCGTCCTGGACGTCTCGTTCTCCGAGAGCCTGTCCGTCAACTACCTGTGGCTCTCCATCATCGGGCTGTCCGCCTACACGGCGGCGTTCGTCTGCGAGGCGATCCGGGCCGGGATCAACACGGTCCCGGTCGGCCAGGCGGAGGCGGCCCGCGCCATCGGGCTCACGTTCGGCCAGAACCTGAGGCTGATCGTGCTGCCCCAGGCGTTCCGCGCGGTGATCGCCCCGCTGGGCAGCATCCTGATCGCGTTGACCAAGAACACCACGATCGCCGCGGCCATCGGGGTGGGTGAGGCGTCCCTGACCATGAAGACGCTGTTCGAGGCGCACGGCGACGCGGTCATCCAGATCTTCGCCGGGTTCGCGCTGGGCTTCCTGATCCTGACCCTGCCGACCGGACTGCTGTTCGGCTGGCTCGCCAAGCGCCTGGCGGTGGTCCGATGACCGCGGTGACCACCACCGAGCGGCCCCCGGCGCGCAAGCGGCGCGCCGAGAGCTCCGAACGCGTCAGCGTCCTGTACGACATCCCCGGCCCCAAGGCCCGGATACGCAACAACGTGCTCACCGTGCTGGTCGTCCTCGCCGTGCTGTTCGCGGCGTACGTGATGGTGACCAAGCTCGACGAGAAGAACCAGCTCAGCGCCGATCTGTGGACGCCGTTCCTGCGCGGCGACGTGTGGATCAACCTGATTCTGCCCGGCCTGGTGAACACGCTCACCGCGGCCGCGGTGGCCGCGGTGATCGCGGTGCCGTTCGGGTTCGTCTTCGGCATCGGCCGGCTCTCGACGAACGCCTGGATCCGCCGCGCCTCGGGCGCGATCGTCGAGTTCTTCCGGGCGATCCCGCTGCTGATCATGATCTTCGCGGTGATGTTCGGCGGGAGCGCGGTCTTCGGGCTCACCGTGACGCCGTTCTGGGCGGTGGTGATCGGCCTGGTCCTGTACAACGGCTCGGTGCTGGCGGAGATCGTACGGGCGGGCATCCTGTCCATCCCTCGGGGGCAGAGCGAGGCCGCGCTGGCGGTCGGCATGCGTCCGGGCCAGGTGATGCGGATGATCCTGCTGCCGCAGGCGGTCACGGTGATGATGCCGGCGATCGTGGCGCAGCTGGTGGTGCTCCTGAAGGACACCGCCCTGGGCTTCATCGTGTCGTTCGAGGACCTGCTGAACGCGGGGGCGCGCGTGCTGCCCTCCAACTTCAACAACATCATCCCCGCTGTGATCGTCATCGCGATCATCTACATCATCATCAACGTGATGGTGGGCGCCGTCGCCACCTGGCTGGAGCGGCGGAGCCGTCGCAGCAGGAAGACCGCGGCCAAGCCGATCGCCCGGCCCGACTCGCCGACGGCGGTCGAGGGCGGCCTCGGCACCCCCACGACCCCCGCACCGTAGAAGCGGCGCGCTCGAAGGGCGGTCACCGGATCCGGTGGCCGCCCTTTCGCGTGCCGGAAGCTCCCGCCCGGGGTCGTGGGGTCACGGGATCATGGGGGGCCAGGGGTCATGGGGTCCCAGGGGTCATGGGGGTCCCAGGGGTCACGGACCTTCCACCGTGAAACCAGCCGCAGGTCGACCTTCGGCTAGAAACCGGACTAACGGCTCTCATCTCACCATTCCCCCCGATCTCACGGCCCACAGGGTTCACCGGCGGCATATCTCGGGTGACGCGAGCGTGATACCGGCGACACGCGGCGGGTTATCGGGCAGGATTGCGCCATGTCCCCCGAGCAGGTCGTCCTGCCGTACGCCACCTGGCCGTCGCCGGTCTCCACCTCCGACGTCGCCCGTTCCGGGCTGCGCCTCGGATACCCGACGGTGCTCGGCGACGAGGTCTGGTGGACCGAGGACCGTCCCGCCGAGGGCGGGCGGACCACCATCGTGCACCGCGGCGCCGACGGCGCCCAGCGCGAGCTGCTGAGCGCGCCGTGGAGCGCCAGGACCAGGGTCCACGAGTACGGCGGGCGCTCGTACGCCGTGGTGCCCGGCGAGGGCGTGGTGTTCGCCAACTTCGTCGACCAGCGGCTCTACCTGCTGCCCACCGGGGGCGAGCCCAGGCCGCTCACGCCGGAGCCCGAGGAGCCGACGGCCCTGCGCTACGCGGACCTGGTCGTCCGTGACGGGCAGATCTGGTGCGTCAGGGAGCGCCACGACGGCGGCCGGGTGAGCCGGTCGATCGTGTCCATCCCGCTGTCCGGCGAGGGCGAGCCGCGCGAGCGGGCCGGCGGGCACGACTTCTACGCCTCCCCCGCCCTCTCCCCCGACGGCGAGCACCTGGCCTTCATCTGCTGGGACCACCCCCGGATGCCGTGGAACGGCACCGAGCTGTGGATCTCCCGGCTGTCCGACGGCACCTCCTGGAAGGTCAAGGGCGGCCCCTCCGAGTCGGTGCTCGCCCCGCAGTGGCGTGACGAGGAGAACCTCTATCTGATCTCCGACTGGTCGGGCTGGTGGAACCTCTACCTGGTCGGGATGCACGGCACCTCGCCGAGGGCGCTCCACCCGGAGGAGCGGGAGTTCGCCGGGCCGCTGTGGCAGCTCGGCGCGGTGCCGTACGCCCTGATGGACGACGGGAGCCTGGCGGTCCTGCACGGGCGGGGCGACCTGCGGCTGGGGGTCCTCGACCCCGACAGCGGCGTGCTGAGCGATCTGGACGTGCCCTACGGCGGCTGGGAGGCGGTGCTCGCCACCGACGGGCGGGCCGTGGTCGGCATCGGGTACGGCCCGGCGCTGCCCCGGTCGATCGTCCGGGTCGACACCGTGACCGGGCGGGCGGAGGCGCTCCGCCGCGACATCAACGAGCTGCCCGCCCCCGGCTACCTGCCGGTCGCCAGGGCGGTGGAGTTCGAGAGCCGGTTCGGGCGCGAAGTGCACGCGTTCCTCTACCCCCCGTCCAACCCCGTGGCACGCGGCGAGGGTCCCGCGCCCTACGTCGTGTTCGTGCACGGCGGGCCGACCGGGAACAGCGTCGGCGCGCTCGACCTGGAGAAGACGTTCCTCACCAGCAGGGGCATCGGCGTGCTCGACGTCAACTACGGCGGCTCCACCGGCTACGGCCGCGTCTACCGCGAGCGGCTGCGCGGCCAGTGGGGCGTGGTCGACGTCGAGGACGCGATCGCCGCGGCCGAGTGGCTGGCGGCGGAAGGGCTGGGCGACCCTGCACGGATCGCGATCCGGGGCGGCAGCGCGGGCGGCTGGACGGTCATGGCGGCCTGCTGCGCGTCCGACGCGTTCGCCGGAGGCGTCTCCTACTACGGCGTGAGCGCGCTCGCCAACTTCAGCGCGACCACCCACGACTTCGAGTCACGCTACGTCGAGTGGCTGATCGGCCCGGAGGACCCGGCCCTGTACGCCTCGCGCGAGCCCGTCGGCCGGGTGGCGGGAGTGAGCTGCCCCATGCTGCTCCTCCAGGGCCTGTCCGACCCGGTGGTTCCCCCGGCGCAGTCGCAGGCCTTCGTCGACGCCCTCGCCGAACGCGGCGTTCCCTGCACCTACCTCACGTTCGAGGGGGAGGCCCACGGCTTCCGCCGCGCCGAGACCCGTAGCGCGGCCCTGGCCACCGAGCTCGCCTTCTACCAGCAGATCTTCCACTCCTGAGGGAGGGAGCGGGTAGGCGGGCTCAGCGGGCTCAGCGGGCTCAGCGGGTACGGCCGGTTCGGCGAGATCGGTGGGTTCGGTCGGTTCGGGGAGATCGGTGGCTTCGGCGAGATCGGTGGCTTCGGCGGGCTCAGTGGGTTCGGCCGGTTCGGCGAGATCGGTGGCTTCGGCGGGCTCAGTGGGTTCGGCGGCTCAGTGGGTTCAGCGGGCGAACTCGGTGGAGCGCGATTCGCGGACGACCGTGATGCGGATCTGGCCGGGGTAGGTGAGCTCCTCCTCCACCTGCTTGGCGACGTCGCGGGCGATCACCTGGGCCTGGATGTCGTCGACCGCGTCGGGCTTCACCATGACCCTGATCTCCCGGCCCGCCTGCATGGCGAAGACCTTCTCGACACCCTCGTAGGAGGTGGCGATCTCCTCAAGGCGCTCCAGCCGCTTGACGTAGGCCTCCAGCGACTCGCGGCGGGCGCCGGGACGGCCGCCGCTGATCGCGTCGGCGGCCTGGGTGAGGACGGCCTCGACGGTCTTGACCTCGACCTCGTTGTGATGGGCCTCGATGGCGTGGACGACGTCCTCGTGCTCGCCGTACCGTCTGGCGATCTCGGCGCCGATGAGCGCGTGACTGCCCTCGACCTCGTGGGTGAGGGCCTTGCCGATGTCGTGCAGGAGCGTGCAGCGCTTGAGCAGCGTCGTGTCGAGCCGTAGCTCGGCCGCCATGATGCCGGCGATGTGGGCCGACTCGATGAGGTGGCCGAGCACGTTCTGGCCGTAGGAGGTGCGGTAACGGAGCTGGCCGAGGAGGGTGACGAGCTCGGGGTGCATGTCGGTGATGCCGAGCTCCACCAGGGCGTCCTCGCCCGCGCGCACGCACAGCTCCTGGACCTCGGCCTTGCTGCGCTCGTGGGCCTCCTCGATGCGCTGCGGATGGATGCGGCCGTCGAGGACGAGCTTCTCCAGAGTCAGCCGCGCGGTCTCGCGGCGGACCGGGTCGAAGCACGACAGCAACACGGCCTCCGGCGTGTCGTCGATGATCAGGTTGACGCCGGTGGTCGACTCGAAGGCCCGGATGTTGCGGCCCTCGCGACCGATGATGCGCCCCTTCATCTCGTCACCGGGCAGGTGCAGGACGCTCACCACGGACTCGGCGGTCTGCTCGGTGGCGACCCGCTGGACCGCAAGCGTGACGATTTTGGTGGCGCGCTTCTCGCCCTCCTTGCGCGCCTCGCCCTCGATCTCCCGGATGATCAGCGCGGCCTCGCGCTTGGCCTGGTTCTCGATCTCCCTGACCAGCTCGGCCCTGGCCTGGTCGCTGGTGAAGCCGGACACCCGTTCCAGGATGGTCTTGCGCTCCTCGGCGACCCGTTCGAGATCCTCGCGGCGGTCGGCCAGCTCGGTCTCGGTCTCGGCGAGCTTGCGGGCCCGGTCGGCCTGGCGCCTGGCCTCCTCGTCGAGACGCTGCTCGCGCTCCGCCAGCCGGTTCTCCCTGCGTTCGAGGTCGGACCGGAGCTCCTTGAGCTCGTACTTCAGGATCTTGCCCTCGGCCTCGGCCTCCTTGCGCATCTCGGCCGCGGCCTCGATCGCCGTCTCCGACTTGCGCAGCAGCTCTCCGGCGTCGTCCTGGGCCTTCGCCCGGATGTCGGCGGCCTCGCGCCGGGCCTCCTCCAGGTGGGCCTGGGCCTCGGCCTCCTGCTCGGGGGTGGGGCCCTTCGGAACCCCGGCTCCACCGATGCGACGCAGCAACACGAACAGCACGGCTGTCATCACGGCGAGAGCCACAACCGTCACTGTCAACATGACGACCACGACCGGATCCATGCGCGCCTCACCTTCCTCGCGTCGCAAATATCAGGCACACGAGGGGTCACACGCACGGCACGGAAAGCTCAAGAGGCGGCACCGTCGGGACCGAAGTGAACCCAGAGGGGATCACTCACCGGCTGTTCCCGCCGGTCCGTCGTCCCGTCTTCATCCGCCAAGCTTGCTTGTCCGTATTACACCGCTATGACAATCCGCGCTGCGCGGAGTAACTCCTCACTGCCGTTGAGATTAAGCGTCAGAGAGGTAACGAGCAAGCAAAGACCCGCTGTCAAGCTGCTTTGGACTAGTCGAGTGGATAGCCCTGATCTTCCGCGAATGGCGATGTTTCCGCCCCTTCGTCCTCAAGCACTTCGCGGATCACGCGAAACGCCAGGCCGGGACCGTATCCCTTGCGGGCGAGCATGCCGGCCAGCCTGCGGGTCCTGACCGCGGGCTCCAGCCCTCGGGTCGAGGAGAGCTTGCGCCGCACGAGGCGACGGGCGGTCTCCGCCTCCTCCTCGGGGTCGAGCCGCTCCACCGCTTCCTTCACCGTCTCCTCGTCCACCCCTCGGTGGCGAAGCTCCGAGGCGAGGGCCTTCCTGGCGAGACCACGCCCGGCGTGGCGCGAACTCACCCATGCCGCGGCGAACGCCTCGTCGTCGATGAGCCCGACCTCGGAGAAGCGCTCCAGCACGGCGTCCGCCGCCTCCTGGGGCACCTCGCGCTTGCGCAGCGCCTCCGCGAGCTGGGCCCGGGTGCGCGGCGCCATGGTGAGCAGCCGCAGGCAGATGCCCCGCGCCACCGCCTGCGGGTCGGCTCCGGCCCCCCGGCTCTCGCGGGACTCCTCGACCGGCCCGTCGGACCCGGCACGCCCGCCCGGCCGACCACGACCTCCGGACCTGCCGGACCTGCCGCGTCGCCCACCGGATCCGCCGACTCCGTCGGATCCGTTGAATCCGTCAGACCCGGTGAGGGCGTCGAACCCCTCAGATCCCTCGGGTCCCTCGGGTCCACCAGGTCCGGCGAGGCCGTCAGGCCCGTCGAAGCCGTCAGGCCCGTCGGAGGGAAAGCCCGGGGTGGCGCCCCCGGACCGCCGTCCGCCCCGTGAGGCACGCCTCTTCCGGCCTCGTGGCCCGTCACTCGCCGGGCCCGCGGCTTCCTCGCGAAAGCCTCCCTCGGAGACGGACGGGCCGTGGTCGCGCCCGCGCCGGCCCGGTGAGCCCGCCCGAGGTTCGTCGGGCCAGGCCCCCCAGTCTCTCGGCCCGACCTCGTCGGCCGGACCGGAGTCAGGTCCCGTGATCATCGATCAGCCCGGATTCAGGCGTCACCCGGCTTGGGAGCGGCCGCGGCCTTGGAGCCGCGGCCGGAGGCGGCGGAGGCCGAAGCGGCACCGGCGCGGCCCGACGCGGCGGCCGGAGCCGAGGCCGCGGGGGCGGGTGCCGGGGCGGCCGGGCTGTCGACGCGCGGGCCGACGCCGAGCTTCTCCTTGATCTTCTTCTCGATCTCGTTCGCCATGTCCGGGTGGGTCTTGAGGAAGTTTCGCGCGTTCTCCTTGCCCTGGCCCAGCTGGTCACCCTCGTAGGTGTACCAAGCGCCGGACTTGCGGACGAAGCCGTGCTCGACGCCCATGTCGATCAGGCCACCCTCGCGGGAGATGCCGACGCCGTACAGGATGTCGAAGTCGGCCACGCGGAAGGGCGGGGCCATCTTGTTCTTGACGACCTTCACCCGGGTGCGGTTGCCGACCGCCTCGGTGCCGTCCTTCAGCGTCTCGATGCGGCGGATGTCGAGACGGACCGAGGCGTAGAACTTCAGCGCCTTTCCACCGGTCGTGGTCTCGGGCGAGCCGAACATGACGCCGATCTTCTCTCGGAGCTGGTTGATGAAGATCGCGGTGGTGCCGGTGTTGTTGAGCGCGCCGGCGACCTTGCGCAGCGCCTGGGACATCAGGCGGGCCTGGAGGCCGACGTGGCTGTCGCCCATCTCACCCTCGATCTCGGCCTTGGGCACCAGGGCCGCGACCGAGTCGATGACCAGCAGGTCGACGGCGCCGGACCGGATCAGCATGTCGGCGATCTCCAGCGCCTGCTCACCGGTGTCGGGCTGGGAGACGAGCAGCGCGTCGGTGTCGACGCCCAGCTTCTGGGCGTACTCGGGGTCGAGGGCGTGCTCGGCGTCGATGAAGGCGGCGATGCCGCCGCTGCGCTGGGCGTTGGCCACCGCGTGCAGGGCGACCGTGGTCTTGCCGGACGACTCGGGACCGTAGACCTCGACGATGCGGCCGCGGGGGAAGCCGCCGATGCCGAGAGCGACGTCGAGCGCGATGGAGCCGGTGGGGATCACCTCGATGGGTGCCCGGGTCTCGTCGCCCAGGCGCATGATCGAGCCCTTGCCGAACTGCCGCTCGATCTGAGCGAGCGCGGTCTCAAGCGCCTTCTCGCGGTCGTTAGCTGCCATGGGAGCCCCCTGAAGGGTCGCGGGTTGGATCGGTTGCCAGAAAGCTACGGGGTGCCGCCGACAATTTCGGGAGGGCACGCCACGAGTGGTGGCCTGTTCAATATAGCCGAACGACTGTTCGATCGCGGCCCGTTGGCACCATACGGTGCTGGAGTCGCGAACCACCACGAAACGCCCTCGCGTACAGCCCGGCGCAGTCGTGCGCGGACAGCGGGTCACGGCCCCGAGGGTACGGAACCCATCCGGGAGGCGACATTTCCAAGAATTGTCCTGGACCTGTTGTAACCGGGCTGACCTGGGGTGATCCTGAGGGGAAACGACCCGAGGTGCCCGACGTGCCCAACGCGTTCACGCAGCAACGCCTAGCCCATCTCGATTCCCTGGCCGCCGAACTGCGACAACGAGGGCTGGCGAGCCGCACCCTCGGGGGCACCGCCCCGGTGCTGTGGGTGTGGCATCCGGACAGCCACCGGCAGACCATCGTCTTCGCCACCCCGGTCAGGGACGGCTGGATGTTCCTGTGGTCGCCGGACGGCGAGGAGAGCGCCGACGATCCCGCGCGGGCGGCCGACTCGGTGGAGAGACTTCTCGCCCCGCTCACGGAACCGCCCTGACCGGTCCTTCCCGGCTCCTCTGGTTCCCCCGGCCCCCGAGCCTCGCTCATCCCTCGGGGTCTGTCGGGCCGTCCCTTCGCCTTCGGGCCCGTGGCCCCGGCCTCGGCCCTCCCGGGTTTTCACCGCGCTCTCAGGCTTCCACGCGCCCTCGGGCTTTCATCGCGCCCTCCGCCCCGGGCCCTTCACGCTTATCCGCCCCAACGCCTGTCGGCTCTCAGCGGAGCTTGGGAGAGACGTCGGTCACCCCGCACACGGCGTGCCAGACCTCCTTGGCCCCCACGCCCTCGGCCAGTGCCTGGATCACGGTCCGGCCGCCAAGGTCGGCGATGACGTAGTCGTGGGCCCACGACTCGGCGTACTGGTCACCGAAGTGTGACTTCATCCGCTTCCAGAACTCCGATAGACGCATGTTCCAAGTATGGATCCCCTCCGGTGGGCCGTGAGCCGCCCCGGCACCTCACCGGCCGGGGGGCGGGGGCGTCAGAGCACGCGGGAGCCGTACATCTCGCCGAGGGGGTCGGCGAGCAGTTCCAGGCGGGCCCCGTCGGGGTCGGCGAAGTAGATGGACGCGCCGCTCTCGACCTGGTGCGGGACGCCCGCCGCCTCCAGCTTGCCCCGCAGGCGCTCCCAGGTGGAGGGGTCGACGGAGATCGCGACGTGGTGGAGCCCGCCGAGGACCTCCCGGTAGGGGCCGAGGTCAAGGCCGGGGAAGTCGAAGAAGGCCAGCAGGTTGCCGTTGCCGATGTCGAAGAAGAAGTGGTTCGACCCCCGGTAGTCGCGATTCTCGAAGATCTCCGTCAGCGGGAACTCCAGGAGGTCCTGGTAGAACGCGATCGTCGTCTCGACGTCCGAGGAGATCATCGCGAAGTGGTGCAACCCCCTCGCGCTGCTCGGCGGGCGGTGTGCCCTGAGGTGCTCCGCCTTGATCCGCTCGCGTGTCGCCTCGATGGCCTGATGGTCGATGCTCACCGTTAGCTCACCACTCAATGCGTCATGTGTTCGTCAAAGCCATGTCCGTGACGACCGGGAGCCAACCTATCCCGAACGTCATGTCATGGTGGCGAAGGGCCACCGCGCCGGGGAACGCCGCGGGCGCGGCCGTCCCGTGGTCCGGCCGCGGCACCGGCGAACCGTGTATCCGCAGGCGGTACGCGAGCCGTCCATCCTCGTCCGCCACCCGCTCGCCGGGCGGGCGGTGACGGGTTCTGTCGGTGGGGCCGTGCAGTATGGGCGGTGACCCGGTCTGCCTGCTGGACCGGAGGCAGGGGGCGGCGATGAGCGAGACCTCGGGCGCGAGCGGTGCCCTCGATCACTTCACCCGGATGACCAGGGAGTGGTTCACCGGGGCGTTCGCCGCGCCGACCGCCGCGCAGGAGGGGGCGTGGGCGGCGATCGCCCGGGGTGACAACACCCTGGTGGTCGCGCCCACCGGATCCGGCAAGACGCTCGCGGCCTTCCTGTGGTCGCTCGACCGGCTCGCCTCCTCCGCTCCCGTCACGAGTCCGGCGACCGACGCGGGCGGTAGGAGCGGCAAGGGCGGTGCGAGCGCCCGGGGCGGCCGGGGGCGTTCGCGGGGGGACGAGGAGCCGGTGAGGCGCTGCCGGGTCCTGTACGTGTCGCCGCTCAAGGCCCTCGCGGTCGACGTCGAGCGCAACCTCCGGGCGCCGCTGGCCGGGCTGGGGCAGACGGCGCGGCGGCTCGGTCTGCCGGTGCCGGAGATCTCGGTGGCGACCCGGTCGGGCGACACCCCACCCGAGGAGCGGCGCCGGTTCGCCACCAGACCGTCCGACATCCTGATCACCACCCCCGAGTCGTTGTTCCTGCTGCTCACCAGCCAGGCCCGCGAGGCGTTGCGCGGCGTGGAGACGGTCATCGTCGACGAGGTGCACGCGGTGGCGGCCACCAAGCGCGGCGCGCACCTGGCCCTCAGCCTGGAGCGGCTCGACTCCCTTCTCCCCCGGCCCGCCCAGCGGATCGGCCTGTCGGCGACCGTCCGGCCGGTGAGCGAGGTGGCCGCCTTCCTGGGCGGGTCGCGCCCGGCGACCGTGGTCCAGCCGCCCTCCGACAAGGAGATCGAGGTCGAGGTGGTCGTCCCGATCGAGGACATGACCGAGCTCGACACGCCCCCCGCCCCGCCCTCCCCCGACGACGACCGCTGGCTGACCGAGACCCCGGCCAGGCGGTCGATCTGGCCGCACGTGGAGGAGCGGCTGTTCGAGCTGATCGGGAGCCACAGCTCCACGATCGTGTTCGCCAACTCCCGGCGGCTGGCCGAGAGGCTGTGCACCCGTCTCAACGAGCTGGCGTGGGAGCGGCGGGAGGGCGGCGAGGAGCAGGCCGGGGAGACGGCTGGGGAAGGGGCGGAGCCGGGCGGGGAGACGTCCGGGGAGGGTCCGGAGCCGGTCCACTGGGCCGAGGGGTTCCCGGTGCCCCCGGCCTCCCTGTCCACCCCGGCGGCGATGATGGCGCAGGCCGGGGCGGCCAAGGGGGTCGTCCCGGAGATCGTGAGGGCCCACCACGGTTCGGTGTCGAAGGAGGAGCGCTCCCAGATCGAGGACGCGCTGAAGTCGGGGCGGCTGCCCGCCGTGGTCGCGACCTCCAGCCTGGAGCTCGGCATCGACATGGGCGCGGTCGACCTGGTGGCCTGCGTCGGGGCGCCGCCGAGCGTGGCGAGCGGCCTGCAGCGGATCGGCCGGGCCGGGCACCAGGTGGGAGCCGTCTCACGTGGTGTGATCTTCCCCAAGTACCGCGGGGACCTGGTCCAGACGGCCGTGGTGGCCGAGCGGATGAGGAGCGGGGAGATCGAGGATCTTCGCTACCCACGCAACCCGCTCGACGTGCTCGCCCAGCAGATCGTGGCGATGACCGCGCTGGACGAGTGGACGGTCGACGAGCTGGAGCAGGTCGTGCGGCGGGCCGCCCCCTACCGGACGCTGCCCAGGAGCGCGCTGGAGGCGACGCTCGACATGCTCGCCGGGCGCTACCCGAGCGAGGAGTTCGCCGAGCTGCGGCCGCGCATCGTCTGGGACCGGGTGACCGGCACCCTGAGGGGCCGTCCCGGAGCCCAGCGGCTCGCGGTCACCAACGGCGGCACGATCCCCGACAGGGGGCTGTTCGGTGTGTTCCTGGTCGGGGAGAAGTCCTCCCGGGTGGGCGAGCTGGACGAGGAGATGGTCTACGAGTCGCGGGCCGGGGACGTGTTCGTGCTGGGCGCGACCTCCTGGCGGATCCAGGAGATCACGGCCGACCGGGTGCTGGTCACCCCCGCCCCCGGCCAGCCCGGGAAGCTCCCCTTCTGGCACGGCGACACCGCCGGGCGGCCGGCGGAGCTGGGGCGGGCCATCGGCGCGTTCCTCCGCGAGATGTCGGCGGCGGGCGCGGACGCCGAGACGGGGGGCGGGGCCACCCGAGGAGCGGGGAAGGGAAAGGCGGGAGCGGGAGGCGGAGGGACAGGGAAAGCGGGAGCGGGAAGCGGACCGGCGCGGGACGCGGGAGCGGGAAAGGGGCAGGGGCAAGCGGGAGACACGGGGGCGGGAAAGGGGCAGGGACAGGCGGGGGACACGGGAAAGGGACAAGGGCAGAGGCAGGCGGGGGACGCGGGAGCGGGAGGCGCGGAAGCCGGGGGCACGGTGCGGGAGGGGGCGCTGGGGAGGATCAGGGCGGCGGGGCTGGACGAGTTCGCCGCCGCCAACCTGCTCTCCTACCTGGCCGAGCAGCGGCAGGCGACCGGCTACGTGCCGGACGACAGGACGCTGCTGGTCGAGCGGTTCCACGACGAGCTGGGCGACTGGCGGGTGGTGGTGCACTCCCCGTACGGGGCGCGGGTGCACGCCCCGTGGGCGCTGGCGATCGGGCGGCGGCTGCGGGAGCGCTACGGCGTCGACGTGCAGGCCGTGCACTCCGACGACGGGATCGTGCTGCGCATCCCCGACACGCTCTCCGACCCCCCGTCCGATGTCGCGATCTTCGACGCGGACGAGATCGAGCGGATCGTCACCGAGGAGCTGGGCGGCTCGGCGCTGTTCGCGGCGCGGTTCCGCGAGTGCGCGGGGCGGTCCCTGCTGCTGCCGCGCCGCGTGCCGGGCAGGCGCTCACCGCTCTGGCAGCAGCGGCAGCGCGCCTCGCACCTGCTGAACGTGGCCGGCCGCTACGGGTCGTTCCCCGTGGTGCTGGAGACGATGCGCGAGTGCCTCCAGGACGTGTTCGACGTGCCCGGGCTGGTCCGGCTGATGCGCGACATCGAGGCGCGGCGGATCCGTGTGGTGGAGGTCGAGACCGACAAGGCGTCGCCGTTCGCGGCGTCGCTGCTGTTCAACTACGTCGGCGCGTTCATGTACGAGGGGGACGCCCCGCTGGCCGAGCGCCGCGCCCAGGCGCTCGCGCTCGACACGAGCCTGCTCGCCGAGCTGCTGGGCCAGGCGGACCTGCGCGAGCTGCTCGACCTCGACGTGATCACCGACGCCGAGCGGGAGCTGGCCCGGCTGGACCGGCCGCTGCGCGACGCCGAGGACCTGGCCGACCTGCTCCGCTCCCACGGTCCCCTGGTGGCCGAGGACGTCGGCGTGCGCGAGGGCGACCCGGCGTGGCTGACCGCGCTGGAGGGCTCCCGGCGGGCCATCAGGGTGCGGGTGGCGGGGCAGGAGCGGTGGGCGGCGATCGAGGACGCCGCCCGGTTGCGCGACGCGCTCGGCGTGCCGCTGCCCGTGGGAGTGCCGCACGCGTTCCTGGAGCCGGTCGACGACCCGCTGGGCGACCTGCTGGCCCGGCACGCCCGTACGCGCACCCCCTTCCTCGCGAGCACGGCCGCGGACAGGTTCGGTCTCGGTGCCGCGGTCGTCACCGACGCGCTGCGCCGCCTGGCCGCCTCGGGGCGGGTGGTGAGCGGGGAGTTCCGGCCGGGCGGCCGGGGCGAGGAGTGGTGCGACGCGGGGGTGCTGCGGATGTTGCGCCGCAGGTCCCTGGCCAGGCTCCGCAAGGAGGTGGAACCGGTCTCCCCGGAGACGCTCGCCTCCTTCGCGCCCGCCTGGCACGGCATCACCGGCTCGCCGCAGCGGGGCAGGCCGCCGATCGACGCGCTGGTGGCCGCGATCGAGCAGCTGCAGGGCGCGGCGGTGCCCGCGTCGGCGCTGGAGACGCTGATCCTGCCCTCGCGGGTGCCCGGGTACGACCCGTCGTTCCTGGACGAGCTGACGGCCTCCGGCGAGGTGATCTGGGCGGGGCAGGGGTCCCTGCCGGGCGGCGACGGCTGGGTCTCGCTCTACTTCGCCGACACCGCGCCGCTGCTGATGTCCGGCCCCGCCGACGTCACCCTGACGCCGGTGCACGAGGCGGTGCTGGAGGTTCTGGGCGGTGGAGGGGCGCTGTTCTTCCGCGAGCTGGGCGGCCGGGTCGGCGCTCTCCTGGCCGGTGCCGTCCCGGACGACCGCGCCCTGTCCGCGGCCGTGTGGGACCTGGTGTGGTCGGGCCGGATCACCGGTGACACGCTGGCGCCGCTGCGGGCCGTCCTCGGGACGGGACGTCCCGCGCACCGCCCGGCCCCGACCCGGCGGCGGCGGGCGGTGCTGCCGACCAGGAGCGGCCCGCCCACGGTGGGAGGGCGCTGGTGGGTCCTGCCCGCCCTCGCGGAGGACACCACCCAGCGCGCCCACGCCCAGGCCGAGGTGCTGCTGGAGCGGCACGGCGTGGTGACCAGGGGCGCGGTGACCGCCGAGCGGCTGCCGGGCGGGTTCGCCGCCGTGTACCAGGTGCTCCGCGCCTTCGAGGAGAGCGGCCGGTGCCGCAGGGGTTACTTCGTGGAAGGGCTGGGCGGCGCCCAGTTCGCCCTCCCCGGTGCCGTCGACCGGATGCGCGCGCTCACCCGGCCGGACGCGGCCCCGGCGCCCGACCCGTGGAGCACGCGCAGGCCGGAGAGCGCGGAGGTGACCGCGCGGCGGGCGGTGGTGCTGGCGTCCGCCGACCCGGCCAGCCCGTACGGGGCGGCCCTGCCGTGGCCCGCCCATCCCGGGGAGGTGTCCCACAAGCCCGGCAGGAAGGCCGGGGCCCTGGTCGTGCTCGTCGACGGGCACCTGGTCCTCTACGTCGAGCGCGGCGGCAAGACCCTGCTGTCCTTCTCCGCCGACGAGCGGCTCCAGCCCGCCGTCGACGCCCTCGCGCTCGCCGTGCGCGACGGCGCGCTGGGCAAGCTGACCGTCGAGCGGGCGGACGGCACCGCCATCAACGACTCCCCGCTGGGCGCCGCCCTGGAGTCCGCGGGGTTCCACCCGACCCCCAGGGGGCTGCGCCTGCGCGCTTGAAGGACCCGCCGTCGTCGGTCCGGGTGAGGACCACCGGTATGGGCGCGGGCCGCCGACGTACGGGCCGCCGACGTATGGGCCGCCGACGTATGGGCCGGCGTCCTCGCGGGCACCGGAACCGGCCGGGACCGACGCGTGACTCGCGCGGGATTGCAGTCGGCCACCACTGGCTCGCAAGCAGAGGCTGCGACATTCGCCATGTTGTTAGATCGAAAGGGGAAACAACCATGGCGAAGGCCAAGCCTGAGCTCTCCGCGCTGTCCGAGGTCGGCACCGAGCTGGACGAGAGCCAGCTCGCGCAGGTTAACGGCGGTTACTACTGGGACTTCTACCACTGGGAGGACTTCGCTCCCGGTGGCTGGGGATACCGCCCCTGACACCGGGCGCGTAGCCGAATAGATGTGGGAAGACGGGGTGCGGCCACCGGCCGCACCCCGTCCGCGTTCCCGGCCTCGTTCGCCCCGCCCCCGGGAGGTTCCCCGGCCTCCGGAGCTTCCCCGCCCCCCCTTCGAGCGGAGCGGTGGAAGGTGGCCGGTGCGCGGGGGTTCCACCGGCCGGGACGGGGTCACCTCCGGATCGAGATCACCTCCGCGACCGGCTCGTCGCGCTCGCGTTCGTCACCTTCCTCACGCTCACCTTCCTCACGCTCACGTTCCTGGCGCTCACGTTCCTGGCGCCGCTGGATGGCCTGGAATCCGACCAGGTCGTCCGGGAGCGCGTCGGGGACGTTCGCGTCGAACCTGGACAGCGTGCGGGTCCGCATCGCGACCAGCGCGGTGACCGCGATGGCGACCGCGAACAGCACGTACATCAGGCCGACGCCCCGGCCCCCGCCGGTGCCGAGCACGAGGCCGACCGTGTCGGCCAGCGGCCCGCCGGGGAGCAGCAGCGGTTCGAACAGCGCGCTGCCGTACGGGGCGACCAGCCCGAAACCGACCGGCAGGGTGGACCAGGCGATGAGCGTGTTGAGCGCGATGACGCGGCCGTGGAAGCGTTGCGGCACCTTGACCTGGATGATCGTGGCGTAGACGCCGTTGAGCATGGTCAGCCAGAACGACATCCCGAAGGCGCCGACCGCGATCAGGATCAGGTTCTGCTGCAGGCCGGTGACCAGGCAGAACAGGCTCAGTACGAGGGTGGAGAGCATGACGCCGCGCAGCCGGTGCCGTCGCGGGCCTCCCCAGACGGTCATGGTCAGGCCGCCGAGGAAGACCCCGAGGCCGCCGAAGAAGGAGATCCGGCCGACGTCGTCCAGGGTGGCGAAGCCCAGCACCAGCGGCGAGATGAGCAGGAACAGCGGGGACAGGAAGATGTTCAGCACCGCGAAGAAGAACAGCATGCCGCGGAAACCCCGGTTGCCCCAGGAGAACTTCCAGCCCTCGACCATCTCGGCGAGCAGCGACTCCCTGCGCTTCCACGCCATGGTCTTCGGGAAGCGGACGAAGAGCAGCACCCCGATCGCGAAGACGTACGAGACGACGTCCAGGACGAGGATGCCCTCCAGCCCGACCACGGCCATCAGGCCGACCGCGGCCAGCGGGACGACCAGCTGGGCGGTACCGGTGACCATCTGGACCACGCCGTTGGCGTGGCCGAGGAAGCGCTTGGGGACCAGCTGCGGGATGGCGGAGTTGTAGGCGAGGCGCTGGAAGGTCAGCGCGACCGACAGCAGGACCAGGAGCGGGTAGATGTGCCAGATCTCCAGGTTGCCGGTCCACAGCAGCACGCCCAGTGCCAGCTGGGTGCCGAACGCGCCGAGGTCTCCGGCGAGCATGACCCTGCGCCGGTCGTGGCGGTCGACGAGGGCACCGGCCAGCGGGGACACCACCATGCCGGGGACCAGCGCGAGGACGGAGAACAGCGCCATCATGGGGAGCGAGTCGGTGGTGATGTAGATCCACAGCGGGATGGCGAACTCGGTCAGCGACGACCCGACGATCGAGACGAGCTGCCCGGCCGCCACGGCGGCGAACCGTTTCATGCTGGGCGGCGGGCCGGAGCTCGCCGGAGGGTCCGTCGCGACCGGGTGTCCCGTCCCCGGTGGCGCGCCGCCCATGCCGGTACCTGAGCCGGTACCTGAGCCGGTACCTGAGAGAGCGGACGCGGCCTCTCCCTGACGGGACAGCGCCGCCGCTTCCGGGCCGGGGAGCGCGGGCGTGGACGTGGGCGTCCCCGGGCCGGTGGCCGGTCCCGCGCCGGTGACCGCGGGGGCCGTCGTCGCCGGGGCGGTCTCCGCGAGGGCCGGGTCTGCGAGGGCCGGGTCTGTGAGGGCCGGGTCTGTGAGGACTGGGCCTGTGAGAGCTGAGGCTGCGAGGGCCGGGGCCACGAGAGCCGGGCTCGCGGTGGCGTCCTGGATGGAGACGCCGCCGAGCCACCATGTGGACCGGTCGGTACGGGCGAGCCTGGCCGTGTCGCCGGAGGCGATGGCCCGGTGGGTGCCGGTGACGATCGTGGCGAGCTCTTCCGCCCGATATTTCAGGAAAAAGTGCCCGGCCTCGTCGAGGACGACCACGGCCGTGGAGCCCGTCAGGAGGTGCCACTCGCGGTAGCGCTCCTGGTGGAACTCGGTGGCCGGGTCGCGGTCGCCCGCCACCGAGATGATCGGTGCCCTGAGCGGCTCGACGCCCTCCTCGAACAGGCGGGTGAAGTAGCGCTCCGCCTCCCTGGTGCCCTTGCGCCGATTGTCGATCATCAGCTTGAGCTGGTCGCGTTCCAGGTCCTCCACGTCCAGGCCCGCGGCCTGCAGGGCGTTCGCCCAGACCTGGTCGCTGCGCAGGCGGTCGGTCAGGTTCGACAGCTTGGCCAGCAGCGAGGCGGGACGCGCGAAGGGGAAGACGCCGCCGAGGTAGATCGCCTCGACCGGGCGGCCCGCGGCCTCCAGGCGACGGGCGATCTCCACGGTCAGCATGACGCCGAGCCCGCAGTGCCCGTACAGCGCGAGCGGGCCTCGGATGTCCTTGAGGATCTCCTCCACGCAGCCCTGCGCGACCTCCGCGACCGGCCGGGTCTCCTCGATGAGCCCCATCTCCTGGCCGGGGACGGCGACCGCGTGCAGCGCCCAGTTCGAGGGCAGCGTGTCGGCCAGCGGCTGGTAGATGGCCGCGCTGCCGCCGCCGTACGGGACGCAGACCAGCGTCGAGGTGGCCGTGCGGGCCGAGGTGAGCCGGTGCAGGAGCATGCGCGGGCCGTCGTCGGCCGTCTCGACGAGCCGCGCGAGCTCGCGGACGGTCCGGTGCTTGAACAGATCCAGGATCGTGACCTGGCGCCCGCCTTCCGGAATGGCTTTCCGAAGGCGGGCCACCACCTGCGCGGCGAGCAGCGAGTGACCGCCCAGGTCGAAGAAGTCGTCCAGCACGCCGACCTGGACCAGTCCGAGCACCTTCGCCCACACCGCCGCGATCGCCTCTTCGAGCGGCGTCCCGGGCGGGACGAACCCGGCCTCCTGGTCGGGCCGCGCCTCGTCGGGTTCGGGGAGCCTGGCCCGGTCGACCTTGCCGTGCGACTTCAGGGGCAGCTCGTCCAGCCAGACGAACCGCCCGGGGATCATGTACTCGGGAAGCCGCTCGCCGAGCCGCGCCCGCAGCTCGCCGACGCCGGCCCGCTCTCCGGGGACCTCGCCGACCACGTACGCGACCAGCCGGTCCGCGCGCAGCTCGACGACGGCGTGCGCGATCCCCGGCTCGCCGGAGAGCACCGACTCGATCTCCGACAGCTCCACCCGGTAGCCCCTGACCTTGACCTGCAGGTCGCGGCGGCCGAGGAAGCACAGGTCGCCGGAGGGCAGCCACCGGCCGAGGTCGCCGGTCCGGTACATGCGGGCGCCGGGCTCGCCGTGGGGGTCGGGCAGGAATCTCTCGGCCGTCAGGCCGGGGCGGCCGAGGTACCCGCGGGCGAGCCGGTCGCCGCCGAGGTAGATCTCGCCGGTCATGCCGGGCGGTACCAGCCGCAGGTGCTCGTCGAGCACGTAGACCGCGGCGCCGGGCAGCGGCCTGCCGATCGGCAGGTTCAGCGCCCGCTCGTGCTCGCCGGTGACGGCGTGGGTGGAGATGCCGACCGTGGCCTCGGTGGGGCCGTAGTGGTTGACCACCGTGGTGTGCGCGGTCAGCTCGCGCGCCCAGCTCCAGCGGGAGGCCTCGCCGCCGAGGACGAGGAGCTTGCGCGGGAGCAGCTCGGCGGGGTCGTCGACCGCGGTGAGCAGCGAGGCGAGGTGGGAGGGGGTCATCTTCAGGTAGTCGGTGCCGCTCAGCAGGCCGGCGAGCTCCTCGGCGGGGGCCTGCGGGTCGGCCAGGTGCAGCTCCCCGCCGGTCATGAGCGACAGGTAGAAGATCGTCACCCCGAAGTCGAACGAGAGCGACTGCAGCAGCGTGTAGACCCCGCCGGGCTCGACCTCGAAGCGCTCCCCGACCCCGGCGAGGTAGTTGAGCACCTGCCGGTGCTGCACCCCGACGCCCTTCGGCCGCCCGGTGGTGCCCGAGGTGTAGATCACGTACGCGAGATGGTCCGGCGAGACCTCGGGGGGTTCGAAGCCGGTCTCGTCCAGCGCCTCGGAGTCCAGGCAGATCGTCGTGACGTCGGGGACCAGCTCGCGCAGCGCGGAGGTGGTCAGGACGGCGACGGCCCCGGCGTCGGCGAGCATGTACGCCAGCCGGTCGCGGGGCTGCTTGGGGTCGAGGGGCAGGTAGGCGCCACCGGCCTTCAGCACGCCGATGACGGCCGCCGCCAGGTCGGTGGACTGGTCCAGGAAGACGCCGACCCTGGTGTCGGGGCCCACGCCGTGACGGTTCCTCAGCAGGGCGGCGATCCTGGTGGAGCGCTCGTCGAGCCCGGCGTACGTCAGCGAGCCACCGCGTGCCCCGGACGCCGTACCCGAGGCGGTGACGTCGTGGACCACGGCCGTCGCGCCGGGGGTGAGCGCGGCCCGCGCGCTGACCAGGTCGTGCAGCAGGTCGTGACCGGACGGCCGCGGGGCCGGTCCCGAGCCGAAGCCCAGGACCAGGTCCCGCTCGTCGCCGGAGAGCAGCGACAGCTCCCCCACCCGCGTGTCCGGGTCCGCCACGATCGAGCGCAGCAGCGTCTCGAAGCGGGCCGCGAGCAGCTCGACGGTCTCCGGGTCGAACAGGGCGGTGCTGTAGGAGAGGTGGCCGACCAGCCCGTCCGGGCTCTCGAACAGGTAGAGGCCGAGGTCGAAGCGGGTGGTCCTGGCCGGGAGCGTGAGGTAGGAGACGCGCCCGTCCTCCTCACCCGCCTTGAAGTTCTGCAGCGCGAACGTGACCTGCGCGAGCGGCGACCGGCTCACGTCGCGGACCACGTTCAGCTCGCTGACCAGCTGGTCGAACGGGAGCTCCTGGTGCGCGTACGCGTCCAGCGCGGCCTCGCGCGTCCGGGCCAGGAAGGTGGTGAACGACGGGTCGTCGGCCAGGTCGGCGCGCAGGACCAGGGTGTTGACGAACATGCCGACGACCCCGTCCAGCTCGGGCAGCCCGCGCCCGGCGACGGGGGAGCCGACCGCGAAGTCCGTCTGCCCCGAGTAGCGGGCCAGCAGCACCTGGAAGGCGGCGAGCAGCGTCATGTACGGCGTGGCACCGGCCGCGGCGCCCAGCTCGGCGAGCCTGCGGGTGAGGTCGGCGTCCACCCGGACGTCGAGGGCGGCTCCCTCGTGGCGCTGCTCGGCGGGGCGCGGCCGGTCGGCAGGCAGCTCGATGGCGGGCAGCCCGGCGAGCCGGTCGCGCCAGTGGTCGATCTCGCGGCGGTGGTCGCGGCCCCGCTGCCAGAGGGCGTAGTCGCCGTAGCCGACCGGCGCGGGCGGCGGGGTGGCGCCGTCGTGCAGGGCGAGCAGCTCGCGGATGAGCAGGTCGCTGGACCAGCCGTCGATGACGGTGTGGTGGGCGGCGATGAGGAGGACGTGGTCGCCGGGCGCGATCCTGACCAGCACGGTTCGCAGGAGCGGGCCGCGCTCCAGGTCGAACGGGACGGCGAGGTCGGCGTCGAGCAGCTCGATCGCGGCGTCCACGTCGTCCGCCTCGGCGACGCGCAGCGCGGCCGGCCCCGGCTCGTCGATGACCAGCTCGGGGGTGCCGTCCTCGGTGGTGAGGAACCGCGTCCGCAGGGCCTCGTGGCGCGCGACGATCTCGTCCAGCGCCCGGCGCAGCGCGTCGGCGTCCAGGTCCCCGCGCAGGCGCACCGCGACGGGGACGGTGTAGGTGGTGGTGCCCGGCCGGTACTGCTCCAGGAACCACAGGCGTTCCTGGGCGTGGGACAGGGGCGGTACGGTCCCCGGGGCGCGTCGGGCGACGGCGGCCCGCGCCTCCCCCCGGTTCTTCAGCCGCCTGGCCAGAAGCGCCTTCTTGGCGTCCGACAGCGTTGTCTCGGTCACGCGTGTAACTCCATCCGGAGGGCCGCGAGGAAGAGCGCGGCGTCCCGTCCGTTGATCAGCCGGTGGTCGTAGGCGAGGCCGATGTTGGCGACGGTCCTCGCGGTCACCGTGCCGTCCTCGGCGAGTACCAGCTCGGGCTGCGGCGAGGTGATCGCGAGGGCACAGACCGTACCGGGGAAGATGAGGGGGATCGCGAGGACGACGTCGGCGTCGGTGTGCAGGGTGACGGCGATGTTGGCGCCGGTGAGGTCCCTCTCGCGGAAGTCGCCCTCGGTGGCGGCGAGCCGGTAGCGCATGAGCGCGTCGGCGATGGCCTTGAGCGAGCCGGTGTCGTGGACGACCGGCACGTACAGACCCTCGCCCATGTCGAACGTGACGCCGACGCGCGGGGCGTCGGCCGGGCGCGCCAGGTCGCCGTCGACCGAGGCGAAGAACAGCGGGAACGCCGGGTGCAGCGCGGCCACGGCCTGGACGAACAGCTCCGCCAGGCCGACCGGCCTGCGCACCTCCCTGCTCAGCCCCCTGGCCCGCTCCAGCAGCGGGCCCACCTCGAACCTCACGACGGTGTACGCGGCGGGGATGGTGGCGTGCGAGGTGGTGACGGCGCGCGCGACGGCCCGCTGCACCCGCGAGAGGCGGTGCGCGCCCGCGTCCGCGACCGGTCGCGGCACGTCTTCGAGGACGTCTCCCGGCACGCCTTCGCTCACGTCCTCGCTCGTGTCTTCGCGTACGTCGGAGGCCGCCTGGCCGGTACGGCGCGAGGCCAGGGCCTCCACGTCGCTCCTGCGGATGACGGCCAGCCCCAGGGAGACGACCTCGGCGTGGGAGACGCCGAGTTCCTCCATGGCCGCGCGGGCGGGGGCGGTGACGACCGGCTCGGCCACCGGGACGTCCTCCTGCCCCGCCGCGTCCTCCGGGGCCACCGGCTCGGTCTCGAGCACATCGGACGCCGGGGCGGGCTGCGGGGCCGCCTCGGCGGTGACGCGGGCGAGGAGGGCGCCGGGAGCGATCCAGGTACCGAGGGCGGCGGCGTGGTGCAGGTAGCCGGTCTCCTCCGCCTCCAGTTCGTCGGCCGCCTTGGAGGTCTCCAGGACGGCGATCGGCTCCCCGGCGATGACGGGCTTGCCGTTGCCCACCAGCCACTCGACGATCTGGTACTCGGTGTCGTTGTTGTTGAGCTTGGGGACGTGGATGTCAGCCACGCAGAGCCTCCCGTACGGCGTGGTGGATCGTGGACTCCCCGACCAGGACCTCGTTCTCCAGGTGCGCGGCGGTGGGGATGACGGAGGCGCGCGAGTGGACGAGGCGGACGGGTCCGCGCAGGCGGCCCCAGAGGCGGTCGTGCAGCAGGTGGGCGACCTCGCTGCCCCAGGTGCCTCCGGCGGTGCTCTCCTCCGCGACCAGGACGACGTCCCCGAGGTGGGGCAGGAGCGCGTCGGCGTCCAGCGGGTAGAGCCGGGAGGGGACCAGCAGCCGGACCGAGATCTCCTCCTCCGTCATCAGGGAGCGCATCGCGCCCAGCACCCGGTGGACCATCCCGCCGGGAGCGATGACCACGCAGTCGGGGCGGTCGCCCGCGTCGCGGATGTCCACAACCGCCAGGTCACCGTCGCGGCGCATCACGAAGAGAGGGTCCACCCGCTCCATCTGCCGGGTGTAGAGGACCTTGTCCTCGAAGAACACGCACGGCTCACCTCGTTCCAGCATCGCCGCGAACGCCGCGCGGTTGTCATGGAAGGGGGACATCTCGTACAGCGACAGCCCCGGCATGCCGACGAAGTGCTTCTGCAGGCTCTGGCTGTGCGTGGGGCCGTAGCCCCGGCCGCCGCCGGTCGGGCAGCGCACCACCATCCGCAGCGGCAGCCGCCTGCCGTACATCGACACCGACTTGCTCGCGAAGTTGCACAGCTGGTCGAAGGCGAGCGCGACGAAGTCGCCGAACATGATCTCGGCGACGGCCGTGTTGCCGGTGAGCGCCAGCCCCGCCGCGACGCCGGTCAGCGCGCCCTCGCTGATCGGGGTGCCGATCACGCGCTCGGGGAAGCGGGTGGACAGCCCCTTGGTGACCTTGAAGGCGCCGCCGTACGGGTCGAGGATGTCCTCGCCGAGCACGTAGGCGGTGGGGTCGTCGTCCAGCAGCCCGTGCAGGGCGGCGTTGAGGTTCTCCGCTACGCGCACGACTCCTCCCAGCGGGAGAGCGGGCGCGCGGCCACCTCGTCGGCGAGGGCCTCGACCTCGGCCTTGACCGCGTCGTCGAACCGGTAGAAGTGCTCGGGATGGTCGTGGGCGTAGCGGGCGTACCAGTCGTTGTCCCTGGCGGCCCGTACGACCTCGGCCGGGCGGATGTCGTCGCCCTTGCTGTGCGGCCCGAGGCGGTGGGTGACGAACTCGACCACCAGCGGCTGGCCCTCGCGCACCCGGGCGATCTCGCGTTCCAGCGACAGGCGGATCTCGTTGACGTCGGTGGAGCGGACCAGCCGGTGCGGGATGCCGAAGGCCGCCGCCCGGCCGGCCACCGTGCCGGCCATCTGCGCGGCGGTCGGGGTGGACTGGGCGATGCCGTTGTTCTCCACCACGACGAGCAGCGGGAGCCGCCAGAGCGCGGCGAGGTTCAGCGCCTCGTAGACCGCGCCCTCGCCCCAGGTGCCGTCGCCGATGTGCACGCAGGCCAGGGTGCCGGGCTCGGAGCGCTTGAGGTGGAGCGCGACGCCGGCGGCGACCGGCATGCTCTCGCCCTGCACGCCGGTGGACATGTAGCGGTCGCGGTGGATGTGCTGGCTGCCGCCGACACCCCCGCAGACCGCGCCCTGCCTGCCCATGATCTCGGCGAGCAGGCCGTGCGGGTCGCGGAACCTGGCCAGGTAGTGGCCGTGTCCCCGGTGGTTGCTGAAGACGTGGTCGGCCGGGCCGAGCAGGGGGCGCAGCGCGACCGGGACGTACTCCTGGCCCAGGCAGGTGTGCGTGGTGCCGTTGAGGTCGCCCCTGCCGTACAGCTCCAGGAGCTTGAGCTCGAAGTGCCTGACCAGCAGCAGGAGCTCCAGGTCCTCGTCGGTGAGAGGGGAGAGACGGAGCCCGTCGAGGGTCTCAGTCATCGCCGAGGGAGTCCACGATCCCGGCGATCGTCGGGTTGTCGAAGAAGGCGTCCAGGGAGACCTCGATGTCCAGGCGCTTGCGCATGCGGGCGATGATCTGCGTGATGGTCAGGGAGTGGCCACCCAGATCGAAGATGTCGTCGTCATCGGCGATCGGTGAGATGCCCAGTACTTCCTCCCAGATCTCGCGCACCTGGTCGGTCAGCGTGGTGACGGAACCCATCTCGTTCTCCAGAAGTTCGTGCAGTGACAGGTCGGGGTCATGGGTGGCGCGTTCCAGAAGGAGACGCAGGTCGTCGGCGACCCGGGCGGCGTCGGGCACCGTCTCGGGGTCGTGGCGCAGGCTGATCTCCAGCCCGCCGGGACCGTCCACGCACTGCAGGTGCAGCGCGCCGCGTACCGCGTGGTTGAAGACGGTCCACTCCACCGACGCGCCGAGCCCGGCGAACACCGGGTCGGCGTCGCGGCGGGTGCGGTAGCTGACGGAGACGGGGACCAGCGCGGCGTGCGGCCGGAGGCGGGGCATCGCCCGGGAGAGCGGTACCTGGCGGAACCGGTAGACCTCCCGCAGCTCGGCGCGCAGCGCGCCGGCGAACTCGCGGAAGGTCGCCTCCGGGGACGGGCTGGAGGCGACCGGGAGCTCGTTGACGAACAGGCCGACGTGCCCGGCGGCCTCGGGAGGCCGGGTGGACAGGTCGACGGCGGTGGTCACGGCGGCGTTGCCGTAACCGAGGAGCAGGGTGTGCAGCGCGGCGAGCAGCACCTCGAACCGGGTCAGGCCGGGGGTTCGCGCGGTCGACGGATCGACGGTGAACCGCAGGACCCCTCCCTCACCCGCCCGCCGGGACTCCAGCGCGCGGCCGAGCACGACGGTCTGGCCCGGATCGCGCCAGCGGGGCTTCCAGAACTCCCGCGCGCCGGGAAGCAGCGCGGCCACCCGGTCGCGCTCGGCCCGGCCGTGGTCGGCGAAGGGCAGCGGGGACGGGGACTCGCCGTTGTAAAAAGCGGCCAGGTCGCGCACCAGGATGTCCTTCGACTGGCCGTCGAAGACCAAATGGTGGGCGACGAAGAGCAGCAGGTGCCGTCCGGGTCCGACCTCGAACAGGGTGAACCTGGCCAGCGGGCCCTTCTCCAGGTCGAACGCGCGCAGGACCTCCTCCCGCACCGCCGCTCGCACGGCCTCCCCGCTCCCGGCGTCGCCGGGGGAATCGGTGGGGACCGCCGTCTCGCGTACGGGGACCTCCGCGCCCGGCACCAGCCGCAGCTCGTTGTCCACCTCCGCCACCACGCTGCCCAGCATCGGGTGCCGGGCGACCACCGCCGCGCAGGCCGCCAGGAGCGCGCCGGTGTCCAGGTCGCCGTCCAGGTGGACGAGTATCGGCATGTGGTAGGCGGCGCCCCCGCCCACGGTCTGCTCGGTCACCCACATCCCCTGCTGGGTGAACGTGACCTCCGGCAGGCCCGCGGGCACGGGACCGGACGTGCCTTCTCCCGACGGTCCGGACGTGCTTCCCGACACGGGGCCGGACGCGCTTTGCTCCGGTGACCCGGACGTGCTCCCCGGCACAGGGCCGGACGTGCTCTCCCCCGGCGACCCGGACATGCTCTCCTCCGGCGACCCGGACATGCTCTCCTCCGGTGGTCCGGACGTGACCCGGGACATCACGCGCTCTCCAGCGTCCGGCGCAGGGCCTTCTTGTCGACCTTGCCTCCGGCGTTGCGCGGCAGGGCGTCGACCGTGACGACGTGCGCGGGCAGCTCGTGCGGGGCCAGGCGGTCCTTGAGGAAGAGCCGCAGGTCCTCGGGCGTGAGGGGTTCCCTGGTGGCGAGGGCCACGGTGACGACGGTTCCGAGCACGGGGTGCGGGACCCCGAACGCGGCGGCCTCGATCACGGCCGGATGCCGGTAGACGACCTCCTCGACGTGGATCGTGGAGACCTTGAAGGCCCCGGACTTCACCACGTCGCTCTCGCGGTCGACCAGGTAGAGGTAGCCCTCGTCGTCGATGTAGCCGAGGTCGCCCATCCGCACCCAGCCGTCGCGGAAGGTCCCGCTGTCGGGGTCGCCGTAGTAGGCGCGCGGCGCGGCGGGGGACCGCATCCAGACCTCCCCGGTCTCCCCCGGTGCCAGCGGCTCCCCCTCGGCGGTGGCGATCCTGACCCGTCCCCCGGCGATGGCGCGGCCGACGCTTCCCGGCCGGTCCGGGTCGAACATCATCACCGTCTGGGCCGGGGCGGCCTCGGTCGAGGTGTAGTAGTTGGTGATCGTCGCGTTGGGGAAGGCCGTGGTCAGCGACTGGGCGACGGCCGAGGGCAGCGGCGCGGCGGCCGAGCCGAGCAGCAGCACGCTGGACAGGTCGTGCCGGTCGGCCACCTTCGCGTTGACCAGCTCGATCGCCATCGCGGGGACGAGGAAGACCGTCCCGGCGCGGTAGGACTCGATCAGCGAGGCGAAGCGGGCCGGGGTGAAGCGCGGCAGCGTGACGACGGCCGGGTGGGCGTCGAGCGCGTTGATCAGCATCGCCTGCCCGGCGTTGGTCCCGATCGGGAAGGCGTGGACGAGATGCCGGGAGTGCGCGAACGGCCGGCGCTTGGCACCGCAGCCGTAGGCGAGATTGGCATGGGTGGCCGAGACGCCCTTGGGACGGCCGGTCGTGCCGGAGGTGTAGAGGATCTGGGCGAGATCCCCGGGTTCCGGGGGCTCCGGGAGCGCGACATCGGCCGTCTCATAGGACGTTTCGCCGTTAAGACCGTCGACCGTGGCGCTCCAGCCGATCTCGGGCACGGCGAGGCCCGTCGCGTGGACGACGCCGGTCGCCCGGCAGTTCTCCAGCATGAAGCGCAGGTCATCGAGGGTGAGCCGGTCGGAGAGCGGCACCGCCACCGCTCCGGCCGCCAGGACCCCGCAGAACGCCACGGCGTAGTCGGCCCAGTCGGCGGCCCCGAACACCAGGCCCACCCGGTCGCCCCGGCCGACACCGCGCGTGAGCAGGCCGTTCGCGAGCGCGACGGAGCGCTCGTGCCACTCGCTGTAGGTGAGCTGGGCCGAGCCGTGCACGATCAGCGCGACCCCGTCGGGGTCGGTGAGGGCCCGGTCTCCGAGCAGCTGGGGGACGGTCAGGTTCACCAAGTGAACCTCCCACTAAAGATCGGATGTATGCGCCTCCGGTATGTGCGAGCACCCGGGGCACTACAGGAAAGAATCTTTACTATTTAAAATCGAGCGTCAGTCTTACATGATCGTAAGGGCTTCGCAAGACTTTGGGGAGAGGTTCGCAGAGGCAACAAAACCCACGCGAAAGTGACCCTTGCGCCCTCAGGGCGAAGGTGTAACACTGACGACCGCAGAACTAACTGAAAGGTTTCTTTCCAGAAAGAGACCCTTCCCGATGCCCGCCCAACTGGTCAAATGTGCACAGAGCGGGCTTTTTGCGTACCAACCTCCAGCGCGATTGCGTGAACTAACGGGCCCGCGGCCGAAAAAGGAGCCCTGCGTGTTCCCACCGGAGACCGTTCCGACCGGCCAATCAGGGACGGAATACCCCCTGTCGTACGGCCAGCAGCGGCTTTGGTTTCTCCATCGGCTCGATCCGGGTGACTCCACTTACAACACCTCCTATGTTTACAGGTTGAAAGGTCACCTTGACAAGATCGCCCTGGAGGCCGCCTTCACCGCGGTGGCGGCACGGCACGAGAGCCTGCGGACCCGGTTCCGCGAGGTGGCCGGGGAGGCCGTGGCGATCGTCGAGCCGCCGTCACCGGTGACGGTCGCGCGGTTCGCCGCCGGGGACGAGCGGGAGGTCGCGGCCCTGGTCTCCGCGCTCACCAACACGGCCTTCGACCTGGCGGCCGCACCCCCGTTCCGCGTCTCGCTGATCGAGCTCGGCCCCGCCGAGCACGTGCTCTGCGTCGTCCTGCACCACATCAACGGCGACGGCTGGTCGCTGAACGTGCTCCGCTCGGAGGTGGCCGTCCACTACGGGAGCCGGGGCACCGCCCCGCTGCCCGAGCTGCCCCTGCAGTACGGCGAGTACGCGCGCACCCTGGGCCCCGCGGACTCCGAGCTCCGCTGGTGGACCGAGCGGCTGGCCGGGGTACCTCCCCTGGAGCTCCCGGCGGACCGGCCGCGTCCGGCCCTGCGGACCGGCGCGGGCGCCGAGGTCGAGTTCCGGATCGCCTCCGGCCTGGCCGGCTCGATCGGCGCCCTCGCCCGCCGCGCCCGGTGCACGCCGTTCATGGTGCTGCTCTCCGCCTACCAGGTCCTGCTGCACCGGCACACCGGCCAGACCGACTTCTGCGTGGGCACCCCCTCGGCCGGCCGCGGCAGCACCGAGCTGGAGACCATGATCGGTTTCCTCTCGACCACGCTGGCCCTGCGCTGCGACCTGTCCGGCGACCCCACCTTCGAGGAACTGCTCAGGCGCAGCCGCCGGATCGTGCTGGACGGGCTCTCGCGGCAGGACGTCCCCTTCGAGCGCCTCGTGGTGGAGCTCGACGTGGAACGGGACCTGAGCCGCACGCCCCTGTTCCAGACCCTGTTCGCCTTCCACACCCACGGCGACCTGGCCGATCCGCTGCCCGGCCTCGACGTCACGACCTTCCCCAACGGCTGGGCCCGCGCCAGGCTCGACCTGTCGGTGGACATCTACCCCGGCGACGACGGCGAGCTGCACGGCACCGCCATCTACAGCACCGAGCTGTTCGACCGCGAGACCGTGGAACGTTTCGTCGCCCGCTTCCAGGAGCTGCTCGCGGCCGTCGTGGCGGATCCCGCCTCCCCGGTGAGCGCGCTGCGGATGCTGCCGGGCGCGGAGCTCGGCCTGCTGGAGGAGTGGAACGACACCGCGGCCGAGCTGCCCGAGGTAACCCTCGTCGACCTGCTGCTCGACCAGGCCGCCGCGACCCCCGACGCGGTCGCGGTGCGCGCCGCGCCCGCCCCGACCGGCGGGTCCGGTGCCGTCGAGGAGCTGACGTACGCGGAACTCGCCGGGCGGGCCGCCGAGCTGGCCGGGCGGCTGGGCGCGGCCGGGATCGGGCGCGGCTCGCTGGTCGCGGTCCGGATGGAGCGCGGCGCCGACATGCTCGTCGCCCTGCTGGGCGTGGCGATGAGCGGCGCGGCCTACCTGCCCGTCGACCCCGACTACCCCGAGGCACGCGTCTCGTACGTGATCGAGGACTCCGCGGCGGCGCTGGTGCTGACCGGCCTCGGCGACCTCCCTCCGGCGACCGGCACGAGGGCGCTCGCTCGCCCGCTGCCCGACGACACCGCGTACGTGCTCTACACCTCGGGGTCCACCGGGCGGCCGAAGGGGGTGGTGGTGCCGCACCGGGCGCTGACCAACTTCCTGCTGGCGATGCGCGACCTGGTGCGGTCCTCGCCCCGGGACGTGTGGCTCGCGCTGACCTCGCTGTCGTTCGACATCTCCGCCCTGGAGCTCTACCTGCCGCTGGTGACGGGCGGGCGGGTGGTCGTCGCCGACGCGGAGACGGCCCGTGACGGGGTGCGGCTCGCGCGCCTGGTCGGGGACGAGGGCGTGACCCACGTCCAGGCGACGCCCTCGGGGTGGCGCGTCCTGCTCGCCGGAGACCTGCCGCGCGTGGTGGGCCTCACCGGCGGCGAGCCGCTCGCCCCCCGGCTCGCCCGCGAGCTGCGTCCCCGGGTCGACCGGCTCGTCAACGTCTACGGCCCGACCGAGACCACCATCTGGTCCACGGCCTGGGACGTCCCCGAGGACCCGGACGAGATCGTCATCGGCCGCCCGATCGCCAACACCGTCGTCCGCGTCGCCGACCCCTCCGGCGGGCCGTGCCCGATCGGGGTGGCCGGGGAGCTGCTCATCGGCGGCGAGGGGGTCGCCACCGGCTACCTCGGCCGCCCGGCCCTGACCGCGGAGCGCTTCGTCCCCGGCCCCGGGGGCTCGCGGCACTACCGGACCGGGGACCGCGTCCGCCTGCGCAACGACGGCACCCTGGAGTTCCTCGGCCGGACCGACAACCAGGTCAAGCTGCGGGGGCACCGCATCGAGCTGGGCGAGATCGAGGCCGTGCTGGACGCCTGCCCCGGCGTGCGGCAGGCGGTCGTCGCGGTGCGCGGGGACCGGCTGGTGGCCTTCGTCGTACCCGCCGAGCCATCGGGGGCGGAGACCGACGGCGCCGGGCTCGGGGAGCGCGCCGCGCGCGAGCTGCCCGGTTACATGGTGCCCAGCGTGTTCGTCGAGGTGGCGGCGCTGCCGCTCACCCCCAACGGGAAGATCGACCGCAACGCGCTGCCCGACGTGGACCCGGCGCCCGTACGGGACGCGGTCGCTCCCCGCACCCCGGGCGAGCGGATGGTCGCGCAGGTCTTCGCCGAGGTGCTCGGGACGGCGGACGTCGGGGCGCACGACGACTTCTTCACCCTCGGCGGGCACTCCCTGCTCGCCACCATGGTCACCGCGCGGCTGACGGCGCTGTCGGGGACGGAGGTGCCCGTCCGGGAGGTGTTCACCCGGCCGACGGTCGCCGCGCTGGCGGAGCTGATCGCCACCGCGTCCGGCGAGAGGAGCGACGGGCCGCGGCCGAGGCCCGAGGGCACCGTGCCGCCGCTCTCCTTCGGCCAGGAGCGGCTCTGGTTCCTCAACCGGCTCGACCCGGACGACGCGTCGTACAACATGTGCCTGGTCAGGAGGCTGCGCGGGCCGCTGGACCGGGACGCGCTCGCCGGGGCCCTGGCCGGGACCGTCGCCAGGCACGAGAGCCTGCGCACCCGCTTCCCCGAGGTGGACGGCGTGCCGGTCGTGGTCGTCGACCCGCCGGGGCCGGTGACCGTCGAGGAGACGGTCGCGGCGGGCGAGGCCGGGGCGCTGGAGCTGGTCGCGGCCCTGACCAACGCGCCCTTCGAGCTGGGCGCCAGGCCGCCGCTGCGCGTCACGCTGATCGAGATCGACGAGGACGACCACGTCCTGTGCGTCGTGCTCCACCACATCCTGGGCGACGGCTGGTCGCTCAACCTCATCTTCGACGAGGTGTCACGCCTGTACTCCGGCGCGACGGCCCTGCCGCCGGTCCCGCTCCAGTTCGGCGACGTCGCCCTCTGGCAGCGCGGGCGCGACCTCGGCGACCTGCTCGGATACTGGCGGGACAGGCTCGCCGACCCCACCCCGCTGGACCTGCCGGTCGACCGGCCGCGCACCGCCGGGGCCGCCAGGCGCGGCGACGTGGCGAGCGTCCGGCTGGACGCCGCGGAGGCCGCCGCCCTCACCCGGCTGGGCCGGGAGCACGGCGCCACCATGTTCATGGTCCTGCTCGCCGCCTACCAGGTCCTGCTGTCGCGGCACACCGGGCACGACGACATCCTGGTCGGTACGGCCACCGCGGGCCGGGACCGGGTCCAGCTCGAACCGGTCGTCGGCTACCTCAGCGACACCCTGGTCATGCGCGGCGACCTGTCGGCCGACCCCACCTTCGCCGACCTGCTCCGCGAGACCCAGATCGGCGTCCTGGACGCCTTCTCCCACCAGGGCGTGCCGTTCGAGGAGCTGGTGACGGCCCTGAGGGTCGAGCGCGACCTGACCCGCACGCCGCTGTTCCAGACCATGCTCATCCTGCACACGCAGGACTTCGCGCAGTCCCGCGACGCCTTCGCGGGGCTGACCACGACGGGGTTCGAGCACGGCATGCGGCAGGCCAAGCTCGAACTGATGCTGGAGGCCTGGCAGGACGAGCACGAGCTCACGCTCAGCTTCGTCTACGACGCCGAGCTGTTCGACCGGGCCACGGTCGAGGCGATGGCCGCGCGGTTCCGCCTGCTGCTCACCGCGCTGCCGGACGCCTGCGGCGACCGGGTCTCGGAGCTGCCGCTGCGCACCGGGGACGACGACGAGCTGCTGCGGCGTCTCTCGCGGGGACCCGCGCGGCCGTCCGCCCCCTCGGTGCCGGAGCTGTTCGCGGCGGCCGTACGGGACACGCCGGACGCGGTGGCGATCGGATGCGGGGGCGCCACGCTCACCTACGCCGGGCTGGACGCCCGCGCGGACGAGCTGGCGGCGCTGCTTCGAGGGCGGGGGGTCGCCCCCGGCGACGTGGTCGGCGTCTGCCTGGGCAGGTCGCCCGACGCCGTCGCGGCCCTGCTCGCCGTGTGGCGGGCGGGGGCGGCCTACCTGCCGCTCGACCCGGAGCACCCCGCCGAGCGGCTCGCCTTCATGCTGGACGACAGCGCCGCCTCCCTCGTGCTGACCTCGGCGGACCTGGACGACCGGCTGCCGTCCGGCACGCCGCGCGCGCACGCGGACGAGCGTCCCCTCGTGCCGGTGAGCGCTCCCGTGCCGGGTCCGACGGCCTACGTGATCTACACCTCCGGGTCCACCGGAACGCCCAAGGGGGTCGTGGTCCCGCACTCCGGCCTGGCCTCCCGCGTCGGGTGGATGCGCGAGGCGTACGGGCTGGGGCCCGGCGACCGGGTGGTCCAGTTCGCCTCGCTGAGCTTCGACACCCACGCCGAGGAGATCTATCCGGCGCTCGCCGCCGGGGCCAGGCTGGAGCTGCTGCCCGAGGGCGGCGTCACCCTGCCCGACCACCTCGACCGGGTCACGGTGCTCGACCTGCCCACGGCGTACTGGCACGCGCTCGTCGACGACATCGGCGAGATCGCCTGGCCAAAGACCCTGCGGCTGGTGATCCTCGGCGGCGAGCAGGTACACGAGGCGGCCGTGGCCCGCTGGCGGGAGCGCTTCGGCGACCGGGTGCGGCTGGTCAACACCTACGGCCCGACCGAGGCGACGATCATCGCCACCGCCGCCGAGCTGGACGGCTCCCCCGGGCGACCGCCCATCGGCGTCCCGATCGCCGACACCTCGATCCTGCTCCTGGACGGCTCGGGCGAGGCCGTGCCGCCGGGGGCGCCGGGCGAGCTGTGCGTCGGCGGGGCCGGGGTGGCGGTCGGCTACCTGGGCAGGCCGGACCTCACGGCCGAGCGCTTCCCCACCCTCGGCGGCTCCCGTGGAGAGCGGATCTACCGGACCGGGGACCTGGCGCGCTGGCGGGCCGACGGGCAGCTGGAGTTCCTCGGCCGTCTCGACGACCAGGTCAAGGTACGCGGCTTCCGGATCGAACCCGGCGAGATCGAGGCGCGGCTGCTCGCCCACCCCGGCGTCGGCCAGGCGGCGGTGGCCGTGCACCGGGAGACGCTGGTCGGCTACGTCGTCGGCACGGCCACCGGGGACGAGCTCGCCGGGTACCTGGCCGGGACGCTGCCCGCGTACATGGTCCCCGCGCTCTGGGTGAGCCTCACCGCGCTGCCGCTGACCGCGAACGGCAAGCTCGACCGGGCCGCGCTGCCCGCGCCCGAGGCCGGGCCCCGGACGAGGACCGCCCCGCGCGGCGACGCCGAGGAGCTGGTGGCCGAGATCTTCGGCGAGGTGCTGGGCGTCGAGGGGATCGGCGCCTTCGACGACTTCTTCGCGCTGGGCGGGCACTCGCTGCTCGCCACCCGCGCCGTCGCCAGGCTCCGCGCCGCCGTCGAGGTGGAGGTGCCGATCCGCACGCTGTTCGCCCGCAGCACCGTGGCCGACCTCGCGGCGGCGGTGGAGGAGCTGCTCGTCGCCGAGCTGGCCGAGATGTCCGACGAGGAGGCCGAGCGCCTCATGGAAACCGGGAGTTGAGATGGGTCACCGCGTCGTGGTCAACCACGAGGAGCAGTACTCGATCTGGCCGGACGGCCGGGACCTCCCGGACGGCTGGCGCGAGGAGGGCTTCTCCGGCACCAAGGAGGACTGCCTCGCCCACATCGACCGCGTCTGGACCGACCTGCGCCCGCTCAGCGCGAGAAGGGTGTGAGATGTGACCGGATCCGGATCCCGGCGAGCGGCGCCGGAGACCGTACGAGAGGGGCTGGTAATGGTTAGGGAGCGGCTGGCGGCGATGGTGGCCTCGGCCTCCGACGGAGCCGTCACGGCCAAGGAGGCACTGGCCGCCACGGTCCCGCTGTCCGCGCTGGGGGTCACCTCCCTGGCGCAGATGCGGCTGATCGACGCGGTGGAGACCGAGTTCGGGGTGGAGATCGACCTGTCGGGCGACGGGTTCGACCTGCTGGACGACCTCGACGCGCTGGAACGCCACATCAACGAGGCGCTGCGCGCGCATTCCTGAAAGCATTTCCGAACGGGGGAAGCACATGGACATCCGGTTCTCGGGGAGCCGGTCGGAGGCGGCACCGCTGACCTGGGGGCAGCGGGCCATCTGGGACACGATCCGGAAGACGGCGCCGGACGACCACTACTTCAACTTCGGCCGCGTGCTCGCCGTGCCCAGGCGGGCCAGGCCGCTCACCGTGGCGGGGGCCGCCGAGGTCCTTCGCGCGCTGGTGGAACGGCACGAGTCCCTGCGCACCAGGCTGGGCGAGGCGCCACGCGGGAGGACCCTTCGCGCGGGCGGCACCGAACCGTACGGGAAGATCGTCCACACGAGCGGCGCGGAACCGTACGGGAAGGTCGTCCGGACGAGCGGCGCGGAACCGTACGAGCACGACGACGGCGCGGAGCCGTGGCAGGTGCTTGCGACCGGCGGCTCCATCCCGGTCACCGTGTCGGAGGGCGACCCCGAGCGGCTGCGCGACGCGCTGGCGGAGACGGCGTTCGACTACGGGAACGAGTGGCCGCTCAAGGTGGGGCTCGTCGTCGACCGCGACGAGGTCACCCACATCGTGCTCGTCTTCTGCCACCTGGCCGCCGACGGCCTCGGGGCCGAGGTGGCGGTCACGGACCTGCGGCTGCTCCTGCTGCGCGGCTCCGTACCCGGGCCGCCGCCGCCCTCGCCGCTGGAGCTGGCCCGCTGGCAGTGCTCCGAGCAGGGCCTGAAGGTCGCGGCGGTGGCCGCGGAGCACTGGGAGAGCGAGTACCGCCGCATCCCCCCGACCATGTTCGACCGGCGGGCGGGCGTTCCCTCGGACCCGCCGATCTGGCGGGCGCACCTCGTCTCCCGGGCGATGGACCTGGCCGTGCGGCGGGTCGCCGCGCTGAGCGGCGCGAGCACCTCGACCGTCCTGCTGACCGCCGCGTCCGTGCTGGCCGGGAGGGTGACCGGCCACGACCTGAGCGCGATGCTGCCGATCGTGGGCAACCGCTTCCGCGGCGACACCGTCAACGCGGTCACCACGCTCTCCCAGGAGGGCCTGTTCGTGCTGGACCTGCGCGAGGGCGGCTTCACCGAGCTGCTGCGCGCGGCCAAGCCCGCCGCGCTGCGCGCCTACCGGTCCGCCTACCACGACCCGCACGACCGGGACCGGCTCACCGAGCGGGCCGGCCGGGAGCGGGGCGTGCCGATCCACCCGTACTGCTGCTTCAACGACATGCGCTTCACCGACCGGGTGGACGCCTCCCCCGACGAGCGGAGCGTGCGGCGGGCCCTGGCCGAGACGACGCTCACCTGGCCGCTCAGCCAGGATCGGCTCAACTGCCGCTTCTGCCTGCACGTGACCGGCGAGCCCGGCGGGCTGGGCGTCTCGCTCACCGCCGACACCGGCTACCTTCCCCGCCCCGCCATGGAACGCTACCTGCTCGACCTGGAGTCGCTGCTGGTCGAGGCCGCGTTCCGCGAGGCGCTGGAGCCGGTCGGTTGAGCGCCCTTCCCGCGACCTGGACCGGCCGGTCGAGCGTTCTTCTCGCGGCCGGAGCCGGCCGGTCGAGCGCCCTTTCCATGAGCGGAGCCGTTCGGTCGAGCGCTTTTCCCACGGCCGGGCCCCGGGGACCGTACGCCGGAGGTGTCCGATGACGATCCACGCCTACGCCGAGTCGACGTCCTGCGTCCAGGGCGGCGCGCTCCGCTTCCACCTCGCCCGCGCCTCCCGCGCCCCGCTGCGCGGCTCGGTGCTGGTCGAGGACGTGGCCACCAACCTGGCCGTACTCGACGGGGAGTTCACCGGCCCGGTGTGGACGCTCGACGTCTCCCCCGGCTGGCACAGCTCCCTGTACCGCGCGGTCTTCACCGCCGACGAGGAGAGCAGCGAGGTCTACTTCGTCGTACGGGCCGCCCGTCCCGGCTCGCCGATCCTGCTGTCGATCCCGTTCCCGACCTGGCAGGCCTACAACCGGGCGGGCATCCCGGGCGAGTCCATCTACTGGAGCGAGCAGCCGACCCGCGCCTCGCGCGTCTCCTTCGACCGGCCCGGTGGCGGGCCGCCGCCCGAGCGCTGGGAGGAGGGGATGATCCGCTGGCTGGGCCCGGCCGGGTACGACGTCGACTACTGCTCGGCCCTGGACCTGCACGAGGGGCGCGAACTGCTCTCCGGCCACCGGCTGCTCATGGTGAGCGGGCACGACGAGTACTGGTCGGCGGGGATGCGCGACAGCGTCGAGGAGTTCGTCCGCCGGGGCGGCAACCTGGCCGTCTTCTCCGGCAACACCTGCTGGTGGCAGTTCCGGCTGGAGGACGACGGGCGCACCATGGTCTGCTACCGCGACGCGATCGCCGACCCGATGGCCGCCGTGGACCCGGCCCTCACCACGGTCGAGTGGTCCAGCGCGCCGGTGAACCGTCCGGAGAACGGCCTGACCGGCGTCAGCTTCCGGCGCGGCGCCGGGACCTGGGGCCCGTACATGCAGCTCATGCACGAGGAGTCCTACACCGTCCGCTTCCCCGAGCACTGGGTGTTCGAGGGCACCAAGCTGGGCGAGGGCGACACGTTCGGCAAGGGCGCGATCGGCTACGAGACGGACGCCTGCGACTTCGTCGAGGAGGACGGCGTGCCGCTGGCCACCGGGCGTGACGGCACCCCGCCGTCCTTCGTCATCCTGGCCACCGCCGACCTGCGGCACTGGCACCGGTACGGCCAGGGCGGCATGGCCACCATGGGCGTCTTCGGCCTCGGCGCCGGTACGGTCTTCACCGCCTCCACCGTGAACTGGGGGAACACCCTCCACGACCCCGCGGTGGACCGGATCACCCGCAACGTGCTCGACCGGCTGTCGGTGCGCACGGGCGGCTGGGAGACCGTCGGCGGCGCGGACGAGGTCGGCGCGCTGACCGTGTTCGACTCCCTGCTGTACGGCGCCACCTCGGACGGCTCGCTGCTCACCCGCGAGATCTCCGATCAGAACCTGCGCTGGCGCCCCGCGGGCACCGCCCCCGCGCTGGTCGCCCTCGCCACCCCCAGGGAGGCCACCGCGATCCACCCGATCGGCCTGTACGGCCTCACCACCGACGACCGGCTCGTCTTCCGCGACCCCGACCAGGGTTGGGTCACCCTTGCCGACGGCCCTCGCGGCGGGGTCGGCCTGGGCATGGTGAACGGCGAGCTGTTCGCCGCCGCCGCGGAGGGCCTGTGGCTGTTCGACCCGGAGACCTCCACCTGGAGCCTGGTCGAGGCCGCTTCCGGAGCCGGGGCCGTGGCTCTGACCGCCATGAACGGCCGGCTGTACCTGGCGGACGCCGACGGCCGGATCCGCACGCGCCTGCCGGTGGCGACCCCGGCCGGATGGGCCGACCTGTGCGACGCGGGCGGCTGCACCGTGCTGACCGGCCACGCGGGCACCCTGATCGGCACCGCCCCCGGCCGCCCCCTGCTGCGGCGCGCGAACTTCCTGGAGGCGGCTCTCCCGGAGGAGGCGGCGCCCACGCCGTGACCCCGTTTCCCGGGAAGGACGGCGCTCAGGTCTTTCCCGGGAAGGACGGCGCCCACGGCGCGGCGGAGGTCCCGGTGAGCGCCGGGTAGCCCTTGAGCCTGATGTCCGTGGCGAACCTGTCCGTCACCCCGAGCATCGCCCGCAGCAGGAACCGGTGCTTGAGGATCCGGTTCCGCATCCTGATGCGCCGCCACGTCGCCGGGGCGAGGAAGGGACCGGCACTGCCCTTCCCCGCCACCTTGGCGTAGCCGCGGAAGGCCTCCTCGTACCCGCGGAACGCCGTCCGGTGGTCGCCACCGGCCTCCGCCAGCTCCCCGGCCAGCACGTACGCGCCCACGACCGCCAGGCCGGTGCCGAAGCCGCCCAGGGTGTTGCCGTAGGCGGCGTCGCCGAGCAGCACCACCCGGCCCCTGGCGTAGTGGTCCGTCTCGACCCTGCTGATCGAGTCGAGGTGGAGGTCGCGCGCCTCGGGCAGCCTGGCCACGAGCTCGGGAACCCGCCAGCCCATGCCCCGGTAGGCGTCGGCCAGGATGCGCTTGTGCCCCTCCACGTCGTAGCGGTCGTGGTCGAGCCGCTCGGAGGCGAAGACGAAGAACGCGGGCGACTTCGGGCCGCCCAGCGCCACCATCCGGCCGGGCTCGTTGTACATCACGTTGCCCGAGCCGACGCCGAGGTCGGCCAGCGCGTAGTAGTGACCGAGGAAGCGCACGTACCCGGACTCGGGACCGAAGGCCAGCCGCCGCACGTTGGAGTGGATGCCGTCGGCGCCCACCACGAGGTCGAAGGTACGCGGCGCGCCACGCTCGAAGGTGACGTGCACGCCGCCCGCCGTGTCGGTCAGCGAGGTGATGGAGTCGCCGAAGACGTACTCGCAGTCTCCCTCGGTCCTCTCGTGCAGCAGGGCGGCGAGGTCGCCACGGAGGATCTCGACGTCGCCGCCGGTGAACTCGCCGGGCATGACCGCCAGCCGCCTGCCGTCCGCGTCGACGATGACCTGGTCGGTCCCGCCGGTCTGGCACCGCCGCACCTCCGCGAGGATTCCCATCCGCTCCAGCACGACGCGGTGGGTCTCGCCCTTGAAGTCGACGGCTTGGCCGCCGGGACGGAGCGCGGGCGCCCTCTCGACGACGGTGACGGCGTGGCCGGAACGGCTCAGCCAGTAGGCGAGCGCGGGTCCGGCGATGCTCGCACCGGAGATGAGGACCGTGGTGTTCTTCATGCCCGCGAGCCTCGGGGGAAGCGCTGACAACTCACCGACCGTCGGCTGACAGCCGGTCGCCCTCCGCGTCGTCCGCGTCGTCCGCGCCATCCGCGTCGAGTGTCGCGAGCACCTCGTCCCGGCGCATCGCGGCCCCGCGGGCGTACGCCGACGCGAACGCCTCCGCGCCCGCGAGGTCACGGGCGCGGGCGGCGACCTCGGTGACGTCGCGGTCACCGGCCACGGCCGTCCCGCGCAGTGCCACCGCCATACCGAGCAGCAGCGCCGCCCGCGTCCCCGCGCGCGTCACCGTCCCCTCACGCGCCCGCGGCGCCGCCCCTTCGAGCGCCCGCGGCGGGCCTCGGGGAGGTCGCCTTCCAGCCGCGCGATCTCCCCCAGCCCCAGATGCGTCACGGCGGGCACGCCCGGCGCGCCCGCCTTCCCGGCGAGTTCCCCGGCGCGCCGGTGGTCGGCGGCAGCGGCGGCGAGATCGCCCTCGCGCGCCAGCGCCTCGGCCCGGCGCCCCAGTACGTCCGCGGTCTCCTCGACGGCACCGAGTTCCTCCAGCAGCTCGGCCGCCGCCTCTCCCGCGTGACCGCGCCGGCCGCCCAGCCACCAGTACGCCGCCAGCGCGGCGACCAGCCGCAGCCCCGTCTCCCTGTCGTCGCGTACGGCCCGGCGGAGCGCGGCCGTCAGGTTGTCGTGCTCGGCGGACAGCCTGGCCAGCCAGCGGAGTTGTCCGGCCCGGCGCAGGTGGGGGTCGGCGCGCCGGGCCAGGTCGAGGAAGTGGCGGGCGTGGCCGCCGCGCAGGCGGTCCTCCTCGCCCGCCTCGGCCAGCCGTTCCGCGCAGAACACAGCCTGATCGTGTCGAGCATCCGGTAGCGGTCGCCGTCTGCCACGACCAGCGACCTGTCCACCAGGTCGGCGAGCAGCCCGGACGCGTCCTCCACCTCGCAGACCGCCTCGGCCACCTCCAGGGACGCGCCTCCCGCGAACACGGAGAACCACCTGGCCAGCACCTGCTCGCCGGGTGAGAGCAGGTCCCAGCTCCACTCCACCACCGCGCGCAGGGTCCGGTGGCGGGCCGCCGCCGTGGGGTCGCCGCGCGACAGCAGCCGGAACCGGCCGTGCTCCGCCAGTCGCGTGGCGATCTCCTCGGCGGTGAAGGAGCGCAGCCGCGCGGCCGCCGCCCGGTCGGCGAACAGCCGCACGGCCGGACAGGCCAGGGCGGCGGACGGCGAGGCATCCGGCGGCGGGGCCTCCAGCGGTGCCAGCGGCACCAGCGTCTCGCCGGTGATGTCGAGGGGCTCGCGGCCGGTGGCCAGGACGGCCAGCCCGGGACACTCCCCCAGCAGCCTGCGGGCCAGCGTGGCGACGGCGGCGTTCACGTGCTCGCAGTTGTCGAGGACCAGCAGCGGTTCCTGCCCGGCGAGCGCCGCCGCCAGGTGCTCCACGAGGTCGGCAGGGCGCGGCGAATGGAACCCGGGCTCGCGCAACCCGAGCGCACCGAACACCGCCCGCGCCACCTGGTCACCCCCACCGGACGGAACGCGCCCACCGGGGGTGACGGGACCGCCGGGCGAGCCTGGACCACCGGATGAAACGGGACCGTCGAGCGCGGAGAGGTCGACGAAGCACACCTCACGCCGACCGCGTCCGGCCGCCTCGATCGCCAGCCGGGTCTTGCCGGTGCCGCCGGGCCCGATGATCGTGATCAGCCGCGAGTCGCGCAGCAGCGCGTCGATCCGTTCCAGCTCCCGCTCGCGTCCGACGAAGCTGGTGAGCTGGGCCGCGAGCCCCCGCCGTGGCCGCGGCGCGGGCCGCTCGGCGCGCAGGACGGCCAAGTGGATCGCGGCGAGCTCGGGGGAGGGATCGGCGCCGAGCTCCTCGGCGAGCAGCCGCCTGGCCTCCTCGAACACCGCCAGCGCCTCGGCCTGCCGCCCCTCCGCCCGCAGGGCGAGCATCAGCCGGCCTCTGAGCCGCTCCCGCAGCGGATGCGCGGTCACCAACCGCTGCAGCTCCGCCACCGAAGCCGGCGAAGTCGCCGAAGTCGCCGAAGTCGCCGAAGCTGTCGAAGCCGCCGAACCGCCCTCGAGAAGGGCCGACTCCGCCTCCGCGAGATCTTCTGTCGCCGTCAGCCGGAGCTCCTCCAGCCGGGCCGCCCAAGCCTGCCCGAAGGGCAGGTCGGCCAGCGCGGGCCCGCGCCACAGGGCGAGCGCCTCCCGCAGCGAACCGGCGGCGGCCGCGTGGCGCCCCTCCGCCAGCAGCCTCCGCCCCTCACGGGCCAGCCGTTCGAACCGGTGGGCGTCGACGTCGTCGGGGTCGGCCACGAGCCGGTAGCCGGTCCTGTGAAACTCGATCATCTCTCCGGGCAGGCTCCGGCGCAGCCGGGAGACCTGGGCCTGCACCGCGTTGGCGGCACCGGCGGGGGGGATCGTCTCCGTACTGGCCGTCGATCAGGCGCCGCACGCCGACCACCCGGCCCGCGTCGAGCAGCAGCATCACGAGCAGGGCACGCGGCCGGGGCCCGCCCACGGAGATCTCCTCGCCGCCGGGGGACCGCACCTCCAGGGAACCGAGAACGCCGAACCGCATGGCCCCGATTGTCTCCCACATCCCCGCGAAGGGACGGACACCGTACGGCGGTACAAGTCCGTGGTCGCGCGAGACACGAAGATCCGTCGACCGGACCGGAGCAGAGGAGTGAACGAGACCGAACGAGGCGGCCGGTGAGCCGATGCCGGTCGGCACGCCCCCGATCGTGCCGACAGGCGGCGGCGTGCCAATCAGTTCGATCGTTGACAGTTAGAGCTCTAACAATTAGAGTCCTAACCATGGAAGCACCGAACCTCACCGGCACCCTGGGGCTGGCCCGCTGGGTCATGTGGGCCCAGCGGAAGGCCGCCGAGGACTGGATCCGGGACCGCGAGCTCAGCCACGAGCAGAGCTTCGCGCTCGGCTACCTGGTCCAGAACCCCGGCGCGATCCAGCGTGACATCGCGCAGATGACCCGCACGAGCGCGGCGAGCGTCTCGAGCCTGCTGCAGGGGCTGGAGCGCCGCGGCCTCGTCGAGCGCCGCACGGAGGGCGGCAACGAGCGCAGTAAACGCGTCTACGCGACACCGGCCGGCATCGAGCTCATCTCCGGGTTCGACACCGCGATGGCAGCCGCCGACGAGACGATCCTCGCCCCGCTGGACCAGGACGAGCGGGCCACCCTGCACGCCCTGCTCACGAAGATCACCGCGGAACTGCCGCAGCCGACCCGGTCGTGACCGCGAACGCGCGGCCCGTCCGCGCGTTCGGAACACCCCCTCGCCCACGAGGCCGGACCACCGTCACCACGTCACCCGGAGCCCCGGGCTCGACGTCTCTCCCAACGCTCGGCGCCCGCTTGTCCGCGTAACGACGCGCGCCCCGATCCGGACCGTGCCCCCCTCGCCCCGGCAGATGAGCGCGGAGTGCCGGAACGCGCGCGGACCCCGTCCGGCGCCGGCACCACCGGCCGTTCGGCCGTGCCCGGGTCCCGCCCCGCCCTCGCACGCCCCTGAACGACGACGCCGTCGCCGACGGCCCTGTCACCGAGATCCGCGCCGCACACCGCCGCTGACCGGCATCTGACCGGCACCTGACCCAGCCCACGGCCCGCGGCCCGTTCCCGCCACATTCCGGTGGCCTCCCGAACACGCGGTCCTGCCACACATCCAGAACATCCCCTCGCCGCGCCGGCGCCCGCCGTCGCGCGCTCGACCCTGCCCGAAAACTCGAACCCGCCCGGAGAAGGAACAACCATGAGCACCACGAACCCCGGATCCCCCGCGAAGGCCGACGCCGTCGGCACCAACCGCTGGTACCTCTCGACCGCGCCGATCGTCCGCGCCCTCGTGCACCTCTGCGTGCCGATGGCCGCCGCGATGATCGTCGGCGCCGTGTACAACCTCGTCAACGCCGGTTTCGTCGGCTCGCTCCACGACACCGCGCTACTCGCCGCGATCACGTTCGGCACGCCGGTGCTCGGGCTGGTCATGGCGGTGGGCGGCGTGTTCGGCGTCGGCGGCGGCACGCTGATCTCGCGGCTGCTCGGCGCGGCGGAGCACGAGCCCGCGAGGGCCGGTGAGATCAGGCACGTCTCCTCGTTCGCCGTCTGGGGCTCGGTGATCGCCGGGGTCGTGTTCGGCGGCGTCGGGCTGCTCCTGTTGCACCCGCTCGTGTCGTTGCTCGGCGCGGACGCCGCCGCCGTACCCGCGACGAGCGCCTACGTCGCCGTCATGCTCGCCTTCGTTCCCGTGCTCGCCGCGGCGTTCTGCCTTGAGCAGCTCGTACGGGCGGAGGGTGCCGCGCGCCAGGTGATGATCGGGGTCATCGCGTCCGCGGTCGCGAACGTCGTGTTGGACGTCCTGTTCATCCTCGTGCTGGGCTGGGGCGTCGCCGGCGCGGCGCTGTCGATGGGCCTCGCGAACCTCGGCGTCGTCACCTACTTCGCCGTCTGGCTGCGGCGGAACAGTGAGCACATGAGCCTCGCGCCGCGCTGGTTCACGCTCTCGCCCGCCGTGTTGAGGCCCGTCTTCGGCGTGGGCGTCGGCGAGCTGTTCCAGGCCTCCTTCCTGATCCTCACCACACTGGTGCTCAACAACCTCGCGGTCGCCTACGGCGACGGCGCGCTCGCGGCCATGGGCGTCGCGGTCCGCATCGCGCAGGTGCCGGAGTTCCTGGTGATGGGCGTAACGATCGGCGTGCTGCCGCTCCTCGCCTACTCGTACGGCAAGGGGGACCGCGGCCGTCTCACGTCGGCGCTGCGCGCGTCCGCGATCACGGTGGGCGGCATCGTCCTGATCTTCTCGACGACGGTGTTCGTGTTCCGCGAGCAGGTGTTCTCCGCGTTCTCGGCGGACCACTCGGTCCTCGCGATCGGCGTCACGGTCCTCACCGCGCAGCTCGTGGCGATGATCGTGAACGGGTTCGCGGGCCTCGTCACGTCGCTGTTCCAGGCGGCGGGGCGGTCGGCGGCGGCGATCGTGATGTCGGTGTCGCACGGCGTCCTGTTCATCCCGATCGTGCTCCTCGGCGACCTCTGGTTCGGGCTGACCGGCATCATCTGGGCGCTGACCGTCACCGAGGGCATCGTGTTCCTCGTCGGTGTCGCGATGTGGCTCGCGTCCCGCCGCGCGATCGACCGCGGCCTCGCCGAGGGCAGCCCGGAGCGCGCCGAGGAGGCGCTTGAGCAGGTGGAGGCCTGAATCCCCTGCCCCCGACGCCGTCCGGCTCCCGCCGGGCGGCGTCTCCGCGCGCGGCGCGTTCTCGGCCCGCTCCTCGTGGACGCGGACGCCGACGACGAACCCGGGCGCGGCCCGTCCGTGACACTCTTCGGCCGCCCGCCGAAACGGTCGGCGGTGGTCAGCCGGCCAGCGGCACCCGCAGCTGCTCACGGTGCGCCCGGTTCACGGCCATCAGCCCGTCGAGCGCGTCGCGGGTGCGGATGAGGTCGCCGATGTGCGCGGAGAGCCGGTCGCGCTCCTGTGCCATCCGTTCCAGGGCCGCGTCGGAGTTCTCCGCGCTGGGCGACTCGGTGCACGGGAGCAGTTCGGCGATGGTGCGGCTGGACAGACCCGCGGTGTACAGGCTCTGGATGAACGCGACCCGCTCGACCTCGTCGTCCGTGTAGTGCCGCTGCCCACTGGAGCTGCGGGTGCTGGTGAGCAGCCCCTGCTCCTCGTAGTAGCGCAGCGACCGGACACTGACCCCGGTCCGTGACGCGAGCTCACCGATGCGCACGCCGTCCTCCCACTGTGATCCGCGACACAACGCTTGCCTCTGACATGGATGTGAGCTTTTAGCGTACTCGCCATACCCGCGATCCGGGATCGACGACCACGGAGGACGACATGGCAACCCTTTTCGACAGCTACCGGCTCGGCGACCTGACGCTGCCCAACCGGATGGTGATGGCCCCGATGACGCGAGTCCGGGCCGCCGCCGGCGGGCTGGCGACGCCGTCGATGGCGACGTACTACGCCCAGCGCGCGACGGCCGGGCTGATCGTCTCCGAGGGCGTGCAGCCGAGCCTGGTCGGGCAGTCCAACCCGGGCACGCCGGGACTGCACACCGACGAGCAGGTCTCCGCGTGGCGCCCGGTGACCGCCGCCGTGCACTCCAGCGGCGGGCGGATCTTCGCCCAGCTCATGCACGGCGGACGGGTCTCCCATCCCGCCACCACCGGCGCGCGGCCGGTCGGGCCCTCGGCGGTCCCGGCCGTCGGCGAGGTGTTCACGCCGTCCGGGCCCCGGCCCGCGCCGACACCGCGCGCCCTGGACACCGCCGAGGTGCCCGAGCACGCCGAGTCCTACGGCCGGGCCGCCCGCCGGGCCGTCGAGGCCGGCTTCGACGGCGTGGAACTGCACGGCGCGAACGGCTACCTGATCTCGCAGTTCCTCTCCTCGAACGCCAACCTGCGCACCGACCGCTACGGAGGCTCGGTGGCCAACCGGATCCGGTTCGCCGTCGAGGCGGTGTCCACGACCGTCGAAGCCGTCGGCGGGGCCAGGACCGGGATCCGCCTCTCCCCGGGCGGGACGTTCTGGGGTGTTCGGGAGACCGACGTCCCGGAGCTGTACGCCGCGCTGCTGGCCGAGCTGGTCCACCTCGACCTGGCCTACGTCCACCTTGAGGCCACCGCCGACGAGGACGTGCTGATCGGGCTGCGCCGCGCGTGGCCGGGCACCCTCGTCCTGAACCCGGTCATGCCGATGGGCCCGAAGCAGACCGGACGGGCCGAGGCCGACCACTGGCTCGGGCTGGGCGCCGACCTCATCAGCTTCGGCCGCGGGTTCCTCGCCAACCCCGACCTGGTCGAGCGGCTGCGTACCGGCCTCCCCGTCGCCCCCGTCGACGAGGCGACGTACTACCAGGGTGGCGACGCGGGCTACCTCACCTACCCGGCGTACCGGCACACCGCCTGATATTGGGTGGCCTTCCCCATCCGGCCGGGCCCATCCTGTCGGCCATGGAAGAACCGAAGCACGGGATCCGGGCGGTCCACGGCGCGTCCACGATCACCGTCTACCAGGCCTACGCTCCGGAGATCGGTCTCCCCGCCGCTCGTCTCGGCCGTTTCCCGGCCACCTGGAAACGAGACCGGATGACGTGGGTCAAGCCGTCGTTCCTGTGGATGATGTACCGCTGCGGCTGGGGCACCAAGGAGAGGCAGGAGACCGTCCTGGCCATCGAGATCACCCGCGAGGGGTTCGAATGGGCCCTGCGCCACGCGTGCCTGTCGCACTACAAGCCCGGCCTTCACCCCGACCGGGCCACCTGGAAGCGACAACTGAGACACGCGCCGTCCCGGGTGCAGTGGGACCCCGAACGCGACCTCCACCTGCGCCCGCTCCCCCACCGCTCACTGCAACTCGGCCTCTCGGGCGTGGGCGCGCGCCGGTACGCGGACGAGTGGACGGTCGCCGTCACCGACGTCACCCCGCTGGCCCGCGAGATCCACGCACTCCTGCGCGAGGGCGAGCCGGACGCCGCGACCCGGCTGCTGCCCGAGGAGCGTCCCTACCCCGCCGGGGACGAACTTCTGGCCCGCCTGCGCGCGTAGGCGGTTCCAGGTAAACACGACGGCGTGGCAGGCATCGGACCACCGGCTGATCCGTACCGCGCCGGGGGCCGGGGCCGTACGAGGTCAGATGGACACCGGGCCGTAGAGGGCGGCAGGGGCGCCGGTGGTCAGGGCCCAGTAGCGGTCGCCGTAGGACCAGTGCCACCACTCGGTGGGGTAGTTGACCAGTCCGGCCGCGTCGAGGGCGACGCCGAGGAGCTTGCGATTGTGGCGGGCCTCCGGCGACAGGCCGGGGGCGTCGGTGTAGCAGGCGCCGTCGCTCTCCTCGGGGGTGGCGTTGAGCCGGGTGCCCATGTCGAGCTCGGTCCCGTCCTCGGTGGCCAGGGTCAGGTCGACCGCCGCTCCCGCGGTGTGCGGGGCGATCTCGACGGGCGACACGTAGCGGCTCGCCGCGGCGCGCAGCTCCGCCGGTGGCATGTCCGGATGCAGCGCCCGAAGCTCCGCCGAGTAGCCGTCGAAGATCTTCTTCTGGGTCGCCAACGGGCGGTACCCCTCCACGACGAGCAGCCGGTATCCATCGGGAAGCTGCGACTGCGCCTCCTCCAGGCGGGTCAGCAGCCCGAGCCTGAGGTGGGCGAAGGCCCCCTCGGGGTCGGCGAGCCGGTCGTCCGTCCGCAGCCGTCCTCGCACGTCGACCAGCCGCTCCCCCGACTCCTCGACGGGGATCGCGGCGACTCGGGCATCGGAGATCAGGACGATGTCAGGCATGGTGGCAATTCTTCCTCAAGAGCCACGGTGCGCAGACCTCGCCCACGGGGAACGGGAGTACCGGGCCGTACCCGTTCCCGGAGACGGCCCGGCCTCCGCGCGGGACGTCGGGCCGCGCCCGTGCCCGCACCCCATCACGGCCTTTGCGCGGAACGTCAGACCGTGTCCGAGAACACCTGCTCGCGGGCCTGGTGCAGCGCCGACACCAGGGCGCCGCGCAGTACCGGGTTCCCCCTGACCCGCGAGACCACGACCTTGGGCTGGCTCGGGCAGACCCGGGCCACCGCGTCCTGCACCCTGGTGGCGAGCGCCTCGCCCCCGGCCCTGCCGACGTCGCCGCTGAGCACGATGAGTCCGGGGTCCAGGACCACCGCGACGGCGGCGACGCCGACGGCCAGCCGTCCGGCCAGCTCGTCCAGGAACGCCTCGGCGCCCTCCTCGACGGCCGTACGGACGAGATCTCCCACGGAACCGGCGTCGGAGAGGGCCCCCGAGGCGACTCCGGAACCGATGCCGTGGGCGTTCGCGAGCCCGGTCACGGCGTCGCCGCCGACCAGGCGCTGGAACGAGCCCGACTGGGGCTCGCCCACCTCGGTGGGAAGCGGCTCGCCGGGGACGGGCAGCCAGCCGATCTCGCCCGCGCCGCCGGTGAAGCCGCGGTGCAGCCGCCCGCCCAGCATGACGCCGAGCCCCTGCCCGACCCCCGCCCAGACGAGCACGAAGTCGTCGACGCCCAGCGCGGCACCGTACGCGCGCTCGGCCAGCGCGGCGAGGTTCACGTCGTTCTCTATCGTCACCGGGACGCCGAGGTCGCGGCGGAGCTCGGCGAGCACGCCGTTGTGCCAGGAGGGCAGGTCGAAGGAGAAGCGCACGTCACCGGTGCAGGGGTCGACGACGCCCCGGGTGCCGATCACGAAGGCGCGCAGCCGGTCGACGCCGATGCCCGCCGACTCGCACGCCTGGCCGACCGCGTCGCGCACCAGCCGTACCGGGTCGTCGTGGTCGCTGGGGTCGGCGGAGACCTCGGCGACGATGGTGCCGGTGATGTCGGCGACCCCGGCGCTGATCCGGTCGGGCAGCACGTCGAGCCCGACCACGTACGCGCAGGAGGGCACCACCCCGTAGAGCGCGGCGTTGGGGCCGCGCCCGCCCGCCTGCTCGCCGACCACCGTGACGAGGTCGCGCTCCTCCAGCCTGGAGAGCAGCTGCCCCGCGGTCACCTTGGAGAGCCCGGTATGTTCTCCCAGCTCAGCCCGGGTGAGAGGGCCGCTGGACAGTAGGAGTTCCAGCGCCGCGCGATCGTTGAGCTGGCGCAGCAGCCGGGGGGTCCCCGGGCGTGTGGGCAAGGTCGTCCTCCCCGTCACGATCCGCTAACGATCGTTTCTTTTAAGAAAGTTTCTTGTTAGTTTAACCCTAGTCAGCCCGCAGGCAAGCGATCGGAACCGCGGGTTGCGGTAGTTCCGACCGCTCCCAGTGAGTGCAGAGGGTCGCGGGGGACCCCGGCCATAAAAGAGCGCAAACCCTGGCGAAAGCCTGAAAGGGAGAACTCCAGTGAAGTTCGCGAGAATCGCCACCACGACGGCCACCACCGCCGCCCTCGCCCTGGGGCTCGCCGCGTGTGGAAGCAGCGAGCCGACACCGGCCGCCGACAACCAGGCGTCGGCGCCGGCCGCGTCCGGTCCCAAGTTCGCAGGTCAGACGCTGACCGTCTGGCGCCTCGGCGCCCCGGACGAGAAGCAGAACAAGCTGATGGCCGACCTGAACGCCAAGTTCAAGGAGACCACCGGCGCCGACGTCAAGCTCCAGTGGGTGCCCTGGCCCGACGCGCAGGCCAAGTGGACCGCGGCGCTCGCCGGCGGCGAGGGCCCCGACGTCACCGAGTTCGGCAACGACCAGGTGGCCGCGTGGGTCGCGCAGGAGGCGCTGACCGACATCACCGACGTCGTCAAGGCCACTCCCGACTTCCAGCAGATCCCGCAGAACCTGTGGGGCTACGAGACGGTGGACGGCAAGATCTACGCCGCCCCGTGGGGCGGCGGCACCCGCGCCGTCCTCTACCGCAAGGACTGGTTCGAGGACCTGAAGATCGAGGTGCCCAAGACCTGGGAGGACCTCGTCGCGGCGGGCAAGAAGATCGTCGCCGAGAAGGGCAAGGACGTCGACGGCTTCGCCTTCAACGGCGGCTCCGACGCCAACATGTCGCTGTCGCCGTTCGTCTGGTCGGCCGGTGGCGACTTCGCCGCCTTCGAGGGCGGCAAGTGGACCGGCAAGCTGACGGAGCCCGGCTTCAAGGAGGGCTTCCAGTACTACACCGACCTGGTGACCAAGCACGGCGTCTCGCGCAAGTCCGCCCTCACCCAGAACTCGGTGGACATCGCGACCCGCTTCGCCAACGGCAAGGTCGGCATGTACGTGACCGGTGGCTGGGACATCACCACCATCAAGGAGCAGAGCGGCGGCAAGATCGACGACGCGAAGATGGCCTTCTTCTCGCTCCCGGCCAAGGACGGCAGCGGCCCGGCCCCGGCCTTCCAGGGCGGCAACGACATCGCCATCTGGAAGGACACCAAGAACGTCGAGCTGTCCGCCGAGTACGTCAGGCTCGCGGCCGGCAAGGAGTTCGGCACCCGCTACGCCAAGGAGGGCGGCCTGCTCCCGCTCTACCCGGAGGCTCTGACCGAGTACGCCTCCGACCCGGTGCAGGCGCCGTTCGCCGAGACCTTCAAGGTCGCCAAGGGCTTCCCGAACGACACCAACTGGGCCGAGGCGAACGACACCAAGGCGGTCCTGCAGAGCGCGGCCCGCTCGGTCATCGAGGGCAAGAAGGACGTCGACACCGCGCTGGCCGACGCCAACAAGGAACTCGAAGAGATCCTGAACCAGTAACCATGGCCAACACCTCAACCATCGCCCGGGACGGGGGCACCCCCTCCGTCCCGGCGCGGGGGCCCCGAGGCGCCACGCCCCCGCGCAGGTCCGGCGGAATGCCCGCCTGGGTCGTCCCCTACGCGCTGCTCGTCCCCGGCCTGCTCGTCATCGCCGGCCTGCTGCTCTACCCGCTGTACCAGATGGTCGTCATGTCCTTCCAGAACGTGGGACTGCGACAGATCCGGGGAGTGCCGGCCGAATCCGTCGGCTTCGAGAACTACCAGAAGCTCGTCGAGTCCGAGCTGTTCTGGACCTCACTCCGCAACACCGTCGTCTTCGCCGTCGTCACGGTGGCGGGCACCCTGATCCTCGGCACGCTGGTCGGCCTGCTCCTGCACAAGCTGGGCAAGAAGATGTCGACCTTCCTCATCATCGGCATCATGGCCGCCTGGGCCACCCCGCAGATCGCCACCGCGATCATCTGGCGCTGGCTGTTCGACGCGGAGGCCGGCGTCATCAACTGGCTGCTGAACGCGCTGCCCGACTGGTTCTCCTCGCTGCTGTTCGGCCGCTCCGACTGGACCGGCGAGCCGTGGCTGAACGACGCGTTCACCATCTACGTCGTGCTGATCATCGCGGTGGTCTGGGCGTCGTTCCCGTTCATCGCGGTCTCGATCCTGGCCGGGCTGAAGAGCATCTCCCAGGAGCTGTACGAGGCCGCCAGGGTGGACGGCGCCTCCGCGTGGCGGATCTTCTGGAAGATCACCTTCCCGCTGCTGAAGCCGGTCTTCGCGGTGCTGACGGTGCTCTCGGTGATCTGGGACTTCAAGGTCTTCACCCAGCTGTTCGTGCTGGCGGGCGGCACGTCCAACCGGGAGGCGTTCAACCTGTCGCTGTTCGCCTTCACCCAGGCCTTCAGCGCGCCTCCCAAGATGGGCATGGGCGCGGCCATCGCGGTGGTGCTGACGCTGATCCTGCTCGTCATCACCTTCTTCTACGTCCGCCAGATCGTGAAGACGGAGGACGTGCGATGACCACCTACGACACGCGGGCACCTCGGGGAAACCCCAGGAGGCGCAAGCTGCTCGGCAGGATCGGCCTGAACACCACGGCCGTCGTGGTGTTCCTGTTCGCGGTGTTCCCCGTCTACTGGATGGTGTCCACGGCCTTCAAGAGCCGCGAGCAGATCTTCACGACGGACTTCATCCCGTTCCCGACCGACCCCACGCTCGAACACGTGAAGCGGGTCTTCACCGAGGGCATCGCGGGCCACTCCATCTGGCAGTACCTGCTCAACAGCTCCGTGGTGGCACTCGGCACCGTGCTCATCGGCGCGGTGTTCTCCCTGCTGGCGGCGACCGCGGTGGCCCGCTTCCGCTTCCGCGGGCGCACCTCGTTCCTGATCCTGCTGCTCATCGTGCAGATGGTCCCCGGCGAGGCGCTGCTCATCCCGCTGTTCCTGATGCTCAGGCGGGCCGGGCTGTACGACCAGCTCCTCGGCCTCGTCGTGGTGAACGTCGCCATGACGCTGCCGTTCGCCATCTGGATGCTGCGCACCTTCGTCGCGGCGGTGCCCAAGGAGCTGGAGGAGGCCGCCTGGATCGACGGGGCCAGCCGGTTCGCCACCTTCTGGAAGGTGCTCTTCCCGCTGGTGGCCCCCGGGCTGGTGGCGACCAGCATCTTCTCGTTCATCACCGCGTGGAACGAGTTCGTGTTCGCGCTGACGCTCATCAGCGACCAGGGCAACTACACGATGCCCGTGGCTCTGCGCTACTTCGTCAGCCAGCGGTCGGTCGACTGGGGCGCCATCATGGCCGCCTCCACCTTGATGACCATCCCGGTCATCGTCTTCTTCCTTCTGGTGCAGCGGCGGATGGTCTCCGGGCTCGTCGCGGGTGCCGTCAAGGGCTGATCCCATTGGTGCTGGTACGGCACCGCACCCACAAGGCGCGGGCCGTACCAGCCCTGTCCTGTTTTCTCTGTTTACATCCATGTCCGACACCCCCCTACATCTCAGGTAAGGAATACCTACCGCCATGTCTGAGTTCATCGCGGATCGCGGCGATCAGGGGCTGCGTCGTCTCGCGGCCGGCACGCTGCTCGCCGCGTTCCAGGGCACCGAGGCACCCGAGTGGGTCCTGCGGGAGCTGGAGAACGGTCTCGGCGGCGTCACGCTCTTCGGCTTCAACGTCGCCGACGCCGCCCAGCTGTCCGCTCTCACCTCCCGCCTGCGCGAGGCCGCCGATCCGGTCATATCGCTGGACGAGGAGGGGGGTGACGTCACCCGGCTCGCCTACCACGTCGGCAGCCCGTATCCCGGCAACGCCGCCCTCGGCGCCGTGGACGACGTCGAGCTCACCCGGCGGGTCTACCGGTCCATCGGCGACGACCTGGCCCGCTGCGGCGTCAACCTGGACATGGCCCCGTCCGCGGACGTCAACACCGCCGACGACAACCCGGTGATCGGCACCCGCTCCTTCGGGGCGGAGAGCGCGCTCGTGGCCCGGCACACCGTCGCCGCGGTCCACGGCCTGCAGTCGGCGGGGGTGGCCGCCTGCGTCAAGCACTTCCCCGGCCACGGCGCGACCCGGCAGGACTCCCACCTGGAGGTCCCGCTCGTCGACGCCTCCGTGGAGCTGCTGCGCGAGCGCGAGCTGGTGCCCTTCCGCGCCGCGATCGAGGCCGGGACCAGGTCCATCATGACCGCGCACGTCCGCGTGCCCGCCGTCACCGGCGCGTTTCCCGCGACGCTCTCCCCCGCGGCCCTGACCGGCCTGCTCCGCGGCGAGATGGGGTACGAGGGTGTGGTCATCACCGACGCCCTCGACATGAAGGCGGTCACCGCCGCCTACGGCCTCGCCGGCGGTTCGGTGCTCTCCCTGGCCGCCGGAGCCGACCTGCTCTGCCTGGGCCCGATCCCCACCGAGGACGACGTCCGCCGCATCGTGGACGAGATCGTCGCGGCCGTCCACGACGGACGGCTGCCCGCGGCCCGCCTGGAGGCGGCGGCCGAGCGGGTCGCCGCCCTGCGCGCCTGGTTCGGCACGCCCCGCACCGGCGAGGCCGAGCGGGACGTGATCGGCCTCACCGCGGCCCGCCGCGCGGTCAGCCTCACCGGCTCGGCGGCTCCCCTGGTCAATCCGCTGGTGGTCGAGGTGGACACCCCGCCGACCATCGCGGTCGGCGACGTGCCGTGGGGCTTCACGCCGCTGCTGCCGCAGGCGGAGGTGCTGCGGGTCAAGCCGGAGGCGGCCGACGTGCCGGACATCCTGGCGCGCGCCTCGGGCCGCTCCCTGATCGTCGTCGTCAAGGACGCCCACCGCTACCAGGCCAGCCAGTCGGTGGTCTCCGCGCTGCTGGCCGCCCGTCCGGACGCCACGGTGGTCGAGATGGGCCTGCCGATCTGGCGCCCGGAGGGGGTCACCTACCTGGCCACCTACGGCGCCGCCCGCGCCAACGCCCAGGCCGCCGCCGAACTCCTCGGCGTCTGACGACACCGGCCACTCCCCGCACCGACACGGCCCGCCCCCGCGAGAACCGCGGGGGCGGGCCGTGTTTTCAGGACCTTCAGGACGCGGTCAGGGACGGCTCGCAGGACGTGTTCGCGGGCACCAGCCCGTAGCGGCCGGCGACGGCCTGGATCTCCGCCCTGAGGGCGGCGGGCGGGCGGTCGCCGAAACGTTCCAGATAGGCCGCGACCTGCGCGGGGTCGTCGCGCAGGAACGGGAAGTCGGTGGCGACCATGTGCCGGATCGCCAGCAGCGGCACCGGGCTGCCCAGCGGGAGGAAGGCGGGGTTCCACAGTCCCGCCTTGGGCGGCGGGCCGGGGTAGAACTCCCCGATCATCAACCCCTCCGAGACGTAGCGCGACTTGAGCGCCGCCTGGGCGTGGTCGATCACCGCCGCCGCCTCGGCCTCGGGCAGGTCGGGGAAGAGCACCAGGATCGTGCGGTACTGCGCGGACACCCCCGGCGTGGCGGGCAGCCTCGGGAACCAGTCGCGGTAGCCCGCGAGGGTCTCGGCCGCCTCGGGTCCCCCGGGCCGCCCGGGGCGGACCGCCAGATAGAAGGTGCCCCGGTCCAGCGCGGTCTGGGCGTACGGGCAGACGGGCCCCTTCCTGCCCAGTTCCTCGTGGGGGCGGCAGAGATACTCCCGCGCCCAGGTGACGATCTCCCTGAGCGGGGTGCGGTAGCGCAGGACCAGATCGTGGTCACCGTCCAGATCGGCGGTCTCCAGGAGGACGCGAGAGGGGTCCGCGGGATCGGTCAGCATGGTGGTTCGCCCTTCCGGGTGTTTCGCTGTGCGAGGCGTGCGCGACGTGCGAAGCGCGTGAGGCGTACGAGAGGCGCGAAGACGGCGCGGCGTGCGGCGTCGCCCGCGCGTACGACAGGTGCGGAGCCGGGGCCGCGCACGGGAGACGCGGCGGGTGTGAGGCCGGCACCGGTCGAGGAGCCGGGACCGCGTACGAGGCGGCGGACGGCCGGGGTCGCGGCGAGCAGCCCGGCGACGGCCACCGCAGCCCCGGCCCGGCGCAGGAGCGCGTCCTGCCGCCGGGCGCGGGCGAGCGCGTCCGCGTACGGGACGGTGGTGTGGGAGATCATCGTGTAGAGCGGGACCCACCGGCCGGGGAGTGTCCGGGCCAGCAGCAGGTCCGCCTTCTTGCGCAGCAGGTGCAGCGGGGAGCGGAGCCGGTCGCGCAGCTCCACGAAGTTCTGCTTGGACAGCTCGTCGAGCACGTCGGTGTGCGGTTTGCGCAGCCGCTGGTACTCGGCGAAGGCGGCCCCGAGGTCCCCGGGGTGCTCGCCCACGCAGCGGTCGAGGACCGTGCAGTCCTCCAGGGCGGAGTTCATGCCCTGGCCGTAGAAGGGGTAGACGGCGTGGCAGGCGTCGCCGATGAGCGCCACCCGGTCCCGGTGGTGCCAGGGCGAGGTGCGGATCGACACCAGGTGCCCCACCGGGTGCTCGGCGTACTCCTTGGCCAGGTGGGGCATGAGGCCGAGCGTGTCCGGGAAGCGTTCCCCGAGGAACTCCTCGGGGTCGGTGATCTCCCCGAACCGCTCGACGGGCAGGAAGAGCGTGCCGGTGAGCGAGTTGTCGCGGTTGGGGTGGGCGACGATGAGGGCGTCCTCGCCGGGCCAGACGTGCAGGGCCTCCAGCCTGGTCCTGGCCGACCCGTCGTCGGCGGCGGGGATGGTGAGCTCCTTGTAGCCCCACTCCAGGATCTCCTGGTGATACTCGGCCCGCAGCCCGTGGTGCATGTGCGCCCTCACCCGCGAGAACGCGCCGTCCGCGCCGATCACCGCGTCGCCCTGGACGGTGCTCGCGACCCCGGTCTCCTCGTGGACGAGGCGCGCGGTGGCCGTCTCGCGGTCCAGGCCGACCAGCCGGTGCCGGAAGTGGAAGCTCACCCCCGGCTGGGCCTCGGCGTGGTCGACGAGCGTGGTGATCAGGTCGCGGCGCAGGACCGAGTGGAGGATCTCCCCCTCGTGCGCGCCGTAGGGCTGGAACGGCACCGAGCCGCCGGGCAGGTGGATGGCCCGGCCGCGCATCGGGACGGTGAGCGGCCACAGGGTGTCCATCAGGCCGATGTCGGTGAGCGCCGCGATGCCCCTGGCCGACAGGCCGAGGTTGATCGACCTGCTCTCGTCCTCGTCGAGCAGCCGGGGGTCGGCCCGCCGCTCGTAGACCTCCACCCGGAAGCCGCGCCCGGCCAGGTAGCAGGCGAGGAGGGTGCCCGCGGGACCCGCTCCGACAATGGTGATCCTCATGTGTTCTCCAGGCGGGCGACGAGCAGTTCGTTGGGGCCGTCGACGTGCCGCCGTTCGATCCGGCCGAACCCGGCGTCGGACAGCCAGGCGGCGACGTCGGCGAAGGAGTGGATCCCGCCGCCCTGGGTGGTGGCGAGGTTGAGGCCGAAGGCGCGGATGAACGCCTCGACGGTCGCGGGCGTGCCCTCGGGCAGGTCGGCGAAGGTCTCCAGCACGACCACCGCGCCGCCGGGACGCAACGCGCCCGCCACCCTCTTGAACAGCGCGCGGTTGCCCGCCTCGCCGAACCCGTGGCAGAGGTTGAACAGCAGCGCGGTGTCGTGTCCCGCCCCGAGATGGATGTCGGCCAGGTCGCCCGGGAGCAGGGTGACGCGGTCGCCCAGCCCGGCCGCCTCGATCCTGGCCCGGCCGCCCTCCAGGGCGTTGGGCAGGTCGGCGATCGTCGCGGTGAGCTCGGGGTACGCCTGGCAGAACGCGACGCTGTAGCGGGCGTGCCCGCCGCCGACGTCGAGCAGGCGCCTTCCGGGGTGGGGCACGCTCGCGGCGACCAGCGGGGCGAGCCCGGCGGCCATCCCGTCGAGCATGCTCTGGAACTCGGCCAGCGTCGTGGGCCGTTCCTCCAGCCAGGCGTAGAAGTCGACCTGGGGGGTGCCGGTGCGCACCGACTCCTCCAGGCCGTCCCACAGCTCGGCCAGCACATCCTGCCAGAAGGCCAGCGCGGGGGCGTAGCTCCACGGGCTCCGCCGGTCCAGGGTGGCCGCGACCGCCGGGCTGTTGCCGTACACCCGGCCCGGCGCCCGTTCGAGATAGCCGAGGGAGGCGAGCGCCTCCAGCAGCACGGCGAGCCCGGCCGGGTCGGTGCCCGTCCTGGCCGCCAGTTCCGTCACGGGCAGCGGGCCGGGCATGAGCGCCTCGAAGACCCCCAGCCGCTGGGCGGCCCCCGCCGCCCGGAACGCCATCGCGCCGATCAGGTCGAGGTGGGCGCCCGGCACCCCGCGAAGTTCCTCAGGGTCGAGATAGAGCGGCATCGCTGTCTCCTTGCGCTCCTTGCGGACCTGGTGCTCCTGGCGGACCTTGTGCTCCTTGCGGACCTGGTGCTTCCGGTGCTCCTGGCGGACCTTGTGTTCCTGGCGGTCCTGGCGGTCCTGGCGGTCCTGGCGGTCCTGGCGCGGCGCCGGTTCCCGGGCCGGCCTCGACACGTCCCGCGACGGGTTCCGGAGGGGCGTGCACGTCCTCGGCGTCGGGCAGCTCGGACTCCACCTTCCGCAGGCGCGGCTGGAGGTAGGCGAGCGGCGCGAGCAGCACCAGGCACAGGCCGGTGATCAGGAAGATCGCCGCGATGCCCCGCCCCTCGCCCGTGCCGATCACGGCGCCGAGCGTTCCGGAGAGCGCCCCGCCGGGGGCGAGCATCGGCTCGAAGACCCGGTCGGCCAGCGGCCCCGCGGCCAGGTAGGTGAGCACCGTGGCGGTCTGGGTGAGCGCGCGGACCGTGCTGAGCACCCGGCCCAGCGCCGCGGGGTCGGTCTTGATCTGCAGCACGGTCATCCCGGTGCCCTGCACGAACGGCAGCGTGAACAGGAAGGCGGGCGCCACCACCGCGATCAGCCAGGGCGAGGGCGCGAGGCTGTGCAGGGCGAGCAGCACCCCTCCCAGCGCGACGAACACCGCGACACCGCGCACCCGCCGCTTCGGCCCGCCCCACGCGCTCAGCACGAGCCCCCCGGCGAAGACCCCCGCGCCGCCCGCGAACATCAGCGCCCCGAGCACCGCGGCCGACCCGAACGACAGGATCAGCGGCTGGACCAGCACCCCCGACATCCCGAAGAACAGGTTGTACGCGGCCAGCACCATGACCAGCTGGAACAGCCCCCGCCTGGCCCGCAGGTGACGCCAGCCGAACAGCAGGTCCCCGCGCAGCGGCTCCGGCGCGGCCGAGGCCCCGGGACGGGTGACCTCGCGCGGCAGCCGTACGGCGAACATGACCACCCGGGTGACCAGGAAGGTGACCAGGTCGATCACGACCACGCCGGTGACGCCGACCGTGACCAGGAGCGTTCCCGCCAGCAGCGGAGCCGCGATCTTCACCGAGTCGGCGACCTGCATCAGGCCGTTGGCCCTGCCCAGGTGCCGCTGCGGCATGATCAGCGGCATCATCGCGTGGTACGCGGCCATGTGGAAGGTCCCGAAGACGGCCCCCGCCACCGTGATCACGTAGACGTGCCAGACCTGCAGCGAGCCGAGGGCGAGCAGCAGCGCGAGCGCGCCGGTGACCACGGCGGCCCCGGCGTCGGCGGCCATCAGCATCCGCCTGCGGTCCCACCGGTCGGCGAGCGACCCGGCGAGCGGGGAGAGCAGCACCTCGGGCAGCACCGCGCACAGCATGATCAGCACGAACTCGGTGGCCGAGCCGTTGCGCTGGTAGACCCAGACGCCCAGCACGAACCCCGTCAGGCTCGACCCGATGATCGACAGCAGCTGCGCCGCCCAGATGACGACGAACCGGCGTATCCCGTCATGCACGGCTGTCTCCCAGGAGGACTCCGGTGCCGATGTGGTCACCGAGATAGAGGTCGAGCAGCTTCCCGTCCGCCGGAGGGCAGACCAGCCCGGCGGCGGCGAGGAGGCTCTCGGTGGCCGAGCAGTCGAAGGACGGGCCGGGCAGCGCGCCGTACTCGGCGAAGAACGCCGGGTAGGGGGCGATCGGCAGGTCGTCGCCGAGCTCCAGCCGGTCGCGGACCAGCCGCCGCCACCGGTCCCCCGGCATGAGCCGTACCGGGAAGCCGTGCTCGCGCAGGCCCTCGGCCAGTTCCTCCGAGGTCAGCACGCGCGGGTTGTAGTAGTGGAAGTCGCCGACGGCCCGGCTCGCGGCCAGGTGCACGATCGCCGAGGCAACGTGGTCGACCGGGGCCATGTCGATCCGCTCCCCCTCGGGCACCGCGCCGAGGCGGGCGCAGGTGGCGAAGAGGCGGCCGAGGAAGTCACCGGGCACCGAACGGCCGGTGCGGCTGTCGGCGGAGACCCTGGCCGGGCGGTGGATCGCGATCGGCAGCCCGGTCTTCCTCGCGGCGCCCGCGAGCCGGTCGGCGACCCACTTGCTCCGGTCGTAGCCCAGGTGCAGCGGGCCGGGGTCGGGCAGCGGGTCGTCCTCCCTGACCGTGCGCTCCCCGGGGGTGAGGTGCACGCCGAGCGTCGAGACCAGGTGGACGGGGGTGGTGACGCGGCCGGACGCGGCCAGCCGCAGGACCTCCAGGACGGCGTCCACGTTCGCCCGGCGCAGCCGCTGATAGGGCAGCGCGAAGTTGACCAGGGCCCCGTTGTGCACGATGAGGTCGAGCGAGTCCGCCAGCTCCGCGAGCTCCCCGGCGGTCAGGCCGAGTCCCGGCAGGTCGAGGTCCCCGGCGTGCGGGACGACCCGGCCGTCGAAGCGCTCGTCCCACAGCCCGTACCCCTCCAGGTTCCCGCGCAGCCTCTCGGCGGGCCTGTCACCCCTGACCAGGCAGTGGACCTCGGCCCCGGTGGTGCGCAACAGCCCGGCGAGCAGGTACGCGCCGAGGAAGCCGGTGGCGCCGGTGAGCAGCACCCGGCGCGGCGGCCCGTCGGGGACCGGCGCCCCGGTGTACGCGAGGTCGCCGGGCAGCACCGCCTCCGCGTACAGGTCCACGGCGGGGGTCCAGCCACCCGCGCCCCCATCGGCCAGAGCGGCCCGAGCGGCCCCGGTATGGGACGCCCCCGGGTCCGGGAGGCCGATCCGCTCGTCCACGGCGGCGGCCAGCCCGGCCAGGTCGGTCGCGGCGAAGAGCGCGGTCATCGGGACCGTCACCCCCAGCTCCCCGGCGATCCTGGAGACGATCCGCGGGGCCAGCAGCGAGTGCCCGCCCAGGTCGAAGAAGTTGTCCCCGCGACCGGGCTCCACCTTGAGCGCGTCGGCCCAGATCGCGGCGATGACCCGCTCGGTCCCCTCCCTCGGCGGCTCGTACGGCACGGCCTCGCCGTCCGCGTCCGGATCGGGCAGCGCCCGCAGGTCGACCTTGCCGTGCGAGGTCAGCGGGAGCGCGGGCAGCGTGACGACCGCGCCGGGCAGCATGTAGCCGGGCAGCCGTCCGGACAGGAAGGCGCGCAGCTCGGCGACGGTGAGCCGATCCCCCACCAGGTAGGCGATCAGCCTCCGGGAGTCGGCGGTGACCACGGCCTCGCGGACGCCGGGATGGGCCAGGCAGGCCGCCTCGACCTCTCCCGGCTCGATCCGGTTGCCGTGCAGCTTCACCTGCCGGTCGGTGCGTCCCAGGAACTCCAGGTTCCCGTCGGGCCGGTACCTGCCCAGGTCGCCCGTGGCGTACATCCGCGCCCCCGGCCGGGCCGAGAACGGGTCGGGCAGGAAGCGCCCGGCGGTCTGCCCGGGTCGGCCCAGGTAGCCGCGCGCCAGGCACTCGCCGCCGATGTGGATCTCGCCGGGCACCCCGATCGGGGCCGGGTTGCCGTGGCGGTCGAGCACGTACACGCGGGTGTGCGGCAGCGCGGCGCCGATCGGCAGGTGCGTGGCCGCGCCCAGCTCGGCGCCGTCGACCGTACGGTACGAGGTGGCGCAGACGGTCGCCTCGGTCGGGCCGTAGTGGTTGTGGAACGCGACCCGGCCGCCGGTCAGCGCGGCCCAGGCACGCAGGCGTTCCACCGGCACGCCCTCGCCGCCGACCATCATCGTGGTGATCGGGGCGGTGACCCGTCCCGGCCGGCCCAGTTCCTCGACCCACTGCTGCCAGAGCGCCGAGGCGGTGTCGACCATGGTGACCGAGTGCTCCGCGCACAGGGCGTCGAGGGCGGGGCCGGTCAGCGAGGCGGGCGCGGGGTGCAGCACCAGCGCGGCGCCGCTGATCAGGGCCGGGAAGACGTCCCCCGCCGAGGCGTCGAAGCTGAGTGGCGGGACCACCAGCACCCGCTCCCCCGGCCCGAACCCGTGCAGGTCCCGGAACGACCCGGCCAGGTGGGAGAGCGTGCGGTGACCGACGACGACCCCCTTGGGCCGCCCGGTCGACCCGGACGTGTAGATCACATAAGCGGCCCGGTCGAGATGCCCCGCACCGGCTTTGTCACCGCCATACGGGCCCCCAAGCTCAGGACGCCCCGCACCGGCCTCTCGCACCGCCGCGCTGTCACCGCCACGCGGTCCCTCAAGCTCAGGACGCCCCGCATCGGCCTCTCGCACCACCGCCGTGCTGTCATCGCCCTGCGAGCCCTCAGGCTCAGGGTGCCCCACTCCGTACTCGCGCGCTCTCTCAAGATCCTCGCCCGTCCAGCGAGCGAGGTCGGCCCGGCTCACGACCGGCCCGGTGAACCCGGCGAGCTCCGCCCCGTCCGCGACCACCGCGCACGCGCCGGAGTCGGCCAGCAGGTACGCCAGCCGCTCGGCGGGCTGCGCCGGATCCAGCGGCAGGTAGGCGGCTCCCGCCTTGAGGATCCCCAGCAGCGCCACGATCGCCTCGGCTCCCGCGGGCAGCGCCAGCGCGACCAGCGCCTCGCCGCCCCCGGTGGACGACCGCTCCAGCAGCGGCCGGAGCCGTCCGGCCACGGCGTCCGAGGCCCGGTCGAGCTCCCCGTACGTGAGAACGGCGCCCCCCGTGCCCGGAACGGCGGGAGTGATCACGGCGGGGGCCCCGGGGGTCCGGGCGGCCTGCCGGGCGATCATCCGGTCGAGGAACTCCCCCTCCCCGCGAACCGGCCGCACCGGCGACCGCACCGGCCCGTCCGAGAGCACGTCCCCCGCACCCCACCCCACCTCGTCCGGGAGCACGTCCCCCGGATCCGGCACCCGGGCGTCCCCGAGCACGACCGCGCGTTCGGCGGCGGGCAGGATCTCCAGCCGCGACAGGCGGCGGCCCGGGTCGGAGACGACCGAGCGGAACAGCGTCTCCAGCTGGGCACCCATCCGCTCCACCGTGGACCGGTCGAACAGCCCCGTGTCGTAGGCGAACATCAGCTGCACGTGCGTGGGGTAGACGATCACGTCCAGGGAGAGGTCGAACTTGGCCACGGCCAGGCCCGACGCCACCGGCTCGGTGCGGATGCCGTCGAGGTCGAGCGACCCGGCGTCCGGGTTGCCCAGCATCAGCATCGTCTGGAACACCGGCGTCCTGGCCGGGTCGCGGTCGACGCGCAACTCGCTCACCACATGCTCGAACGGGACCGAGGCGTGCCCGTACATCGTGAAGGCCCGCCGCCGCACCCGCTTGAGCGTCTCGCGGAAGGTCGGGTCGCCCGCCAGGTCGGCGCGGAGGGCGAGGGTGTTGATGAAGACGCCGAAGACCCGCTCGAACTCCTCCTCGGAGCGCCCCGCGACGGGGGTGCCGACGCAGAAGTCGTCCTGGCCGGTGTAGCGGGAGAGCAGCACCTGGTAGGCGGCCAGCACCGCCATGAACGGCGTGCACCGCTCGGCCCGCGCCATCCCGGTGATCCCCCGCCACAGCTCCAGCGGGATCCTGCGGACCACCAGGCCGCCCTCGGTGGTCCGCACGGCCCGGCGCGGCCGGTCGGTGGGCAGTTCCAGCACCGGGACGCCGTCGAGCTCGCGCACCACGTCGGAGATGTCCACCGGCTGCCCGCGCTGCCCGCGCACGTAGTCGGCGTACTGCATCGCGGGCGGCGGGAGGGGGGACGGCAGCCCGAGGGTGAAGGCGGTGTACAGCGACGCCAGCTCCCCGAACATGACCTGCTCGATCGACCAGGCGTCCCCGGCGATGTGGTGCACGACGACCAGCAGGACGTGCTCGTCGAACCCGGTACGCACCAGGGACGCCCGCAGCAGCGGCCCGTTGACCAGGTCGAACGGCCGGTTGCTCCGCTCGGCGAGCAACCCCTCCAGCACCCGCTCCCGCGACCCCCCCGTGCCCCCACCCTGCGACCCGTCCGACGAACCACCCGACGAACCACGCGGCGCACCGACCGGCGACCCACCCGGCGAACCGTGCCGCGGCTCGCCGGTCAGGTCGATCCTCTCCATGACCAGCGGCCCGGGATCCAGGACAACCGCGGACGGGGAGCCCCCGACCTCGGGGAAGACGGTCCGCAGCGCCTCGTGCCTCGCCACCACCTCGCCCAGCGCCCGTTCCAGGGCGGCGGCGTCGAGCGACCCGATGAGCCGCTCGCAGACGACCATGTTGTACGTCCCGTCCCCGGGGGTGAGCCGGTCCAGGAACCACAGGCGCTCCTGGGCGTACGAGAGCGTGCTCACGCGACCTCGCCCCGCAGACGCGTGACCTCCTCGGCGACGCCGGCGATGGTGGGGTTGTCGAAGAAGACGTCCAGGGACACCTCCACGCCGAGCCTGCGGCGGGTCCTGGCGATGATCTGGGTGATGGTGAGCGAGTGCCCACCGAGGTCGTAGAGGTCCTCGTCCAGCCCGATGTCGTCGAGGCGGAGGATCTCCTGCCAGATCTCCCGTACCTGCGCGGTGACCGGATCCTCCCCGGCGGGGGGTCGCGTCACGTTGTCGGGGGCCGGGACGAACAGCTCGGTCACGGAAGGCTCCTCTTGGGGCGTGGGGTGGGGTGGCTCCGCCAGATCCGCGACCTTCGCGCGGGGGTCCGCGGAGATGGCGCGCAGCAGCGCGCGCAGGTGACCCGCGATCCCGGACACGTCGTCGTGGCCGATCGCGGCGGGGTTGAAACGGAGTCCGAGGGTGAGGCTCGGCCCGGCGTCCACGGCCTGGATGTGCAGGGCGCCGTGGGCGGCCCCGTTGAAGACCGTCCACTCCACGCCCGCCCCGACGCCGGGGAACTCCGGGACGGCGGCCCTCCTGCGGTAGCTGAGCAGGACCGGCGAGGAGGGCGGCTCCGGCGGCGCGTGCCGGAACCGGTACATGGCGTGCAGCTCGGCCCGGACCCTGCGCAGGTGGTCGGGGAACCCCTCGTCGGGGGAGGGGTGCGGGACGAACGGCACCCGCGCCACGAACGGCCCGATGCGATCGCGCGTCTCGCGGGTGCGGGTGCCGAGGTCGAGGGCGAGCGGCGACGCCGGGGTGCCGTACCCGCGCAGCAGCACGCCCACGGCCGCGAGCAGCAGCTCGAACCTGGTGGCGCCGAGCGCCGTGGCGGCCTCGCTGAGCGCCCCGGACTCCGCGCCGCCGAGCACCATCTCGACGATCTCCCCAGGACCGGTGCCGTGCGGCACGGCGCGCAGGCCGGGCAGGACGAGCCCTACGGGCACCCGCTCGCGCTCCCTCCAGAACTCCGCGGACGCGCGCTCGTGCTCCTTCCAGGACTCCGCGGACGCGTGCTCCCCGCGGAACTCCGCGGCGCCGTCGGGCGGTGCCGGAAGAGCCCCGCCGCCCGCACCGGAACCGTCACGCCGATCCGCCCGCGCGGACGGCGAGCCCTGCGAGAAACCATGCGGGGAACCACGCGGCGAGCCCTGCGGGGAGCCGTGCGGCCGCGGCGCCGGGGAGGACGGCGACGCCGTGCCCGGCAGGGTGGCCCGCGCGAAGTAGGCGTCGGCCAGCTCGCGGACCAGGATGTCCTTGGAGCCCGCGTCGAACACCCGCGCGTGCGCCGTGAAGAGCAGCCTGAAGCGCTCGGGCCCCACCGTGACCAGCGTGAACCGGGCGAGCGGGCCGCGTTCCAGGTCGAACGGGCGGGCCGCCTCGGCCGTGGCGACCCCGGGATAGCGCTCGGGGGCCGACTCCGTGCGGGTGACCCTGACGCGGCCGAGCACCGGGTGCCTTCCGGCCACGACGGAGCACGCGCCCAGCAGCGCCGGAACGTCGACGGGACCGTTCAGGTGAAGCGCCAGCGGGATTCCCCGCAGGTCGAAGGTGGCGTGCGACATCCTGTCCGTCTCCCTCGTGGGTGACTCGCTTCGGGCAGGCGCCGGGGGCTGCGTCGCCCCTGACATGCGGTCCTGACAAAGAATTATTAGGAAAGTTTCTTGTCTATTTACGCAACCCGAATGCTACACATGTGGTACGCCTGAGACAAGCGACTTGCCACGACCGACCTGGAGGCGTTGATGATCGTTCGCGGTGGCCGTACGAGCGGCCCGAACGGCGTGAGCCCCGAACTGGCCGGGCTTGCCGACGCCGTGTTACAGCCGGGGTTCGTGGGCGTGGAGGTGCCCGACTGGCTGCGGAGACGGCTCGCCGAAGGGCTCGGAGGAGTTGCGCTCTACTCCCGGAATCTTGTAGACAGCGAGCAGATCAGGGCCCTGACCGCCGCCCTGCGCGCGGAGAACCCGGACGTGGTGATCGCCACCGACGAGGAGGCGGGCGACGTCACCCGGCTGGAGGCGCTCACCGGCAGCTCGCGTCCCGGCAACCTCGCGCTCGGCGCGGTGGACGACCCCGGGCTGACCGGGCGGGTCGCCCGCGAGGTCGGGCTGGACCTGGCCGCGGCGGGCATCACCCTCAACTACGCCCCCGTGGTCGACGTCAACTCCGACCTGGACAACCCCGTCGTCGGCACCCGCGCGTTCGGCGCCGACCCCCTGCTCGTCGCCCGGCACGCCCGCGCCTGGGTCACCGGCCTGCAGTCGGCGGGGGTGGCCGCCTGCGCCAAGCACTTCCCCGGCCACGGCGCCACCGCCGTCGACTCGCACGACGACCTGCCGACCGTCGCCTATTCGGCCGAGGAGCTCGCCGCCACCACCCTCCCGCCCTACCGCGCCGCCATCGAGGCCGGGGTGCGCGCCGTGATGACCGGCCACCTGCTCGTCCCCGCCTACGACCCCGACCACCCCGCCACCATGAGCGGCCGCATCCTGACCGGGCTGCTCAGGCGGGAGCTGGGCTTCGACGGGCTGATCGTGACCGACGGCGTGGAGATGCCCTCGGTGGCAGAGCGGTACGGCGTGACCGGGGCGGCGGTCCGCGCCCTCGCCGCCGGGGCCGACGCGATCTGCGTGGGTGGCGAGCGCAAGGGCCCCGGGGTGGTCGGGTTCATGCGCAACGCCATCATGAACGCGGTGGCCGACGGCACCCTCCCCGAGGAACGCCTGGCCGAGGCCGCCTCCCGGGTCCGCAGCCTGGCCGCCTGGTCGGCGGAGCGGCGGGCGGACGGCGGGACGGGCCCGGCCGGTGAGCCCGCGGGGCTCGACGCGGCCCGGCGGGCGCTGCGGGTGCGCGGCGACGGGCTCCCGCTGCCCGCCGCGCCCCAGGTGATCGAGTTCGTCTCCGAGACGAACATCGCCGTCGACCGCGCCACCCCGTGGGGCGTCGCCGCGCCGCTGGCCGCGCTGCTGCCGGGCACGACGGCCGTGCGGCTCGGCTCCGGCGACCCCGTCCCGCCGCCCCCCGACGGGCGCCCGCTGGTGATCGTGGTGCGCGACGCCCACCGGCACGCCTGGGTCTCCGACCGCCTGGACGCCCTGCTGTCACGGCGCCCCGACGCGGTCGTGGTCGAGATGGGCCTGCCCGGCCCGGCCACCCCGGGCGCCGTCCACGTCACCACCCACGGCGCGACCACCGCCTCGGGCCGGGCCGCCGCCGAACTCCTCTCGGGCCACCGCCCGCTCCCCGCCCCCGGCCACTGACCCCCGCCGAACCCCGCCCCCGGCCGCCACCCTCACGCCGTGACCGCGCCGCGCGCCGTGACGTACGGCGGCTCCCCGGGCGGGGTTCGCGGGGGTCAGCCGTCGAGGACCCACACCAGCTCGTGCTGGAGGGGACCGGGCATCGCGAGGAACTCCCCGTGGTCGCAGGCGAGCGGCGCGATCTGCGAGGCGTACGCCAGGGCCGCGCGCCACTTGAGCGCCCACGCCTCCCCCTCCAGGCGCGGGCTCGTCCTCGCCCCGAGGCGGTACCGCTCGGCGAGCGCGCGGGCCGCCGGCCCGGCCTCCAGCGCCCGCCCGGCCGCCGGACTCCCCCACTCGCGTACGGCGGCGGCGTAGGGCAGGTCGGCGTAGGCCCAGCGCTCCAGGCTCCCGACCTTCTCCAGCACGTCGAGCGCCCGGTCCCGTACGGCCTCGTGGTCGGCGTTGCCGATACCCATCGGGACCAGCACGCGCGTGCTCGGGGTGACGTACTCGGTGAGGAACGCCTCCAGGTCGTCCATCGGGAGCCGAGCCGCCGGGACGTCCGGATTGTCCAGCACCACCTGGTCGACCCCGAGGATCTCGCACGCCCGCGCGTCCTCGGCCCGCCGCTCCCGCGACGCCTCCTCCGCCGAGGCGAACCCGCACAGCCGGTCCCAGGCCGAGGGCGCCTCACCGGGCGCGCCGCCCAGCACCGTGACGATCACCGCACTCCCCTCGCGGCGGGCGAGCAGCCCGGCCGCCGACAGCACCGCGTCGTCGAAGTGCGGCGAGACCACGACCGTCCCCCAGCTCATCGCCGCCACCCAGCCCTGGCCAGGACGAGACCCCGGCTGCCCCGCTTGCGCAGGTAGGCGAGGCCGTCGCAGACGGACTCCAGGGTCGGCGGGGCGAGCTCGACGCGCTCGGCGACCCGCCAGGTGGACTGCTCGCGCAGCCAAGGCCAGACCCGCTCGTTGAGCTGGCCGGTCTCCAGCGCGACGAGGACCAGGTCGGTCGGCAACCGGTCCAGGAGCGTCAGATCCTGGTCGTAGTAGAGCATCTCGACGAGCAGGTACGCCGCCGCCTGGCGCTCCCCGTCGCCGGCGAGGTCCTCCAGGCTGTCCGGGAGCACCTCCACCCCCGGCTCCGCCCGCTCGGCCAGCCGGGCGCGGAACCCCGCGTTGGGCTCGGTCGCCTGGACCCGGTAGCCCTTCCCCGCCAGCCGCCGGGTGAGCTCGCCCTGGCACGCCCCGACCTCCACGATCGGCCCGTCCTGCGGGGAGCACCAGCGGGTGGTCCACGCGGCGGTCGCGTCCAGCCTGGCGGCCTCGTAGGCCGAGCGCCCGAACTCCCACGGGTCGTCGGCGACCGCGGCGTCGTCCCCGAGGCTGGAGATCAGCGCGTACAGGCGGTTGGCCTGCGCGGCGCTCGCGGTGAAGAACCTCTCGACGGCCGGGACCCGGTCGGTGGTGACGAGCCGGTCGGCCACCCGGCTGCGCAGCAGCTCACCGGCACGCCGGTTGATGAAATCGATCTTCGCCTCGGCCTCGGCCCCGGTGATCGCGGTCGCCGTGGCGGGGATCGTCTGCAGGAACGGATTGTCGCCGACCGAGCAGGTCACGGCGGGCAGGGACAGCGAGGACGACGAGGACGGGAAGGGTGACACGGCGCGGGAGACGATCCAGCCGAACCGGGCCCGGCGGATGCGGTGGTCGGCGGGCGAGTGGGTCCAGATCTCGCCGGGCGCCGGAGCCTCCCCGATCAGGGCGGCCACCTCGGCGGGAACGGGGAGCTCCGCGGTGTTGCCCCCGGGCTCCACCAGGGGCCCGAGCAGCTCCAGGCGCTCCCGCAGGGAGAGCCCCGCCGGAAGGGTCACACCCGTCCTCGCCTGCCCGACGACCACCAGGACGTCCTGGTCGGCGTGGTCGCGCAGGACGGAGACGAACTCCAGGGCGACGTCCTCGGCATGCAGCACAGCGATGACAGCCGTCATTTGTCCCCATCCCCGATCACGGAAAGGTGTCTTTCTCATGACATTTCCGCGCCAGCATAGGGGATCTTGCCCACCGCGCAACGGCCGTTCGCCGAGAAGAATCACCTGTCCGGCCGAACAACGGGAATCCCGGGGCTCCGCACCCCGAAGATTCCGAACCGGAACGTCGAAACCCGGCCCCCGGGCCCCACCCGGACCGAAGCCCTCGGACATCTTTCCGGTGGAGGTGTCACGGCGCGGACTCCCTGAGCCCCACCCGGACCGAAGACCCCGGACATCCTTCCAGTGGAGGTGTCACGGCGCGGACCCCATGAGCCCCACCCGGACCGAAGACCCCTGACCTCCCGGGCTCAGGACGCGAAGATCTCCTCCCTGGCCTGGTCCAGGGCGGCGATCACGGCCCCGCGCAGCACCGGGTTGCCGCCCACCTCGCTGGCCACCACCTGCGGCCGGACCGGGCAGCTCCTGGCCACCGCCTCCTCGATCCTGGTGGTGAGCTCGTCGCCCCCGGCCCTGCTGACCTCCCCCGCGAGCACCACGAGCCCCGGGTCGAGCACGACGCACACCGACGCCACCCCCAGCGCCAGCCTCCCCGCGATGTCGTCGATCAGGGGCTCGCCCCGCTCGCCCGCCGCGACCGCCGCCGCGACGCACTCGGCGGCACTCTCCCCCTCGAAGCCGTACGTCGCGGCGAGCTCGGCGACCGCCTCGGCGCTGACCAGGGACTGCAGGCCCCCGGCGAGCGACGGCAGCCTGCCCGGCACGGCCCGTACGTCCTCGGCCAGCGGCACCCCCGGCACCGGCAGGTAGCCGATCTCGCCCGCGCTGCCGGAGCGTCCCCGGTGCAGCCGCCCGCCGAGCACGACGCCGAGGCCGATGCCGCGCCCCACCCACAGCAGCACGAAGTCGTCGACCTCGCGGGCGGCGCCGAGGGTGCGCTCGGCGATGGCGACGAGGTTCACGTCGTTCTCTATCCGGACGTCGCGCCGCAGGTCACGGGCGAGGGCCTCGTGGATGCCCTCGTGCCAGCCGGGCAGGTCGAAGGAGAACCGCACGTCGCCGGTGCGGGGGTCGACCACGCCCGGGGTGCCGATGACGACCGAGCGCAGCTTGGAGAGCGCGACCTTGGCCGACCGGCACGCCTTGACCACCGCGTTGTGCACGAGGGCCACCGGATCGTCGTGCCCGCTCGGCGCCACCCGTACCTCGGCCACGATCTCCCCGTGGATATCGGCGATGGCGGTCGTGACGAATTCGGGACCGACGTCCAGACCCGCCACATAGGCAGAAGAGGAAATAATCCCATAAAGCGCGGCATTGGGCCCGCGGCCCCCCGCCTGCTCCCCCGCGACCTCCACCAGCCCGCGCCCCTCCAGGCGGGCGAGCGTCTGCGACGCCGTCACCTTGGACAGGCCGGTGAGCTCACCGATCTGCCCCCGCGTCAGCGGTCCGGAAGCGAGCAGCAGCTCCAGGGCGGCCCTGTCGTTGATCTCCCGCAATAGCCTGGGCACGCCAGGACGTCGCTCCATACGCATGCTCTCTTGTTCGCCGTTTCCCCGTCGCGATACTTTCATCAAGAATAACGGTTCTATTCTTAATAAGGCTTCCTGATAGTTTAGCCCCGCCCGGGTGCCGGGCAGGGCTGCCGGGGGTGTCCCCTGCCGTGTCGCGCCCCTGCTCATCGCCGTTTCGCCGCCGCCGCTCCCCCGCCGATCATCGCGACGCCCGGAAATCAAGGGCTTGCGACGTCGGCCCGGCGCGTGGAACACTCCCGAAAACGGTAAAGGTTCTTTTCAGTAAGACCCTTGCCGTCGGGTGGCGAGGCAGGTTTCGACATGGACACCGTCATCACGATCGCAGCCGAATACACCGGTTCGCGGACCCGGCAGGGGCCCATGACCATGGGCCAGGCCAACATGGCGCGTTGCGTGCTCCGCGACCCGCCGCTCCACATGAACTTCCGCGTCACCAAGCGCCTCTCCGAGGGGACACCCCTGAGCGCCGTCACCGAGGCGGTCGGGCGCCTGCTCTCCCGGCACGAGGGCCTGCGCGCCACCATCCACTCCGACGTCCAGGTCGTGAGCGGATCCGGCTCCCTGCCCGTCGAGCTGCACGACGCGGGGGCCGGCGCGGGGACGGGTCTCCTCGACGAGGTCGCCGAGGAGGTGGGCCTGCGGATGCAGGGCACCCGGTTCGACCTGCGGGCCGAGCTCCCGATCAGGGTCGCCGTGATCACCGAGGACGGGACGCCCCGCCTGGTGGTCTTCGTCCTGCCGCACACCTCGGTCGACGCCATCGGGCTGGCCACCGTCATGAGGGAGTGGGAGCGCCTGATCCGGGGGGTCGCCGTCCCGTCGCCGTGCCCGACGCAGCCGCTGGACCTCGCGACCGCCGAGGGCACCCCGGCCGCCCTGCGCCGGACCGAGGCGGCCCTGCGGCACTGGGAGAGCGGGCTCAGGCGGGCACCGCAGTCGATGTTCGCGGTCGACGAGGCGGCCAGGGCCGACACCGACGCGATCCGGCCCCGGCTGCGGGTCCGCTCGGCGGTGGCGGCCAGGGCGCTGGAAGCCGTCGCGAGCCGTACGGGCGCCAGCCGCTCGGCGATCACGCTCGCCGCCCTGGGGGTACTCGTCGGCCTGCGCAACACCCAGCGGTCCTGCGTGATCGCGTCGCTGGCCAGCAACCGGGTACGACCCGAGCTGCGCGACTACGTCGGCCCGCTCGCCCAGGACGCGCTGATGGTCGCGGATCTCGACGCCTCCACCTTCGACGAGGCGGTCCGCCGCTTCCGCGCCGCGTCCCTGTCCGGATACCAGCACAGCCGTTTCGACTCCGTCGCGCTGTGGGAGGTGATCGGGGCCGTCAACGCCGAGCGGGGCGTGGACTTCGCCCGCGACTGCGTCTTCAACGACATGAGCGGCGTCACCGTCCCCGGGCCCGAGCCCGAGCCGTCCGCCGAGATCGAGTGCGACTGGCTCCCGGCCGCCTCGCTCCCCGCCCACCTCGCACTCTGGGCCAACCGGCTGGAGGACGTGGTGGACCTGACACTCTGGATCGATCCACGGGTGATGAGCCGGGCCGAGGCGGAGGGCTTCGGGACCGGGATCGTCCGGCTGCTGGTCGCGGCCGGGAACGGAGACATCCAAATTTCCGACATTTCTGAAATATCAGGAATTTCACCTATCGAGCGCGGCCCGGAGTGGATCTACACCGACTCCTGCTGGGTGGACCTCCGCGCGGTGGAACGGCTCGTCGGTGAAGCGGTTCAGGGGCGTCCCCACCGGGTGACGTACGACCCGGAAGGGCGTCTGACCTGCCACGTCACCTCCGGAACCCCTGGGGAGATCCACGCCGCCTGCCTCGCCCTGCTGCCGGGCCGCACCTCCGCGATGGCACCTCACCACTACGTCGTGCACGCGGCGGGACCCACCGGCGCGTCGCTCCACGGCCCCGTCGTCACCGAGGGCGACGGACGCCACTCCATCTCCCCCGGCCCCGCGCGCATAAGGAACCAATAGCAGGCGGGATAATCGGTTACATGCGCCTATCCGCTCGTGTCGACTATGCCCTCCGTGCCGCCGCCGAACTCGCCGCTGCCGGTGACGGCCCTACCACGGTGGGTGAGCTGGCCAAGGAGCAGGACATGCCTCCCAAGTATCTTGAGAACATCCTGCTCCAGATGCGCCGCGCCGGACTGGTGCGCGGCCAGCGCGGCCCCGAGGGAGGCTACGTCCTCGCCCGCCCGCCCGCGGAGATCAGTCTCGCCGACGTGATCCGCGCCGTCGACGGCCCGCTCGCCAACGTCAGGGGGGAACGGCCCGAGCATGTCGGCTACCGGGGCCCCGCCGAGTCGCTGCAGCAGGTCTGGATCGCGCTGCGCGCCAGCGAACGGGCGATCCTGGAGGAGGTCACGCTGGAGAACGTGGCCACCGGCGCCCTCCCCGAGCGGGTCCGCAGCCTGTCGGCCGACCCCGCGGCCTGGGACTGACCGTGCCGGCCCGGCCGCTCGCAGGGGCCCGGCCCGCACGAGCCCGGCCCACCCCCCGCCACCGGCCCATGCCCGAAAACCGGACCGCCGCCCGGGATCGACCCGCGTCCCGTCGTCGGCCCGCCGTCCGGAGCCGGTCCGCGTCCCAAAGCCGGCTCACCGCACCGGACCGGCCCTTCCCCCGGCACCGGCCCGCCTCCCGGGACGGCCGCCGTGCCCGAGGGTGACGTCATCCGTCTCTCCGCCCTGCGGCTCGGCCGGGCGCTCGACGGGCGAGTGCTGATCCGCTCGGACTTCCGCGTACCGCGCCACTCCACGGCCGACCTGACCGGCAGGACGGTGCTGGAGACCGTCTCGCGCGGCAAGCACCTGCTCACCAGGGTCGAGGGGGGACTCACCGTCCACACCCACCTGCGGATGGACGGGACGTGGCACATCTCACCGACGGGGCGAGGGCTGCCCGGGGGCGACGTCGTCCGCCTGGTGCTCGCCAACGAGAGATGGCAGGCGGCGGGGGTGCGGCTGGGCATGGTCGACCTGGTCGCCACCGAGGAGGAGGAACGGCTCGTCGGACATCTCGGACCCGATCTGCTCGGGGAGGACTGGGACGAGGCGGAGGCCGTACGGCGGCTGGCACGACAGCCTGAAACAAGCATCGGGGTCGCGCTGCTCGATCAGCGCAACCTGGCGGGAATCGGCACCATCTATCGCGCCGAGACGCTTTTCCTCGCCGGAGTGTCGCCGTGGCGACCGGTGGGAGCGGTTGAGGACCTGGGCGCGATCGTGTCGATCGCGTGGCGGCTGATGGACGCCAACAAGGAACGCCCGAGCAGGACGACGACAGGCGACCTCCGTCCGGGACGGAGCACCTGGGTCTACGGCAGGGCCGGGCGGCCTTGCCTACGCTGCGGGCGTCGGATCAGTCGTGGGGAGATGGGCGCACAGCCGCAGGAACGGCTGATCGTCTGGTGCCGTCACTGCCAGCCGGAAGGACCGACCGGCTAGGCAGCGACCATGTCGTTGACCTCGGGAAACACGGAATCGGGCACGGTTTCGGGGATCGGCAGACGCTCCCGTTCCGGGACATCGCCCGCCAGCACCGGAGCATGCTGCAGCTCGGCCAGGGCGAATTGATCGGAAACCTCGCGGAGAACCTGTGAAAGCGGCACGCCCAAGGCACCGCAGATCGACGCGAGCAGCTCTGAAGAGGCCTCCTTCTGACCACGCTCCACCTCGGACAGATATCCAAGAGAAACCCGAGCCAGTGTGGACACCTCACGCAGGGTGCGACTCTGCCGCACCCTCAGCCGCCGCAGCACGTCACCGAGCAGCTGACGCAGCAGGACCATCTGTCGCTCCCTCCCCGGCGCGGATGTCTTCACGACACTCCGCGCTATCGGTTCGTGCCGCCCGTTCTTCGAACGCGACCCTTGGTACATACTCCTCGCCGTCATCATCGCTTGACCTTTACCTCACTCACCGTTCCACCGTACCTGTATGGACCGACAACGCGGCAGACCATGTGGAGCATGTTCGCTGGGGACGTAACGCGGTAATCATCCTGAATGTTCCCTCACGTTAGTCTCCAGCACACCTCGGAGGAGGTCTACGGCCTCATTCACTGTCGACTCCCGGATCTGGTCGCGCGTCCCGGCGAGTCGCGGATCCCGGTGCCATACCCGCCCGTCCGGTCCGCTAACGGCGAGATGCACGGTGCCCACCGGCTTGCCGTCCTGCGGATCCGGCCCGGCCACCCCGGTGACCGCGAGCCCGTACGTGGAACCGGTCAGGCGGCGCACCCCGTCGGCCATGGCGGCGGCGACCTCCGGGTGGACCGCCCCCTCGCGGGCGAGCAGGTCGGCGGGGACGTTCAGCAGCCGGTGCTTGAGCTCGGTGGCGTAGGAGACGACCCCGCCCAGGAAGGCCGCGGAGGCCCCGGGAGGGCCGGTGAGGGACGCGCAGATCAGCCCGGCGGTCAGCGACTCGGCCACCGCCACCGTCTCGCCCCTGCGGACGAGGAGGGAGAGGACCTCGGTGGCCGCGAGCAGGCCCCGGCTCATCCGGCCCACCCCACAGGATCGGCCCATCCCACACGGTCGGCCCGCCTCGCACCGCATACCGCCCGCCCCACACGACCGGTCAGCCCCACAAGGCCGGTCCGCCCCGTACGGCCGGCCCGCCTCGAACCGCGCGTGGCCCGTCTCATATGGCCCGCGCCCGTTTCGCGACCTGCCGCAGTTTGATCGCCCGGATCACGTAGTCGAGACCGGTGGCGACGGTGACCAGGACCGCCGCGCCCATGGCGAACCAGCGGACCGGATCGGGCACGCCCGGCCAGATGTAGGAGACGATCGCGGCGATCTGCAGGACGGTCTTCACCTTCCCGCCGTAGCTGGCCGGGATGACGCCGTGCCGGATGACCGCGAACCTCAGCGCGGTGACGCCCAGCTCCCTGCCCAGGATCACGACGGTGACCCACCAGGGCAGCTCCCCCAGCACCGAGAGGCTGATCAGGGCGGCACCGATGAGGGCCTTGTCGGCGATCGGATCGGCGATCTTCCCGAAGTCGGTGATCAGGCCGTAGCGGCGGGCCAGTTCGCCGTCGAGCAGGTCGGTGAGCGAGGCCACCAGGAAGACCACCAGCGCCGCGGCCCGCCAGCCGGATCCCGGCAGGAAGAGGCAGGCCGCGAAGAACGGAACCATCGCCAGCCGTATCACCGTCACGACGTTGGCGATGTTCCAGGCGCTCACCTTGGGGCGCGCGGATGCCGAGGTCGAGTCGGTGCCGGTCTCTGGCGTGTTGGTCATACGCTCTCCCGGCCCGGCGGCGCGTTCATGGAGCCGCCTTGATGCGGGCGATCAGGTCGACGCCCTCGGAGTCGACCACGACGGCCCGGACGATCTGGCCGGGGACCAGCCCGATGCCCTGGACCGTTACAGAACCGTCGACCTCGGGCCCCTGGTGGGCGGCGCGGCCCTCGTAGCCGCCGTCGCCCAGGTCCTCCTCGATCAGGACGTCGACCTCGGTGCCGATCCGCTCCTCGGCGCGCTGGGCCATGAGCTCCTCGGCCAGCTCGGTGAGCGCGGACACCCGGGCGTCGACGACCTCCTGGTCGAGCTTGCCGGGCAGCGAGGCCGCCTCGGTGCCGTCCTCGTCGGAGTAGCCGAACACGCCGATCACGTCGAGCCTGGCCTCCTCCAGGAAGCCCACCAGCTCGCCGAACTCCTCCTCGGTCTCGCCGGGGAAGCCCACGATGAAGTTGGAGCGCACGCCCGCCTCGGGGGCGTGGGCGCGGATCGACTCCAGGAGGTCCAGGAAACGCCGGGGGTCGCCGAAGCGCCGCATCCGGCGCAGCACCGGGCCGCTGGCGTGCTGGAAGGACAGGTCGAAGTAGGGGGCCACGCCCTCGGTCGAGGCGATGATCTCCAGCAGCCCCGGACGGAGCTCGGCGGGCTGCAGGTAGCTGACGCGCACCCGCTCGACGCCCTCGGTCGCGGCCAGGGACGGCAGCAGCTTCTCCAGCGCCCTCAGGTCGCCCAGGTCCTTGCCGTAGGAGGTGGAGTTCTCGCTGACCAGCACCAGCTCCTTGACGCCCTGCTCGGCCAGCCAGGCGGCCTCGCCGAGGAGCTCCTCGGCGCCGCGCGAGACGTACGCCCCGCGGAAGGCCGGGATGGCGCAGAACGTGCAGCGCCGGTCGCAGCCGGAGGCGAGCTTCAGCGAGGCCACCGGGCCGTCGCCCAGGCGTTTGCGGAGCGGCCGGGGGCCGCTGGCGGGGGCCAGGCCCTCGGGCAGCTCGCCGTGGCCGGGGATGGCCGTCTTGGGAGCGGCGGCGCGTTCCACCGGCGAGATCGGCAGCAGGGTCCTGCGGTCGCGGGGACTGTGCGGGACGAGCGACTTGCCCGCCAGCACGTCGTCGAGGCGCGTGCCGATGTCGGTGTAGTCGTCGAAGGAGATGACCGCGGCGGCCTCGGGCAGCGCGTCGGCGAGCTGGTCGCCGTACCGTTCCGCCATGCAGCCCGCGGCGACCACCTTGGCCCCGGAGTCGGCCGCGGCGAGCAGCGTGTCGATGGAGTCCTTTTTCGCCGAGTCGATGAAGCCGCACGTGTTGACGACGACGACGTCGGGATCGTCGTCGCCCAGCTGCCAACCGGCAGCCTCAAGACGAGCGGCGAGTTCCTCGGAGTCGACCTCGTTGCGTGCGCAACCAAGCGTGATCAGCGATGCGGTTCGGCGGGATGACATGGTGAACACTACGGTATCGGGAGTTGGCCACCACCCGATGCACCTCCCCCCATTCAGGGGTCCCCGCACCCCCCGCCCCGCCCCGGAGGACACCCCCGCCGGGACACCCCGGGCGCCCGGCCGGAGCCCGGCGGCGAGGACGCCCGGGAGGTGCTTCACACGGTGTGACCTAGCGCTTCTTGGTGGCCGGGGCCTCGTAGGAGCGGTTGACGACCTGTCCCCGGCGGCCCGGGGTGCCCACGCTCTTGCCGTTCACCTTCAGCGAGACGGCTCCCCCGTCGCCGAAGGTGACCTTCATGCCGGCCTTCGCCTTCCAGGTCGAGGTCCTGCCCGCCGCGAGCGTTCCCGAGAAGATCCGCCGGCCGCCCGCGTCCTGCACGTCGAGCCAGGAGGTGCGCTTCGCCCTGACCTCGAGGACGACGATGTCGCGCCGCCTCTCCTCGGCCAGCGACGACGCCCGGCGCGGCGAGCCGGGGTTGGAACCGGCCGGGGGCGGTGGCTGCGCGGCGGGCACCGGCATCGGGCGCAGGTCCGCCACGGGGGTGTCGCCCCCGCCCATGGTCCGCACCACGCCGAAAATGACCACGATGCCCAGGGCCACCGCCATCGCCGTCGTCCAGTTGGGCGAGCGGCGCTCACGGATCTTCAGCGGCATGTCGGCCTGGAAGACGCTGGAGGCCCGCACCGGCAGCGGCACGCCCCCGTGCTGCTCGTCGTAGCGGTGCACCAGCGCCTCGGGATCGAGACCGACGATCTTGGCGATGTTTCTTATATGGCCCCGCGCGTAGAAATCTCCCCCGCATTGGGAGAAGTCATTCCTCTCGATTGCCTGGATGAGCACCTCGCGAATGCGTGTCCGCGCGCTCAACTGCCCGACGGTCATCCCCATCGACCGCCTGGCATCCGCCAGATCGCTTCCAATGCCCATGGCGCACGCCTCTCAGCCCCCGACGTTGCGTAGCGGTACCTATTCAATCAGTAACCGTGCGGGGGATGCGCGGCGGGGGGTGCCATTCCCGTACGGCCCCCGCGCGTCCCCCGTGCAGCACTTGTCAGCCCCCGCGCGTCCCCCGTGCAGCACTGTCAGCCCCCGCGCAGGTCGGCGAGCAGGCCGGGGAGCTCGTCCGGCTTGACCATGACCTCGCGCGCCTTCGACCCCTCGCTGGGCCCGACGACGTTCCTGCTCTCCAGCAGGTCCATCAGGCGGCCCGCCTTGGCGAAGCCGACCCTGAGCTTGCGCTGGAGCATCGAGGTCGAGCCGAACTGGGTGGTCACGATGAGCTCGGCCGCCTGGACCAGCAGGTCGAGGTCGTCGCCGATGTCCTCGTCGATCTCCTTCTTGGCGGCCGTCACGGCGGACACGTCGTCGCGGTACTCGACCGCCATCTGGGCCTTGCAGTGCCCGACGATCTCGCCGATCTCCTTCTCGGAGACGAAGGCGTTCTGCAGCCGCATGGGCTTGCTGGCGCCCATCGGCAGGAAGAGCGAGTCGCCCTGCCCGACGAGCTTCTCGGCGCCCGGCTGGTCCAGGATGACCCGGGAGTCGGCGAGCGAGGAGGTCGCGAAGGCGAGCCGGGAGGGCACGTTGGCCTTGATCAGGCCGGTGACCACGTCCACGCTGGGGCGCTGGGTGGCGATGACCAGGTGGATCCCGGCGGCGCGGGCGAGCTGGGTGATGCGGACGATGGAGTCCTCGACGTCGCGCGGGGCGACCATCATCAGGTCGGCGAGCTCGTCGACGATCACCAGCAGGTACGGGTAGGGCTGGTAGACCCGCTCGCTGCCCGGCGGCGGCACCAGCTTGCCGGCGCGGACCGCCTTGTTGAAGTCGTCGACGTGCCGGAAGCCGCTGGCGGCCAGGTCGTCGTAGCGGCGGTCCATCTCCCCGACGACCCACTCCAGGGCCTCGGCGGCCTTCTTGGGGTTGGTGATGATCGGCGTGATGAGGTGCGGGATGCCCTCGTAGACGCTGAGCTCGACCCGCTTGGGGTCGACCAGGACCATGCGGACCTCGTCGGGGGTGGCCCGCATCAGGATCGAGGTGATCAGCCCGTTGACGCAGACCGACTTTCCCGCGCCGGTGGCGCCCGCGATGAGCAGGTGCGGCATCTTGGCCAGGTTGGCCACTATCGTGCGCCCCTCGACGTCCTTGCCGAGCCCGACGATCATCGGGTGGTGGTCGGCCTGGGCCACCGGGGAGCGCAGGATGTCGCCGAGGGAGACGAGGTCCTTGTCGGTGTTGGGGATCTCGACCCCGATCGCCGACTTGCCGGGGATCGGGGACAAAATCCGGACATCTGCTGACTTGACCGCGTACGCGATGTTCTTGGTGAGCGCGGTGACCTTCTCGACCTTGACCGCCGGGCCGAGCTCGATCTCGTAGCGCGTCACCGTCGGCCCCCGGGTGAAGCCGATCACCTGGGCGTCGATGGCGAACTGCTCCATCACGCTGGTCAGCGCGTTGACGACGACGGTGTTGGCCTTCGTCTGCGGCTTGGGCGCGGTGCCGGGGCGCAGGAGCTGCGACTCGGGCAGGGTGTACGGGCCGGCCTGGGGCGACAGGACGAGCTGCTCGACCTTGCGCGGAGCCGGGGTCGGCTCGGGAGGCGTGGACGGCTCAGTCCTGACCACCTCTTCGTCCACCAGGCCGGGCACGATCTCCGGGGAGTGTTCCGGGGTCCCGCCGGGCGTCTCGGCGACCAGGGGCGTGTCGTAGGGCTTGACGTGGTCGCCCAGCTCGGCGCCCTCGGGCTCCGCCTTCTTGCGCGTGGAGGGCTTCCTCCTGGAGACGCGCGGCGCGGGGGGCTGGTCGCGGTTGAAGAGCATGTGCCGGATCTCGGCCAGCCGCTCGGGGACCCGGTGCACCGGCGTCGCGGTGATCACCAGGATGCCGAAGCCCGACATGATCAGCAGCAGCGGGATGGTGATGAAGGACGGCAGGATGCTCGCCGGGGGCGCCGAGACGATGAAGCCGATCATGCCCCCGGCGGCCGACACCTTGTCCATGCCGTCGGAGCTGCCCCCGGAGGGGTAGGGCGTGCCGTGGACGACGTGCACGACACCGAGTACCCCGATGGTGAGGGCGGACCAGCCGATGATCATCCGGCCGGTGTCGGCGTTCTGGTCGGGGTGACGCAGCAGTCGCCAGGCCAGCAGCATGAGAAGGATCGGGATCACCCAGGTCAGCGCGCCGAAGACGCCGCGCATGACGCCGTCGACCACGGTGGAGACCGTACCGGTGTTCTTGCGCCAGGTCATCGCGGCCAGCACGATCGCCCCGGCGAACACCGTCAGGCCGAGCCCGTCGCGGCGGTGCACGGGGTCGAGCTCGCGCGCGTTCTGCCCCAGGGCCCGCGCGGCGCTGCCGATGCCCCCCGCCAGGAGCATCCAGATGCCCATGAACAGCTTGCCGATCATGATGAGCACCCAGCTGATCGGGTCGTGCTGGGGTGAGGGCTTGCGGGCCTGGCTCGTGCTCCTCGCCCGGCCGGCGGGCGCCCGCCTGGCGGGGGCCGTACGGGCCTGGGAGGCGCCCGAACGGCCGGAGGACCCCTTGCCGGGGGGCTTTCCTGAGGAGCCTTTAGACGTACGGGTGGCCATGTTAGGGAGGTTAACGAGACGGGTGGTGGATTGCGCGCCGACTCGCCGGGCCGTCCTCCCCTCGCCGACGTTTCACAAGATCGGTCGATACTTCGTGAACGGTGATTCGGCGCACTAAAAGTCCCATTTACCCCCTGGAAAGCGTCTTCCATTCCATGTATTGACATTGCGTTTCATGTAGTAGAACCTCCTGACCAACAGGGCGTTGGGAGGAGACACATGTCCGCACTCGACTGGTCCGTTCTGGGCGCGTACTTCCTTGTCATGATCGGTATCGGCGTGTGGTCGAAGCGCCGCATCAAAACCGTGATCGACTTCTTCACCGCCGGGGGCCGTATCCCCTGGTGGCTGTCCGGCATCTCGCACCACATGTCGGGATACAGCGCGATCATGTTCGTGGCGTTCGCGGCCGTGGCCTACAACTACGGGCTCGCCATGTACGTCTGGTGGGCGCTGACGATCGGCCTCGGCATCGGCATCGGCGCCTTCGTGTGGGCCGCCCGATGGAACCGGCTGCGTTCCAAGCACGGCGTGGTCTCCCCGCTGGAGTACCTGGCCCGGCGCTACAACCTGCCGACCCAGCAGGTGCTGGCCTACAGCGGCGCGCTGCTGAAGGTCGTGGACATCGCGGCCAAGTGGGTGGCGATCGCCATCCTGCTCAGGGGTTTCGCGGGCATCCCGATCCAGTGGGGCATCCTGATCACCGGGGCCGTCACGCTGGTCTACATCACCGCCGGAGGGCTGTGGGCGGACGTGCTCACCGACTTCGGGCAGTTCGTCATCCAGGGCGTCGCGGGCATCGCCATGTTCGTCGCGATCATGGCCCAGCTGGGCGGCGTCTCCACTTTGTGGACCATGTGGGACAAGCTGCCCCCCGGCCACGGCGACCCGTTCGCCGGGCCGTACACCACGACGTTCTTCCTGGCCATGCTCTTCATCAAGACCTTCGAGTACAACGGCGGCATGTGGAACCTGGCCCAGCGCTACATGGCCTCGCCCTCGGGCTCGGCCGCCAAGCGCTCGGCGCTGCTGTCCAGCGCGCTGTGGCTGATCTGGCCGCTCATCCTGTTCATCCCGATGTTCGCCGCGCCGCTCATCGTGCCGGGCCTGGCCAACGCCGAGGAGGCGTACGTCAAGCTGGCGCAGACCCTGCTGCCGCAGGGCCTGATCGGACTGGTGCTCGCGGGCTTCTTCTCGCACACCATGGCCATGGTCGCCTCCGACGCCAACGTGATCTCCTCGGTCATCACCAGGGACATCGCCCCGGTGATCGTCCGCAGGGTGCGCGAGCTGTCGGCGCGGGCCGAGCTGACCTTCGCCCGGGTGACCACGTTCACCTTCGTCCTGATCAGCATGGTGATCGCGATCTCGACCGAGGGTCAGGGCGTCGTGCTGAAGATCGTCGTCGACCTGGTCGCGGCGACGATGGGGCCGATCTCGATCCCGCTGATGCTGGGCATGCTGCCTTGGTTCAAGCGGAGCGGCCCGACCGCGGCCATCGCCTCCTGGGCCGCCGGGCTGGGCGTCTGGGCGTACATCAAGTGGATCATCGAGTCCAAGGACACGGCGATGGTCGTCGGCGTGCCGCTGGTCACCTCGCTGATCCTGTACGTGGTGATCGGCTTCCTGAAGCCGGAGAACCGCGAGGACCGCGACGCGCTCGTCGACTCCCTGTCCACCGAGCCCGGGTCCACCGACCCCGAGCAGCAGCAGCGTGCCGGGGCGGTCGGCTGACGGCCACCCTCCCCCGGTACGGCGTGGGCCCCCACCGCGTGGTGGGGGCCTTCACGCATGGGGTGCCCCGCGGCGCCGCGGGCGTTCCCGACACGGGCGGGCCTCCACGGCGTGGCGGAGGCTTTTCCGTGCCTGATCCCCGGGGCGGGGACTCCGGACACGGCCCTCGGTGCGGGGCTCCAGGCGCGGCGTGACCGGCGGCCACGCGGCCGTCCCCGGGCGTGGCGGGCTCCAGGACCCACCCGCCCGGGGACATGCTTCTTCCACCGGAAGGGGAGGGGAAACACGCCGGCCGGGAATTCGGCCGGCCGGGAAGTCCGGCTCCCACCGGACCGCCTGCCGGAACCCGGCTACCTACCGGATCTCACCCGCTTACCGGACCCCGCCCGCCGGAACCCGGCCCCTTTCGGACCTCACCCACCTACCGGACCCCGCCCGCCGGAGCCCGGCCCCTGGCGGACCTCGACTACTTGTCGGACTCCAGGACGCCACCGTTGGCCACGTCCGACTTCTCGATCTCGGTGAAGAGGATGCGGACCGCCTCGCGGCGCGCCTTCAGGATGTCCACGGCCGCCTCGGTGAGCGCCGCCGCGAACTCTCGGCGCTGGTCGAGGGTCCTGCCGGACAGGAGTTCCACGGTGATGTTCGGCATGCTGAGTCCTCCAGGTCAGATTGTTGCATAACATGACATCACATTCCATTACATGGAACAAGCGAAGATCGTGACCGACTAGGAAATCAGGGACGCGGGCCGGCTCAGCCGTTGAGCACTGTGACGCCGGCGGCGCCGGGGGCGCCGAGGGCGGCGGAGACCTCGCGGGCCGCGGCGACGACGTCGGGCGCGAACCGCTCCAGGTCGTCGCGGCCCATGTCCATCGCCAGCGCGGAGATGGAGATGCCGCCGAGCACCTGGCCGGTGTGGTCGAAGACCGGGGCGCCCACGCAGAGGATGCCGGGCAGGTTCTCCTCGTCGTCGAGCGAGTAGCCGCGGGACCGTACCAACTCCAGGTCGGCCAGCAGGGCCTCGGGCGTCGCCAGCGTGGTGGCGGTCGGGGCGGGCATGCCCGTACGGGCGCAGATGGCGCGGACCTCGTCGGCGCCGAGCTGGGCCAGGACCGCCTTGCCGATCGCGGTGCAGTGCAGGCGCAGGCTCATCCCGACGCGGGAGGGCATCTGGTAGGGCCGCCGCCCCTCCAGCTTGTCGACGTAGACCGCCTCGTCCCCGCTGCGGATCGCGAAGTGCGTGGTGTAACCGATCCGCTCGTGCAGGGCGCTGAGCGCGCCGGAGGCCTGGCGGGCCGGGTCGAAGCGGTTCATGACCCGGCCGGCCAGCGTGAGGATCCGAGGGCCCGGCTCGTAGCCGCCGCTGCCGTCGGCCCGCGCGAACCCCCATTCGACGAGCGACTGGAGGATGCGATGGACGGTCGACTTGGACACGCCCGTCGCGGCGGCTATGTCGGTCACGCGGTGGTGCTCGGCGATCGCCTCCAGCACCGCCAGCGCCTTGTCGATGGAACTGCCTTCCCTGACCACGATCGTGAGCCTACTGGTCAGCGTGCCAACCAGCCTCCGTCGACCGCCAGCAGGTGCCCGTTTACGTAGTCGGAGGCGCCCGACGCCAGGAAGACGGCGGCGCCCACGAGGTCCTCCGGCCTGCCCCAGCGCCCGGCCGGGATGCGGCCCCTGATCTCGGCCTCGCGCGCCGGGTCGTCCCAGAGCCGCTCGGTGTTGCCGGTCCTGATGTAGCCGGGGGCGATCGCGTTCACCTGCACGCCCGAACCCGCCCACTCGCAGGCCAGCGCCCGCGTGAGCCCGGCGACGCCGTGCTTGGCCGCGGTGTAGCCGACGACGTTGACGCCGCCCTGGAAGGACAGCATGGAGGCGATCATGATGATCTTCCCGGAGCCCCGGGCGAGCATCCGCGCCCCGAGGACCTGGCTGAGCAGGAAGACGGCGTCCAGATTGACGTCGAGCACCTCGCGGAAGGACTCGTGGGGATGCTCGGCCGCCGGGGCCCTGCGGATGATCCCGGCGTTGTTGACCAGCACGTCGACCGGGCCCAGCCGCCCGGCCGCCTCGGGGACGGCGCCCGGGTCCGAAAGGTCGAGGATCCACCGGGAGGCCTGCCTGCCGGTCTTGCGGACCTCCGCCTCGACCTCGTCCAGGTCGTCGTCGCGACCGTGCAGCACGATGTCGGCCCCCGCCGCCGCCAGGCCCACGGCGAGGGCCCGGCCGATCCCGGTCCGCGCGCCGGTGACCAGCGCGGTCCTGCCCTCCAGTGAGAACATCAGCGCAGCTCGCCGATCTCGACCTGCTCCATGTCCTCGAAGGCCTGGTTCTCCCCGCCCATCGCCCAGACGAAGGAGTAGCTCCTCGTGCCGAAGCCGCAGTGCACCGACCAGGACGGGGAGACGACCGCCTGCCGGTCGGCGACGACGAGGTTGCGCGTCTCGTCGGGCCGTCCCATCAGGTGGATCACCCGCTCGCCGGGCGGCAGGTCGAAGTAGAGATAGACCTCGGTCCTGCGCTCGTGGGTGTGGCAGGGCATGGTGTTCCACATGCTGCCGGGCTCCAGCACGGTCACGCCGAGCACGAGCTGGCAGCTCTGGATGCCCTTGGCGTGGATGTACTTGTAGATCGTCCGGTCGTTGGAACCGTCCTGGCCGCCCAGCCGTACCGGCTCGGCGTCCTCCAGGGTCGCGGCGGCCGTCGGGAGGGTGGCGTGCGCGGGGGTGGAGACCAGATAGAAGGCGCCCCCCTCGAAGACCACCTCGCGGGCTCCCCTGCCGACGTAGAGGCACTCCTTGGGGGCCAGGGGGTACGCGGTGCCGTCGACGGTCACCGTGCCCGGCTCGCCGATGTTGACCACGCCGAGCTCGCGGCGCTCCAGGAAGTACTCCGACCTGAGCGGGTCGGGACAGTGCAGGGTCAGCGGCCCGTCGCCCGGCAGGGCTCCGCCGACCACGATGCGATCTTCGTGGGAGTAGAGCAGCCGGACCTCCCCGGGCACGAAGAGCCGCTCCACCAGGAACCGGCGGCGCAGCCAGTCGGTGGTCGCCCCGGTGATCTGGTCGGGTGCCGTGGCGTGCCGTACCTCCATCGCCCCTCCATGTTCTATTACATGAAATCGTAAGCTGCTACATAGAACACTGTGAGCATACAACGGCCCCCCTCCCGGCGCACTCATCCCGATTCCCGTTACGCGCGGGCGCCCGGAAAACGATCGTCGGAGTGAGAACCTTTCCCGCCGGAACCGGGTCTCACATAGGGAGCACCTTCGGACGGATGGGAAAGAGCGATGACGACTGGCACGGCACGGGCGACGACAAGGCTGGTGGCGGCGGGCACGGTCGCGGGCGCGCTCCTCGCGACCGCCCTCACCGGGGGCACCGCCCTCGCGGAGACCGGGACGGAAGGGGCCGTCGCGGGGATCCCGAGGAACTTCCTGCTGCACGAGTCCCAGGCCCGCAAGCCGGTGAGGTACCCGGGCGAGGAGAAGTGGACCATCAGCGACAGGCTGGGCGCGAACCTGGAGATCAACCCGTGCGGCCTGCGCCGTCCCAGCGACCGCGACCGGGTGGCCATGCGGACCGTCGACTACCAGGCCCCCGAGTACCACTCCGGCGAGCAGCTGGTGATCTACCGCTCCACGGCCGCCGCCCGTAAGGCGCTGGCCGGGCTCCTCGCGCAGGTCGAGCGGTGCGCCCGCGTCAAGTCCGAGGGCACGGTCACCAAGACCTGGGCCGAACCCGTCAGGGCCGGCGACCGGGCCGTGCGGATCGCCCTCCAGGGCTACGACGCCAAGGGCGTGCGCCCGGTCATCGGCGGGCAGCGGGCCGTCGTCGTCCGCGAGGGCCGGGCCGTGGCGGTCTACCTGCTGGCGGGCGAGTACGGCAAGGTGCGCGGCTCCGACTTCACCAAGCAGCTGAAGGACGCCAGGAAGATGGCGGCCAAGGTCTGCTCGCTGCGCGGCGTCTGCTGACCGCCACGAGAGGCCCGCCGGACATCGCGAAAGGGGCTCACGCGGGGGGCCTACGCGGGGAGGGCCCTCGGAACAGCGCGGGGAAGGCCCGGAAAGCCACAGGGAAGGCCCGGAAGGCCGGCGTCCGCGCCCGTACGGCGACGGGCACGGCGAAGGATCCGGGTGCCGGGTCCACGGGCCGGCCCGGACGGCCCGGAGGCCCGTCCGGCGGCCTGTGAGCCACCGGGCCGGTCCGGGCCCCGAGGGGCCGTACGGCGACCGGTGAAGCCGCCGTACGGTGCGGGGGTCAGACCTCGACCACCACGGGAATGATCATCGGGCGGCGGCGGTAGGTGTCGCTCACCCAGCGCCCCACGGTCCTGCGGACCACCCGGCGGACCTGCTGGATGTCCACCACCCCGTCGGCCGCGTTCTCCTGCAGGGCCCTCTCGACCTGCGGCAGGATGTCGTCGAACATGGCCGGGTCGATGCCGGATCCCCTGGCGTGGATCTCCGGCCCGGCGGCGAGCTTGCCGGTGGCGGTGTCGACCACGATGACGATGGAGATGAAGCCCTCCTCGCCCAGGATGCGGCGGTCCTTCAGCGCGAAGTCGGTGACGTCGCCCACCGAGGTGCCGTCCACGTAGACGTAACCGGCCGGAACCGCGCCCACGATCTTGGCCCGGCCGTCGACCAGGTCCACCACGACGCCGTCCTCGGCGATCACGATGTGGTCGTCGGGCACCCCGGTCAGCGCGGCCAGCTTGGCGTGCGCCCGCAGGTGACGCCACTCGCCGTGCACCGGCATGAAGTTGGACGGCCGCGTCAGGTTGAGCACGTACAGCAGCTCACCGGCCGCGGCGTGCCCGGAGACGTGCACCTTCGCGTTGCCCTTGTGCACCACGCGGGCGCCCCAGCGCGACAGACCGTTGATCACGTTGTTGACCGCGGTCTCGTTGCCCGGCACCAGCGAGGAGGCGAGCAGGACCGTGTCGCCCTCGGCGATGCGGATCGGGTGGTCGCGGTTGGCCATGCGCGACAGCGCCGCCATCGGCTCGCCCTGGGACCCGGTGCAGATCAGCACCACGTCCTCCGGCGGCCAGCCCTCGATCTCCTTGGCGTCGACGATCAGGCCCGGCGAGACCCGCAGGTAGCCCAGGTCGCGGGCGACGCCCATGTTGCGCACCATCGAGCGGCCGACCAGCGCGACCTTGCGGCCGTGCTTCTCCGCCGAGTCGATGACCTGCTGGACGCGGTGGATGTGGGAGGCGAAGCTCGCCACGATCACGCGCTTGCTCGCGGTGCGGACGACCTCGTCGATGACCGGCGCGATCTCCCGCTCGCTGGTGACGAAGCCCGGCACCTCGGCGTTGGTCGAGTCGGACATCAGCAGGTCGACGCCCTCGCCGCCGAGCCTGGCGAACCCGCCCAGGTCGGTCAGCCGCCCGTCACTGGGCAGCTGGTCCATCCGGAAGTCGCCGGTGTGCAGGACGATGCCCGCGGGCGTCCTGATCGCGACGGCCAGCGCGTCGGGGATGGAGTGGTTGACGGCGAGGAACTCGCACTCGAACGGCCCGAACCGATGCCGCTCCCCCTCCACGACCTCGCGCTTGGTCGGCTGGATGCGGTGCTCGGTGAGCTTGGCCTCGATCAGCGCCAGCGTCAGCTTGGATCCCACGATCGGGATGTCGCGGCGCTCGCGCAGCAGGTAGGGCACGGCACCGATGTGGTCCTCGTGCGCGTGGGTCAGGACCACGGCCTCGACGTCGTCCAGGCGGTCCCGGATGTACTCGAAGTCGGGCAGGATCAGGTCGATGCCGGGCTGGTCGGGCTCGGGGAACAGCACCCCGCAGTCGACGATCAGCAGACGGCCTTCGTACTCGAACACGGCCATGTTGCGGCCGATCTCGCCGAGACCGCCCAGCGCGACGATGCGCAGGGCACCCTCGGGCAGCGCGGGCGGCAGCCCGAGTTCGGGGTGGGGGTGACTCATCCGGCCACACCTCTCTCAGAGGTCTCACGTGCGACGGAGGCCCTCGTGGGCAGCAGGACTACTCCCTCGCCGAGCACTCCGTCCCCCTGCGGACCGTGGTGTCTTCTTTCTCGCAAACTCTCGTTCCTCCCGAATGCGGCCGGTGAGGGCCGCGGCGTTTACCTCATGTCACAACTTCGTCGGACAGCTTCACACCGCCCGCGATCAAGTCTTCGCGCAGCCTCGCGAGCTGCTCCCGGGTCGCCTCCACCAGGGGCAGGCGCATCGGCCCCGCGGGCTGCCCGACCAGGGACAGCGCCGCCTTCGCCATGATCGCCCCACCGGCCTGCATCATGATCGCGGAGACCACGGGAAGCAGCCTGCGGTGGATGGCGAGCGCGCCCGCGACGTCCCCGGAGCGGTACGCCTCGATCATCGCGGCGATCTCCGCGCCCGCGACGTGGCCGATCACGCTGACGCACCCCACGGCCCCCACCGACAGCCACGGCAGGTTGAGCGTGTCGTCACCCGAGTAGTAGGCCAGGCCGGTGGACGCGATGACCTGCGACCCCTCGAACAGGTCGGCCTTGGCGTCCTTCACCGCGACGATCCGCTCGTGCCCGGCGAGCCGCACCAGCGTCTCGCTCCGGATCGGCACGCCGCTCCGGCCGGGGATGTCGTAGAGCATCACCGGCAGGGCCGTCGCGTCCGCCACCGTGGTGAAGTGGCGGTAGATCCCCTCCTGGGGGGGCTTGCTGTAGTACGGCGTCACCAGCAGGAGACCGTGGGCCCCGGCGCGCTCGGCGGCTTTGGCCAGCCCCACGCTGTGGTGGGTGTCGTAGGTCCCGGCTCCGGCGACGACCGTGGCGCGGTCGCCGACCGCCTCGACGACGGCGCGCAGGAGGCGCTCCTTCTCGTCGTCGGTGGTCGTCGGGGACTCCCCCGTCGTACCGCTCACGACGATGCCGTCGTTACGCTGCTCGTCCACCAGGTAGGTGGCGATGCGCCCCGCTGTCTCGTAGTCGACCGCTCCGTCACTCGTGAACGGTGTGACCATCGCGGTCAGCATGCGGCCGAAGGGGGCGTCGGAGGTTCCAGTTGGCGCTGCCATAGACCGAACGCTACCTGGATCCGCTGAAACGGTGGACCCCGCCACCCCGCCTAACCTCCGTCCACCGATGGGCCCAAGAGCGAACATCCCCCCGAGGTGCCCGCTGCACACCGTACACGCGGATATACACCGCCGCGGCGACGGACCCCGGCCGGAGCCCTCCGCGGGCCGTCCGGGCCCGTCGCACGGGAGGGCGGAACGACGATCTGGCCGGGCGTCACGGGCGGCGGGACGGGCGTCACGGGCGGCGGGACGGGCGCTATCACCGGGACTATCACCGGGGCACGGATCCGAGCGGTCTCCGCCGGAGACCGAAAAGGGGGAAGCCGGTCACCACCGAGGGAGCAAAACGGCCGAAAAGCGACACCAGCCAGCCTCGCGCCCGATTACGTGAAATAACTAGAACTTTGTCCATTTTAACGGCGGCGAAGGTGTCCTTGAACGAGAAAGAGGCCGCCGATATGTGCTCGGGGGTACACACATCGACGACCTCTACCGTTGAATCGGTGCTCCTTACGCGGGCGTTACAGGGTCTCTGAGATATTTTTGGCCACTTCTGGGAGCGGCGGTAAAGTTGGAGCTCCAAATCGGAGCCATTACCCTGCGTTGTGCATTGAATACGACAGGATGGGACAACGCCCCAGACCCCCAGGGATGGACACGTGGCAAGCTCCGATCCTGTCTACCTGCGCGTCGTCGCCGACATCCGGCGTCAGATCGTCGACGGCTCCCTCTCCCCCGGCGCCCCGATCCCCTCGCGCGCCCAGCTGACCAGGAAATACGGCGTGGGTGAGACCGCCGCCCGGCACGCGCTGCGCGTGCTCGTCGCCGAGGGCCTGATCGTCGGCCGCGTCGGTTCCGGGCACTACGTACGAGAACGGCCGGTGCTGCTCCCCCTGCACCGATGGCGTTTCCACGACCACCACGCCCCCTTCGGCGCCGACATCCAGTCGCAGGGCACCCGGGCCACCTGGGACTGGCGGGCCGAGCCCGCCGGAGCCACCCCGGACATCGCCCACCGCCTCCGGCTGGACGAGTCGGCCCCCGTCACCCGCATTCACTACATCTTCCGCGGCGACGGCAAGCCGATCCAGCTGGCCACCTCCTACGAGCCCGCCGAGTTCGGCGAGACCGCCGAGGAGAGCCCCCGGAGCCTGATCGCCCGCCTGTCGGCCATCGGCGTCAAGGTCACCGAGATCGTCGAGCAGGTCTACACCCGCGTCCCGCAACCGGCCGAGAGCGATGCCCTCGCCCTGCCCGCGGGCGTGCAGGTCCTGCACGTCGAGCGCACCCACTGGGCCGGAGACCGCCCGGTGGAGACCAGCGACATCGTCGTCCCCGGCGACCGCTTCCGCCTCGTCTACAGCCACCCGCTGCACCCCTGAGGCCCCGACCCGAAGGCCCGCACGGCCCGGCGTCCCCCTGTCGCGGCAACCCAGGCAGCCCGAGAGGCCGCTCTCACTGGACAGAGAAACGGTCATAAAGCTTTAAAACTCCCTTCAGTCCCAATATCCCCTCTGGCCGCACGCGTGGCTGACTCTGATCCGGTCACCCGACAGATCAGCCACGAAGAGGGACAAAAGATGCGTAGATGGCGTGCGGCCGCAGTGATCGCGACGATCGGCGTCGCGATGGGGGCGCTGTCCGGTACGGCGTTCGCCGACGGGGACGGCGACGGCGACAGGCACCACCGCCGCACCTTCGACCTGCAGGCCCACCGGGGTGGGCTGGGTCTGGTCGTGGAGAGCACCCTCGCCTCGTTCGCCAACGGGCTGGAGCTCGGGGTCAGCACGCTCGAACTCGACGTGCAGATCACCGAGGACGGCAGGGCGGTCGTCACCCACGACCGGCAGATCAACGGCAGGAAGTGCCGCGACACCGCCCCCGCGTTCGACGGCGACCCCGAGTTCCCCTACGTCGGCAAGTTCATCAACACGCTGACCCTGGCGCAGGTCAGGACCATGGACTGCGGCAGCCAGACGCTGGCGGAGTTCCCCGGCCAGCGGCCGTCGCCCGGCGCTCGGATGCCCCTGCTGAGCGAGGTGTTCGACCTGGTCAAGCGCTACCGCGCGCACGACGTCATGCTCAACGTCGAGACCAAGGTCGAGGCCGGGGCGCCGCAGCAGACGGCACCCAGGGAGCAGTTCGTCCAGGTTGTCGCGGCCGAGATCCGCAAGGCCGGGATGCGGCGCCAGGTCACCGTCCAGAGCTTCGACTGGGGCGCGCTGATGCGGATGCGCCAGGTCGACCGGAAGCTGCCCCTCGTGGCCCTGACCAACAAGGACTTCCTGCAGACCGGACAGCCCGGCGCGTCCCCCTGGCTCGGCGGGATCGACATCGACGACTTCGGCGGCGACCCGCTCAAGGCGATCAAGTCCTTCGGCGCGACCGCCTTCTCCCCCGTGCACGGCACCCCGCAGAACGGGAAGATCACCGACCCCGGCTACCAGCCCTACGTCACCAAGGAGATGGTCGACCAGGCGCACAGCCTCGGTATCAAGGTGATCCCGTGGACCGTCGACGACGAGCCGACGCTGAACAAGCTCATCGACGACGGCGTCGACGGCATCATCACCGACTACCCCGACCGCCTGCGCAAGGTGATGTCGGAGCGCGGGTTCAAGCTCCCCCGGGCGTACTCCCGCAGGTAGTTCCGGCCGAAGGTCCCGCGTCGGCTTCGTCACCGGAGCCGGAAGGCGGGTTTGGAAAGAGACACCCCGGACCACTCACCGCACGGCGGCCCCGCACCGGTCCCTCCGACCGATGCGGGGCCGCCGCCTCTCTCTCGCCCTCCGGCCGGAATGTCGGCGCCACCTGGTAGAACCGACCTGGTTTCCCGAGCCGGAGGTGCCGAATGCGCGTCAAGGACATGCCCGCCAACGACCAGCCGCGCGAGCGCCTCCTGGCCGGCGGGGCGACCGCGCTGGCCGACCGGGAGCTGCTCGCCCTGCTGATCGGCTCCGGCAGCCGGGGCACCAACGCGATGGAGCTCGCCTCCCACCTGATCGCCCACTGCGGAGACCTGCACGGCCTGGCCCGCTCCGACGCCCACCGCCTGATGCGGGTGCCGGGCATCGGCCCCGCGAAGGCCGCCCGGGTCATCGCGGCCTTCCATCTCGTACGGCAGGCGCAGGCCGAGCCTGAACGCCGGCGCGTCACCTGCTCCGGGGACCTGGCCGCCGTGACGGCCCCGCTGCTGCGCGGCCTCAGCCACGAGCGGGTGGTCGTCGTGGTGTGCGACCCGAGCGGCGCGGTGACCCGCAAGGCGATCGTGAGCGAGGGCGGCAGCGACCACGCGCCGGCCCCGGTCCGCGAGATCATGAGCACCGTCCTCACCTCCGGCGGCTCCTCCTTCGGCATGGCCCACAACCACCCCAGCGGCTCCCTCGACCCCAGCCTCGCGGACCTGGAGGTCACCGCCCGCCTGCGCGACGCCGCCGAGACGGTCGGCCTGCGCTTCCTCGACCACCTCGTCGTCACCGACACCGCCTGGCGCCGCGTCCCCCCGTGAGCGACGAGGCCCGGCAGGTGAGTGTGGGAAGGGACGCCTGCCGGGCCGGCCGTTCGGCGGACCCGCACCGGCCCCCTCCGGCCGATGCGGGTCCGCCGCCCGACCTCCCCGGACGGCATGGCCCCATCAGGGAGGTCGGGGGCTTTCGTGGGCGCCGGTCCGGAGTCGTCCTCCTCCCGGCGCCCGATGGTCAGTGGGCGGCTCCCATCAGGAGCCGAAGCCACAGCTCCTGTGTCCACTTGGCGACCACCCAGGGCGACTCGTGCACGACCACTCCCTTTCTCGCCCGTTCCGTTCGCCGTACGAACATCAGCCCGCCCGCCTGACAGAGCTCGTAGAAGGTGGGCAGGCAGTCACAGGTGTGCTCCTTGATCCGCAACCGGTCGGCCCTCGGCCGCTCGGGCCTCCAGTCGATCGGCTCGTAACCCACCTGCAACGGCGCCACGTGACGCCCGTGATGCCGCCCACCCGACACCCTGGCCGCCGCGAGAACACCCATCCCCCATGTGCTCACCGGGTCACCATAGTTCATTCGCTCACCAGTGGTCTAGGGCACCTATCCATAGGTTTACCAGGTGTCTAGTTTGTGGGTATACGTACCTTGTGGTCTATGATGCGGGCATGCTTGACCGTGAAGGCCCTGTCCCGGTCTACAAACAGGTCGCCGAAATGATCCGTGCGCGCATCGAGACGGGCGATCTCGGCCTCGGCGAGGCCGTGCCCAGCGAGACGGAACTCGAAGTCGAGTACGGCATCGCCAGGACGACGGCACGTCGAGTCGCGAGGGAGTTGCGCGAGCAGGGCCTGGCGTACACGGTCCAGGGAGAGGGAACCTTCGTCGGCGAGCCCGGAACCCCACGGCCAGAGGACCAGATTCCCGTATATCAGCAGATCGCAGCTGATATACGGCGTCAGATTCAGGCAGGCGAGCTACGCCAGAACCGGCGGGTGCCGAGCGAGAAAGAACTCATGCAGAAGCACGGTGTCGCCAAGGCCACCGTGCGCCAGGCGATGGCGTTCCTACGCGACCAGGGATGGGTCTTCACCGTGTCGTATCGCGGCACATATGTGTCGCCCGTCGAAGACTGGCCCGAAGCGACAAAGTAGCAGTTATGCCTACAAACTCATCCCTACAGGTCTAGTACTCGTAGCGGCTGGTTACGTCGCCTGCCCGGGCTCAGGAGCGGAGTCATCCCCCAGGAGATTCTGATCTTGCCAATGAAGCGGGAAGTCACCAGAGCCTGGCGTCCCGGTGGTCACCGGCCCCGGCCGGGCGTCACTGGAGTTCGTAGATCAGGGACGTTTTCCCGGAGCCGTCGCCGTGCTGGGCCTGGACCCACAGGTGGGTGGTGCCGGGCGCCGGAGCGATGTCCACGATGCGGGCGGGCGGATCACTTCGCGGAAGAGCGGACCTCGTCCATTCGCCGTCGCGCAGATTGAGCACGTAGGACGTTCCGTCGGCGGGATTGGCGGCGATCCACACACCGCCGACGGGGTCGGTGCGCACAGCCGCCAGCCCTGTGTGGTGGTTCACATCGAGTTTCACCTGGTTCCACGCCACGCCGTTCCAGCGGAGGACGACCGGGCGGGCACCGTCGGCCCAGCCGGGGCCGACCGCCCATGCGTCGTTCCTCGCCCCCGCCGCCAGGCCGCTCAACCGGCTGAGGAAGGGACGTCCGTGGCAATCGGGCCGGGCGAGAGCCGGAGTGCACGGTAGCGGGGTCACGCTCCATCGCTCGCCGTCCCAGTGCAGCGTTCTGGGCCAGCCCCTGTCATCGGCCACCCACACGTCATCGGGACCGGCCGCCGCCACCACGGCCAGGTCCGTCGCCTCCGGGGGTGTCTGCCAGCGTAAGGCCGTGCCATCCCAGTGGGCCATGACCGGAGGTCCCTCGGGATCACCTCCCTGCGCGAGCCATACGTCGTTCCGGCCTACGACGGCGAAGTCGCCGGTCCAGCCCAGGCCGCGGGGACGATGATGCGTCCAGCGGCCACCGGAGAACTGCCAGAGGTGCTCGGTCGAATCATCCCATTCGTTCGGCACGTGGTTGATCACCAACACCGCGTCGCCGGACGCAGAGGCGCCGACGTCGATGTATCCGGCCTTCTTCAGTTGGCCGGGCAGGCTGCCGACGGGATTCCAGCCGGAGGTGTCCCAGTGCAGCAACGACGTACCGGGGCGCCCTTCGTCGGTGACGAACAGCCATGCCTGGTTTCCCGCGATGGGAACGACCCGGTGCGTGATGCCGGCAGTCGCGGGTCCGGTCGTGTATCTCAGGTGCCAGCGGGAGGCCAGCTCACCGATCCGCTGCACGTCGGCCGGGCCGGCGTGCCTCACGACCCGGCCCGCCGCGTCTCCCGTCAGCAGGCCCGCGATCAACAGAGCGGAGAGCGCTATTCGCCATCCCGATTCATTGCCCATGACTCAGATCTTCGTGCGACACCCGTGTTCGCGGGACCTCGACGTGGAGATCACGAAGTGTCGCCGGAGCGTCAGGGGGCTTTCTCGCGCTCCGGTCACGGGTGCGGGCGGGAGCGGAGGGCTTCCAGTGCCCGGTCGGCGTGGGCCTCCGTGGAACTCTCGCTGTGGATCACTTCCAGGAGGCGGCGGTCCACGTCGATGACGAAGGTCATCCGGCGGGTGAGGAAGGGGCCCACCGCGACGGCGCGGCGGACGCCGAAGCGCCGGGCGACGACGCCGTCGGGGTCGGAGAGCAGGGGATAGCCCAGTTGGTTGACCTGGGCGAACTTCGCCTGACGGTCCACCTGATCGCGGCTGATCCCGATCCTGGTCGCCCCCACGGCGGCGAAGTCGGCCGCCAGGTCGCGGAAGTGGCAGCTCTCGGCCGTACATCCGGAGGTCATGGCCGCCGGATAGAAGAAGAGCACCACCGGCCCCTTGGCCAGGAACTCGCTGAGCCGCCTCGACGTGCCCGTCTCATCGAGAAGTTCGAAGTCCTCGACCACATCTCCCACCGCGAGGCTCACGCCCACGAGTCATCTCCTTATGTAATCGGAGGATCTCCGCTCACCCCGGCCGTCGTGATCGGCGAGAGCTGGAGTCGGAGTCCCAACCTCATTTCTAAGCGATTCACCGGTCGAGCGACAGGCCCATAACCGACCCAAACTGGAATATCCACTCTTGTCCCACAGAAACCCCACGAGTCACCGCTGCCCCTTCAGTCCCTGCTCCGGCCTACCCCTCTGCGCACGTACGGGTGCACGACGACGAGCGCGAGAAGCGTGAAGACCGGGGCGGCCACACCGGCCCAGGGCGGCGCGAGACGCAGGAGCAGGGACGCGCAGAGGGCACCGAGGACGAGGGCGACGACGATGGCGGCACGACGCCGGTTGTCGGTGGACCAGCCCGATGCCGAGGTCTCGAACAGCGCCGTGAGGGTGCCCGTGACGAACGTGGCCGTGATACCGGCGAGGTTGACCCGGCGGGCCGCGGCGGCCTGCATGCCCATGGCGCAGGAGCCCGCCCCGATCAGCGCGAGGATCACGGCCGGCCCGGGCGCGCCCCCGCTGAGCGCCCAGCCGGACAGAAAGGCGATCTGGAGGGCCAGGTCGGCCCACAGGAGCCTGACGACGGCCGGCGGCCACAACGCCTTCCCCTCGCGACGTCCCGGCATCGTGAAGCCGACGAGAAGTCCCACGCAGAACCCCGCGCAGGCGAGTCCGGACCGCAGCGCGTGCAACACCCAGTCCTCGCGACCGGCCAGGGCGAAGAGGATGAGATTGCCGGTCATGTTCGCGGTGAAGACACCGCCGAGCCCGAGAAAGGCGATCGCGTCCGTCGCTCCCGCGGCCAGCGTCAGCAGCACGAGAGCGACATGACTCCGCCGCTGGACGAATTTCGTTTCAGGTGTCCGTATCGGACCGGACGCGGGAGGTGGACCGAGGGGTGTCGAGGGGTCTTCTCCCTCACCGCGAGTCATGGGGCTGATCGGCCATCTGCCGTCCTCCGGGGTCATACGGTTACGCGCATGGTGAATTTTCCCAGCTCGGAGCGGTTTCACCCGGCTTCCCGCCTTCGAAGGCGGTTGGCACGCCGCTTTCCTCCAAGGAGGCCTCACGCTCGCGAGGGATCGTCCTATCCTGGTCGCATGCCGTACATCGAGGATCGGATCGACACCGTCGAATCCGACATCGCTGAGATCAAAAGCGACATCGCAGCAATTAAAGCCGGGCAGAGCGGTATGGAGCTGAAGCTCAACCGAGTAACCCAGGACACCGCCGAACTCAAAGCCGGGCAGATCGAGATCCGCGATCTGCTCGCCCGTGTCGTCGCGCGGCTGGAGAACGTGGCCTCGTAATCCGTACGAGACCCGGACAGCAGTGAGCCCCGGCCCGGGGAAGGCCGGGGCTTTCGTATGTCCGCACCCGCCCGCGCCGACGCCAAGGCCGCCGTCGCCGGGAGGGACGGCCAGGTGGCCGACTCGGCGGGGTGCGGGTCAGTTCACCAGTGACCGGGCGTAGAACTGCGCGGGGTCCGCCGCGAGCGAGGCCTTCACGTAACGGCTCGTGTCATCGACCAGCACCTCGATCGCGCCTGACCGCACACCGTCGAGGCTGGCTCGGGCGACGTCCAGCGGGTCGATCTTCGGGATGTCGTAGCCGGCCATCATGTCGGTGTCGGCGGCTCCGAGGTGCACGCCCTGCACCAGGGTCTTCTGACCGGCGAGTTCGAGGCGCAGGCCGTTCGTCATGTTCCACTCGGCGGCCTTGGCCACCGAGTAGGCGCCCGCTCCCTCGGAGGCGAACCACGACAGCGCCGACAGGACGTTCACGATCGCCCCTCCGCCGTTCGACGCGAGAACCGGCGCGAACGCGCGGATCACGCCGAGGGTTCCGAAGAGGTGCGTGTCGAGCTCGAGCCGGATCACGTCGAGGTCGCCGGTCAGGAGGTTCGTGCCGGTCGTGATGCCGGCGTTGTTGACCAGCAGGGTGACATCGGGGGCCGCGGCGGCCGCGTCCGCCACCGACCGCGCATCGAGGAGGTCGAGGCGCAACGCCTCGACCCGCGGGTCGGACACCTCGATCAGCTCGGGGCGGCGGGCCGTGGCGTAGACCTTCGCGGCCCCGCGCGCGAGCAGCTCGTCGACGAAGCGGCGGCCGATGCCGCGGTTGGCTCCGGTGACGAGTGCGATCGAGCCGGTGACGTCCATGGTGGCTCCTTTCGGTTCGTGACGGACGCGGTCGCATCCGCCCTCTGCCGCGTACGGTAAGACTTGACGTTGACGTCAAGGGCAAATCGGGCGCGGCGACGGATGCCACCGATCGAGACGAGAGACGAACCCGGGAGGGCGCACATGCGGATCGGCGAGCTGGCCGACAGGTCGAAGGTGAGCACGCGCGCGCTGCGCTACTACGAGGAGCAGGGCATCCTCAGTTCCGAGCGCACGCCGAGTGGCCAGCGGCTCTACCCGGATTCGGCGATCGACCGCGTGCGGCTCATCCAGCAGTTCTACGCCGCCGGGCTCGGCAGCCGCACGATCGCGACCATCCTGCCCTGCGTCGATGTCGGATACGCGGAGCCCGAGGTGATCGAGAACCTGCGCGCCGAACGTGTTCGCATCACCGCGAGCATCGCCGAGCTGGAGGAGGCGGGGCGGAGGCTGGATCAGGTGATCGAGCACGCCGTGCACCCGGATCCTGAGCATTGCCCGGCACTGCGCGAGCAGCCGGCTGCGGGGAACGCCGGGAACGCCGAGACCACGGTGTCGGTCTGATCGCGCGATGCGAGAAGAATCCCGAAAAGGGCGCGGGCCGACCTTCCGCTTCGGCACGGCCTCCGGCGACCATCTCGTCGACCTTCGTCTCCGCGGAGCCGTCCCGGGGATCCGAGGCCTTCGGCCCGTCGGAGGGTCCGGAGTCCGTACCGGCACTAGAACACCGGGATGATGTCCTCGGGGTCGAGGGCGTCGACCTGGACGCCGTCGATGTCGAGTTCGGGGATGGCCGGGAACTCGATGCCCCAGCGTTCGACGATGACGCGGATCCTGGCCATCGCCACCCGCCAGTTGTCGGCCTGTTGCTCGTACGAGAGCACGCCGAGGCCCGCGTCGCGGGCGTGGTCCATCAGGACGCGGTGGTTGTGCAGGAAGTACGGCGGCAGCTCCCAGAAGCCGCCGGGGGGCTCCCAGAGGATCATGGAGAGGAAGACGAAGCCCGCGCGCAGCTGGCGGGTGATCAGGGAGCGGGTGTCGTCGGTGAGGCCCGGCCACTCGTTCTCCAGGATGGTCATGCAGATCTGCAGGTGGCGCGACTCGTCGCGGCCGATGCGGTGGAACATGTCGCCGAAGACGGGGTGCCTGGTCGCGGTGGCCATGCCCCTGAACAGGGTGGACGCGGCCATCTCCCCCATCATGAAGCTGGTGAACAGCACCGGCAGGCTGTACCTGCCGACGGCTCCGCTGTAGCCCGTCCAGTAGCGGCCGCCGTTGTGATAGAGCCAGCCGATGTTGTTGTGGGCGGCCCTCTCCAGGTCGGTGGCGGGGGTCCAGTCGAGCGGCCCGCCCGGCCAGAGCTTGGCGATGGTGCGCTGGCAGCACTCCTCGTGGTTCATCTCGTCGCGAGTGATCGAGAAGAAGCACTTCCTGACCGGGTCCTCCTCGTGCTTCTCGAACGCCTGGATGGTGGCGCGGGCGAAGACGGCAGGGCCCGAGGCGTCGAAGTTGGCGAGGACCGAGAACCAGTACATGATCCCGAGCCGCTGCTCGTGGGTGAAGTCGCTCGGCCGCAAATCCTCCCAGGGCAGGTCTGCCGGGTTCCAGACCGTCCGCTTGGACTTCTCGTAGATGGCGGCGAGCTTCCCGGTCTCGACCCGCCATTCCATCGGATAGATGTTCGGCTGAGGGATCTCGGGAGCGGGCCAGAAACCGCCCTCGGGAATCGTCAGGTCCGCCATGGCCACACCCCCTGTGACAGCTCCGTTTCACATCTTGCGCCTGTATGTCACGTCTTTCAAGGACGCCCGGGGCCCGGCGCGCCCCGCTTCGGGAACCGGCACAGGACGTGCCCTGCTTCGGGAACCGCGACGCTCAGGAGCGGGCCCGCTGCGTCAGGGCGACGCACGCGAGGACGGCCAGCGCCGCCGCGATCGTGACCGGGCCGAACAGCTCCCCGAGCAGCAGCCAGGCCCACAGCAGCGTGAGCAGCGGCTGGGCGAGCTGGGTCTGCCCGGCGCGGGCGATGCCGCCCATGGCCAGGCCCGCGTACCAGGGGATGAAGCCGAGGAACATCGAGACCAGGCCGACGTACGCGAATCCGGCCAGCGAGGCGGCGGTGGGCCGCGGGTCGGTGGTGAGCGCGAGCGCGACGGCGATCGGGACGGTCAGCGGGGCGGCGAGGACGAGGGTGTGGGAGATCACCCGCCAGCCGGGGGTCTCGCGGGCCAGGCGCCCGCCCTCGGTGTAGCCGACGGCGGCCGACAGCAGCGCGCCGACGAGCAGCAGGTCGGCCCCGGTGACGTGGCCGCCGCCCATGCTGAGGGTGAAGGCGGTGATCGACACGGCCCCGAGGCCGCAGGACACCCAGAACAGCGCCCTGGGCCACTCCCCCGCCCGCAGCACCGCGCAGGCGGCGGTGGCCGCGGGCAGCAGCCCGATCACCACGGCGGCGTGCGAGGTGGAGGCCCCGGCGTACAGCGCCAGGCCGCTGAAGAGGGGGAAGCCGAACACCACACCCGCCACGATGACGCCGTACGACCGCAGCTGGGCCCTGGGCGGCAGCAGCGGCATCCTGGCCGCGAGCAGGAAGGCGGCCGCCGCGACGGCCGCGACGGCGGCCCGGCCGACCGCCACCAGGTAGGGGTCGAAGCCCTCCATCGCGAAGACCGTCGCCGGGAACGACCCCGAGAACGCCAGCACCCCGAGCCCGGCCAGCAGGGTGCCCCGCCACGCCCCGCCACGCGTCTCGGGCGGCACCGCGCCGGCGGGCCGCCGGTCGTGCCGCGCCTCTCTCGGGGACACCACCCGCACCGGCGAGGCCGTACCCGCCGCTATCCGATTTGGCACGATAGCGCTACTCTTTTCACTCATGAACGACGATAGCAGTATCGTCCGGCTCACCGCCACGCTCCGTGAGGAGGTGTCGCGGCTCCATCCGGGCGACCGGCTGCCGTCGAGCCGGGAGCTGGTCCGGCTGCACAACGTGAGCCCGGTGACCGTGTCGCGCGCGATCGGCAGGCTCGCCGCCGAGGGGCGGGTGATCACCAGGCCCGGCAGCGGCGCCTACGTCGCCCCGGCGATCACGCTCGGCGGCGACAGCGCCGACATGTCGTGGCAGACGGTGGCGCTCGGCGACAGGGTGGTGGACGACAGCGAGGTCAGCGGCCTGCTCACCTCGCCGCCCGAGGGGGTCATCCCGCTCACCGGGGGCTACCTCAACCCGGCGCTGCGCCCCTCCCGGGCCCTGTCGGCCGCCGCCTCCCGGGCGCTGCGCCGCCCCGACGTGTGGGCGATGCCGCCGCTGACCGGCCTCCCGGAGCTGCGCAGGTGGTTCGCCCGGGAGCTGGGCGGCGACGTCACCCCGTCGGACGTGCTGATCGTCAGCGGCGGGCAGTCGGCGATCGTCCACGCCTTCCGCGCCCTCGCGGCCCCCGGCACCCCCGTACTCGTCGAGACCCCCACCTACCCGGGCGCGCTCGCCGCGGCGCGGGCCGCCGGGCTGCGCGCGACGGCCGTGCCCATGGACCGCGACGGGGTACGGCCCGAACTCCTCGCGGAGGCGTTCGCCGTGACCGGCGCGCGGGTCTTCCTCTGCCAGCCGACCCTGCACAACCCCACCGGCGCGACCCTGACCCTGGAGCGGCGCGAGCAGGTGCTGGCGATCGCCCGCGCCGCCGGGGCGTTCGTGATCGAGGACGACTACGCCCGCTACTTCACCACCTCCCCCGTACCTCCGCCGATGGTCGCGCTGGACGCCCACGGCACGGTCGTGCACATCAACTCGCTGACCAAGGTCCTGTCACCGAGCCTGCGGGTGGCCGGGGTCGTCGCCCGGGGCCCCGCCGCCCGGCGCCTCCGGGCGAGCCAGCTCGTGGAGTCGTTCTTCGTGGCCAGGCCGCTCCAGGAGACGGCGCTGGAGTTCGTCGGCTCGCCCGCCTGGCGGCGCCACCTGGCCGCGCTGGGCACCGAGCTGGCGCTGCGCAGGGACACCCTCGCCGCCGCCCTCACCGCCCGGATGCCCGGCGCCGGGATCCACCTCGTCCCCCGCGGCGGTCTGCACCTGTGGGTACGGCTCCCCGAGGACCGCGACGAGGAGGCCGTGGTGGAGGCGGCCGGTCGGGCGGGCGCGCTGGTGAGCCCCGGGCGCATCTACTACCCGGCCGAGCCGCCGGGGCCGCGCATCAGGGTGACCCACTCGGCGGCCGTCCACACGGCCGAGCTGGTCGAGGGCGTCCGCAGACTGGCGACGGCCCTGGAGTCCCCCGGCCGCGCCTGAGCCCGCCCCCGCGACCCGGACCGCCCCCTCGCGGGGGTTCGGGGACGCCCCCTGCCCCCGAACCCCCGTGAGAGGGCGGTCAGGTGGCCGCGAAGACCTCGTGGTGGGTGACGGTGAGCTCGCGCTCGACCAGGAAGCGGTCGTCCTCGTCGTAGAAGACGGCACGCGACGGATCGTCCCCGGCGAAGGCCGCGATCGCCTCCCACGATTCCCAGAGCGAGGTCAGCAGGAACTCGGCCCGCTCTCCCACGTCGCGGCGGGTGAAGCACACCCCCCGGTTGCCCTCGGTCGAGGTGTAGCCGACGTACCCGGTGGCCAGCAGGTAGCTCTCATAGGCGACGGCGTCCTCGGCGCGGGTCCAGCCTCTCCACACTCTCATGATCATGGTCTCTCCTCCGGTACGACGCACGCCTGCCGGTCTCCTTGAACGCGAGATAGGCCAGGTACCACACGACAACCTCCCTTGGAACACCACCTATGAACCTACGACGGTGTCGCAGAGAACACAACCCCCTAATGGCGTACAGTGGTTGCGAAGAGGGATGAGGTGAGCGGACGACATGAACAACCCCTCCGACCTGGTGATCGACTTCGTGAACACGTACGACGTCGAAGGGGAGAGCGACTCGATCCCCTCCCCCGCCGCGCTGACCGCCTGGCTCGGCGGGCGAGGGCTGATCGGCGCGGACGACACGGCCGACGAGCGGGACCTGGCGACGGCCGTCGATCTCCGCGAGGCCCTCCGCGAGGCCCTGCGCCACAACCACGACCGCCCCGGCGGGACCGGTGATGACGATCACGGGCGAGGGCTGTCGCGGCCCTTCTCCGCCCTCCCGCTGCGTGTCGCGCTGACCGCCGAGGGGCCGGTGCTCGAACCGGTCGCGATGGGGGTGCCCGGCGGTCTGGCCGGGATCGCCGCCGCCGTGATGAGCGCCCGTTCCGACGGGATGTGGCCGCGCCTGAAGGTCTGTACCGAGAGCACCTGTCAGTGGGCGTTCATCGACTCGTCCAAGAATCGTTCGCGGTCGTGGTGTTCCATGAGGGTCTGCGGCAACCGCACGAAGACAAGGGCATATCGGGCCCGACGGCAGATGGAGCCGGGTTCACGTCATCTCTGAGTCGGATTCCCCGATACGGTGTAAGAGCCTGCCTCACGGATCCACCCGCCTGATGCCCGCTCGCGTGGCACGAGATCCACGAGACAGCGCGTTCCGAGGCGACGGCAGACGGCAGAGAAGGAGCGGGCCGAGATGGCAGACGTAGGCGTGCGGGCGGCTCGGCACGAGGATGTCGCCGCGGTGACGGGCACCCAGATCCGCGCGTGGAAGTACGGCTACCGGGATTTCCTTCCCGAAGGACCGCTGGAGCAGATGACCGGCCCGGCGGCCGAGAACATGTGGCGCCAGCAGTGGGACGACGCGATCACCTCCCCGCCCAGCCGCCGGCACCGCGTGCTGGTGGCCGTGGAGCAGGTCGTCCTCGACACCGACGCCTTCCCGGCGCTCGGTCCCGGCGGCATCGAGGCGATGGCCGCGCTGCAGGGCGCGGAGAAGGTCGCCGGTCTGGCCTCACACGCCCCGGCGGAGGACCCTGACCTCGACCCGACCACCGCCGGGGAGATGCTCACCTTCCTGATCGACCCCGACCACGTCCGGCGCGGCCACGGCAGCCGGCTGCTGAACGCCACGGTCGACTACCTCCGTGACGACGGCTACCACACCATCGTGACCTGGGTCTTCGCCGACAACTACGCGGTGCTCGGCTTCCTGGAGTCCGCCGGGTGGGGCGCCGACGGGGCCGAGCGGGTCATCGACATGGGCCGTACGGTGCGGATGATCCGCCTGGCGACCGACATCAGCTAGAACCCGAGAGGAACCCCGCAGCACCATGGCCACCCCGAGCCAGTGGATCGCCGGAGCACGTCCGCGCACCCTTCCCGCCGCCGTCGTCCCCGTCGCCATAGGCACCGGGGTCGCGATCGGCTACGGCGGAGGGGTGTGGTGGCGGGCCCTGCTGGCCCTGTTCGTGGCCCTCGCCCTGCAGGTGGGCGTCAACTACGCCAACGACTACAGCGACGGGGTGCGCGGCACCGACGAGGACCGGGTCGGCCCGATGCGCCTGGTCGGCTCGCGCGCCGCCTCGCCCCGCCAGGTCCTCACCGCGGCCCTCGCCTGCTTCCTGGCCGCCGCGGTGGCCGGGCTGGTGCTCGTCGTGGCCACCGGGGCCTGGTGGCTGCTGCTGGTCGGGGCCCTGGCGATCGCCGCGGCCTGGTTCTACACCGGCGGCTCCAGCCCGTACGGCTATCGGGCGCTCGGCGAGGTCTCGGTCTTCGTGTTCTTCGGCCTGGTGGCGGTGGCCGGGACCACGTACGTCCAGCTCGAACACCTGCCCTGGCTCGCGGTGGCGGCGGCCGTGCCCGCGGGCCTGCTGGCCTGCGCGATGCTCGTGGTCAACAACCTGCGCGACATCGTGACCGACGGACCGGCGGGCAAGCGGACCATGGCCGTGGTGCTCGGCGACAGCGGCACCCGTGTCCTCTACACCCTCTGCCTGCTCCTGCCCCTGGTGATCGCACTCGCGCTGGCGCCGTGGAAGCCGTTCGCGGCCCTGGCGCTGCTCGCCGCCCCGCTCGCCGTCACCCCGGTGAAGGCCGTACGCGCGGGCGCGACCGGCCCCGCGCTCATCGCCACCCTCCAGCAGACGGGTCGCTTCCAGCTCGCGTACGGCCTGCTGCTCACCATCGGCCTCGCCCTCTAGCCTGGCCTCCTCACAGCAGGCGGCGCATCACGACGCGGGGGGCGATCTCGATGCCCAGCTCGCGCTCGTGGCGCACCAGCTCGGCCAGCTCCGGCCCCCACTCGGCGGGGTCGAGCACGGAGAAGCCGCGCCGGGCGTACCAGGGCGCGTTCCAGGACACGTCGCGGTAGGTCGTCAGCGTCACGGCGGCGAAACCGGTCGAGGCCGCGTGCTCGCAGACGGCCTCCAGCAGGCTCCCACCGGCGCCCCTGCGCCCGTGGTCGGGGTGGACGGCGAGCTGGTCGAGGTGGACCTGCCCGTCGACCCAGCCGAACAGGGCGAACCCGATCGGCGGATCGCCCGCCACCAGCACCCGGGAGGGGTCGTCGGCCTCCTCGACCATCGTGGTCCCCGGCGGGAAGGTGATTCCGACCTGGGCGAAGACCCCGTCGGCCGCGAGCTCCACCGCCACCAGCCCGGCCAGCTCCTCCGGCCGCGCCCAGCGGACCTCAGTCGAAGTCGAAGATGGAGTGCCTGTCATAGAAGTGGAGGATATAGCGGCACCGCTCGCAGATCATCAGGGTCACCCGGTGCGAGGTGATGCCCCAGCGGCTGTCGAGCCTGCCCTGCTCCTGTCGGAACGCGGTGCCGTGACAGAGCGGGCAGGCGAGCTCGGGAGGTGTCATGGCCGTACAACGAGCGGCGCCGGACCCGCGGTTCCGAGGACCGCGGTTCCGGCGCGACCGCGGTCCCGGCGCGACCGCGGTCCCGGCGCGACCGCGGTCCCGGCGCGACCGCGGTTCCGAATACCGTGGTTCCGGCGCGACCACAAAGCCCGATTCGTCACCGCCTCACCGAAGCCGCCACCCAAGCCCGCGCCTCACCGAGGCCGCCACCCGGGGTCACGCGTCGCGGAGACCGGCCGACGCGGGCGACACAGGCGACGCGGGCGATCAGCGCGTTAGAGGTCGAGAAGGTGCTCCAGGCCGACGGTGAGGCCGGGCAGCTCGCGGACCCTGCGCACGCCCAGGAGCACCCCCGGGGTGAACGACGAGCGGTTCATGGTGTCGTGGCGGATGGTGAGGATCTCGCCGTCGCCGCCCAGGATGACCTCCTGGTGGGCGATGAGCCCGGCCAGGCGCACCGCGTGCACGCGGACCCCGTCGACGTCGGCGCCGCGCGCCCCGTCGAGCTCCGTGCTGGTGGCGTCGGGCATCGGCGCCGACCCCGCCTTGCGCCGCGCCTCGGCGACCAGCTCGGCCGTACGGCGGGCGGTGCCCGAGGGCGCGTCGGCCTTGTTGGGGTGGTGCAGCTCGACGATCTCGGCCGACTCGAAGTAGCGGGCCGCCTGCTGGGCGAAGTGCATCATGAGCACGGCCGCGATGCCGAAGTTGGGGGCGATCAGCGCGTTGACTCCGGGGTTGGCGTCCAGCCAGCCTCGTACGGTCGCCAGCCGGTCGGCGTCGAAGCCGGTGGTGCCGACCACCGGGTGGATGCCGTGGGAGACGCACCATTCGAGGTTGTTCATCACGACGTCGGGGTGGGTGAAGTCGACCACCACCTCGGCGCCTTCCAGCTCCTCGATCGGGTCGCCCTGGTCGACGGCCGAGACCAGTTCCAGATCGTCCGCCGCCTCGACGGCCCTGCACACTTCGACACCGACGCGCCCTCGGGCGCCGAGAACTCCAACCCTGATCACGGGCCCAAGGCTATACCGAAGGGCCCCGGAACGAAGGACGGCCCCGGCACGGGACGCGCCGAAGCCCCTCGTACGCGGAATCGAGAAGAACCCTCGCGAGACAGCGAACGGCCCCGGCACGGGACGCGCCGAAGCCCCTCGTACGCGGAATCGAGAAGAACCCTCGCGAGACGGCGAACGGCCCCGGTGCGAAATGCGCCGGGGCCGCTCGTGTGTGGAACGGGGAGGGGCCGTCAGCCGGTGACGACCGCGCTGAAGTCCCGGTCCTCCTTGTAGGGGCCGATGACCGCGAGGGACATCGGGCGGGTGAGGACGTCGGAGGCCACCTCGGCGATCTGCTCCGGGGTCACCGCCTCGATCCTGCCGAGCAGGTCGTCGACCGAGAGCAGCTCGTCGAAGACCAGCTCGCCCTTGCCGATCCTGGACATCCGGGAACCGGTGTCCTCCAGGCCGAGCACGAGGCCGCCGCGCATCTGGCCCTTGCCTCGGACGATCTCCTCCTCGGTGATGCCGTCGGCGACCACGCGGTGCACCTCCTCACGGCAGATCTTCAGCACCTCGTCGATCTTCGACGGCAGGCAGCCGACGTAGATGCCGAACTGGCCGGTGTCGGACAGGGCGGAGGTGTAGGAGTAGGCCGAGTAGGCCAGCCCCCTCTTCTCCCTGATCTCCTGGAACAGCCGCGAGGACATCCCGCCGCCCAGCGCCGCGTTGAGCACGCCGAGCGCGAAGCGGCGGTCGTCGGTGCGGGTGAGCGCGGTCGCGCCGAGGACCAGGTTGGCCTGCTCGGTCGGCCGGTGCACCACCCGCGTGCCGGAGCGCGGCTCGACGCCGGGCCCCGACACGCGCGGGGGCACCGGCGAGGCGTCCCCGCCCAGGGCCCCGGCCCGCTCGTAGGCCGCGGCGACCAGGGCCACCACCCGCTCGTGGTCGACGTTGCCCGCCACCGACACCACGGTGTGGGTGGGCAGGTAGTAACGCCGGTAGTACTCGGCGATGCGGTCGCGGGTGACCGCGGTGATCGAGTCGACCGTGCCGAGGATCGGCCTGCCGACCGGCGTGTCACCGTACAGCTCGGCGGAGAACTGCTCGTGCACCACGTCCGAGGGGTCGTCGTCGTGCATGGCGATCTCCTCCAGGATCACGCCACGCTCGGCCTCGACGTCCTCGGCGCTGATGATCGAGGAGGTCACCACGTCGGAGAGCACGTCGATCGCCACCCGCAGGTCCTCGTCGAGGACCCGCGCGTAGTAGCAGGTGTACTCCTTGGCGGTGAACGCGTTGATCTCGCCGCCGATGCCCTCGATCGCCGCGGAGATCTCCAGGGCGTCCCGCGTGGGCGTGCCCTTGAACAGAAGGTGCTCAAGGAAGTGGGAGGAGCCCATGTGCTGGGGGGACTCGTCTCGCGACCCGATGCCGACCCACATGCCGACCGCGACGGAACGCACGGTCGGCATGGACTCGGTCACCACCCGGAGCCCACCGGGAAGGACGGTGCGCTTCACGACCCCGGCGCCGTCCCTGCCGGGGTGCAGAGTGGTGGTGATCACGAGTTGCGGTCTTCCCCTCCGCCGCCACCGCGGTTGCCGCCGCCGCTGTTGCTGCTGCGGGTGCGGGTGCGGCGGGGCCGCTCCTCGCGGGGCTTGTCGTCGGCGGCGGACGCCTCGGCGGCCGGGGCGGCCGGCGCTTCGGTGTCGCCGGACTCGGCCTTCGCCGCGGCCTCCTTCTCGATGACCTCGACGGGCACCAGGGAGAGCTTGCCGCGCGAGTCGATCTCGGCGATCTCCACCTGGACCTTCTCGCCGACGTTCATGACGTCCTCGACGTTCTCGATGCGCTTGCCGCCGTGCAGCTTGCGGATCTGGGAGACGTGCAGGAGGCCGTCCTTGCCCGGCATGAGGGAGATGAAGGCACCGAAGGCGGCGATCTTGACGACCGTGCCCAGGTAGCGCTCGCCGACCTCCGGCATGTGCGGGTTCGCGATGGCGTTGATCGCCGACCTGGCCGCCTCGGCGGACGGGCCGTCGGTGGCGCCGATGTAGATGGTTCCGTCGTCTTCCAGGGTGATCTCGGCGCCGGTGTCGTCCTGGATCTGGTTGATCATCTTGCCCTTCGGGCCGATGACCTCTCCGATCTTGTCCACCGGAATCTTGATCGTGATGATGCGCGGGGCCGTCGCGTTCATCTCCGCCGGGGAGTCGATGGCCTCCTGCATCACGTCGATGATCGCCAGACGGGCGCCCTTGGCCTGCTTCAGCGCGGCGGCCAGCACCGAGGCCGGGATGCCGTCGAGCTTGGTGTCGAGCTGGAGGGCGGTGATGACGTCCTTGGTGCCGGCGACCTTGAAGTCCATGTCGCCCATGGCGTCCTCGGCGCCGAGGATGTCGGTCAGCGTGACGTACTGGTCGCCCTCGTTGATGAGGCCCATCGCGATGCCCGCGACGATGCCCTTCAGCGGGACGCCCGCGTCGAGCAGCGCCATCGTCGAGGCGCAGACCGAGCCCATGGAGGTCGAGCCGTTGGAGCTCAGCGCCTCGGAGACCTGGCGGATCGCGTACGGGAACTCCTCGCGCGCCGGCAGCACCGGCAGGAGCGCCCGCTCGGCGAGCGCGCCGTGGCCGATCTCGCGCCGCTTGGGCGAGCCCACCCGGCCGGTCTCGCCGGTGGAGTACGGCGGGAAGTTGTAGTTGTGCATGTAGCGCTTGGTGCGCTCGGGGTTGAGCGTGTCGATCATCTGCTCCATGCGGAGCATGTTGAGCGTGGTGATGCCCAGGATCTGGGTCTCGCCGCGCTCGAACAGGGCCGAGCCGTGCACCCGGGGCACGATGTGGACCTCGGCGCTGAGCTGGCGGATGTCCTTGACGCCGCGGCCGTCGATGCGGACGCCCTCGGCGATGACGCGCTCGCGCATGAGCTTCTTGGTCAGCGACCGGAACGCGGCGCCGATCTCCTTCTCGCGGCCCTCGAAGTCGGGGCCGACCTTCTCCAGCACCAGGGCCTTGACCCGGTCGAGCTCGGTCTCGCGCTCCTGCTTGGCGGCGATGGTGAGCGCGGCGGCGAGCTCGCTGCGCACCGCGCCGGTCACGGCCTCCAGGACGTCGTCCTGGTAGTCGAGGAACAGGGGGTACTCGGCGGTCTCCTTGGCGGCGACCTTCGCGACCTTGGACTGCGCGTCGCACAGCACCTTGATGAACGGCTTGGCGGCCTCGAGGCCCTGGGCCACGGTCTCCTCGGTCGGAGCCACGGCGCCCTCGGCGACCAGCTTGAGCGTGTCGCGGGTGGACTCGGCCTCGACCATCATGATCGCGACGTCGCCGTCGTCCAGGACGCGGCCCGCGACCACCATGTCGAAGGTGGCGCTGGCCAGCTCGGTGTTGGTCGGGAAGGCGACCCACTGGCCCTCGATCAGCGCGACGCGGACGCCGCCGATCGGGCCGGAGAACGGCAGCCCGGCGAGCTGGGTGGACAGGGACGCGGCGTTGATCGCCACGACGTCGTACAGGTGCTCGGGGTGGAGCGCCATGACGGTGGCGACGACCTGGATCTCGTTGCGCAGGCCCTTGACGAACGAGGGGCGCAACGGCCGGTCGATCAGGCGGCAGGTGAGGATGGCGTCCTCGGAGGGACGGCCCTCACGCCGGAAGAACGAGCCGGGAATGCGGCCCGCGGCGTACATCCGCTCCTCGACGTCCACCGTGAGGGGGAAGAAGTCGAGGTTCTCCTTGGGGTTCTTCGACGCCGTGGTCGCGGAGAGGACCATCGTGTCGTCGTCGAGGTAGACGACGGCGGAACCCGCCGCCTGGCGCGCGAGCCGGCCGGTCTCGAACCGGATGGTACGCGTGCCGAATGAGCCGTTGTCGATGACGGCTTCGCTGCTGTGGACACCCTCCACGGGGGACCTCCTTGTGGGTCGGTCGCCCGCGTCCGGCCAGACGCACGTGTCGCGCCTGGTTCGTCGTGTTGCCGGCTCCCCGTAGGTGCAGCGCCGGTCTTCGATCGAAGCGCCCGGTTCCGTATGGCTTGTGCCATGATGACCGGGGGCCACTACCGAGGACCGGCCCTCCGACGCCGTGGGGCGCGCTTGCTTGCGGACGCGGGGCACTGTCTCGGCTATTCAGTTTGCTCACTGGGGCGGCGTCTTCGTGGCGCGACGCGCCGACACCGCCCCATATGAGATGAGGGAGCGGCGCGAACGCCACTCCCCCATGACACTATCGGCGCAGGCCGAGGCGCTCGATGAGCGAGCGGTAGCGCGTGATGTCCTTGCTCTGCAGGTACTTCAGCAGCCGGCGACGGCGGCCGACGAGCAGCAGCAGGCCACGACGGCTGTGGTGGTCGTGCTTGTGCACCTTCAGGTGCTCGGTGAGCTCGCTGATGCGCTTGCTGAGCAGCGCGATCTGCACCTCGGGGGAACCGGTGTCGGTCTCACCCTTGGCGTAGTCACCGATGATCTGCTTCTTTGCTGCGGTGTCGAGCGACACTTTTCTCCTTGAACCTCTGCGGGCACGCGCAATTCCGGCTCCCCGAACGACCGTGCGTGCCTACAGTCGCCGTGGCGAGATCAGCACCGGGATCATGAGACACCGGTTACAGAGCTGACATGCCAGGCTACCACCGGGTTCAACGCCCCCGCACATCGTACGGGAGCCCCGGCGATCCCCTGACGGGAACCCCGGCGGGAGCGGGGATCCGGGGCCTGAGGGGCCTCGACAGGACGATGAGGATCAGCTCGTCAGGCGCCGTACCTCGTCCACGTCGGCGTGGATCTGCGCGACGAGCGCCTCGATCGAGTCGAACCTGGTGTTGCCGCGCAGCCTCGGCCCGAAGTCCACGGCCACGTGGGCACCGTAGAGGTCGAGGTCGTCGCGGTCGAGCGCGTACGCCTCGACCGTGCGGGGCACGCCCTCGAAGGTCGGGTTGGTGCCCACCGAGATCGCCGCGGGCCAGCGCTCGCCGCCGTAGACGGCGGGCAGGTTGCCGGTCGAGACCCCCTGCAGCCAGCCGGCGTAGACGCCGTCGGCGGGGATCGCGGTGAACTCCGGTGACTCCAGGTTGGCCGTCGGGAAACCGAGCTGGCGGCCGCGCTGGTAGCCGCGGACGACGACGCCCTCGACCCGGTGCGGGCGGCCTAGCGTCTGGGTGACCGCCTCCATGTCCCCGGCGGAGATCTGCTCGCGGATCAGGGTGGAGGAGATCGTCTCCCCGTCGCTGACCAGCGGGACCGCCTCGGCCACGAAGTCGTACTTCTCCCCGAGGGTGCGCAGCGTCTCGACGTCGCCGGAGGCCTTGTGGCCGAAGCGGAAGTTCTCCCCCACCACGACCCCGGCGGCGTGCAGCCGGTCGACGAGCACGGTCTGCACGAACTCGTCCGGGCTCATCCGGGAGAACTCCAGCGTGAACGGCAGGACGCACACCGCGTCGACGCCCAGCCCCGCGAGCAGCTCGGTGCGGTGCCTGGCCGTCGTCAGCCTCGGCGGGTGCGTGCCGGGCCGCACGACCTCCTCCGGGTGCGGGTCGAAGGTCACCACCACCGAGGACACCCCGAGACGCGCGGCCATCGCGACGGCACGGGCCACCATCTGCTGATGCCCGCGATGAACGCCGTCGAAGACGCCGATCGTGACGACGGACCTGCCCCAGTCTCCGGGCACGTCGTCCAATCCGTGCCAGCCTCGCACCGCAGCCTCTTCCCTCGTAGCGGATGAACCCCTAAAGCCTGCCATGCTCCCGGTGCTTCCCCCCAATCGGGGAGCCCCTTGGCCCCGACCCGCCGTCGGCCACCGGACCCACGGGACTCTTCACGCGGCGACGGGCGGCCCCGTCAGGGGACGAAGACCGCCAGGGACTTGGCGATCCGGTCGTGCTCCTCCACCAGCGCCACCAGGGCGCCGTCGGGGCCGAACACCCCGATCGGCCCGCTTCCCAGGCCCAGCGCGGGCAGCCGGCCGCCGTGCGCGACGGAGGCCGCCTCCTCGGCGGTCACGTCCCGGCGGGGGAAGGCCGCCGCGACCGCGTCGGCCATCGGCAGGATCACGCACTCGGCCGCGAGCCGCTCCAGGGTGTGGGCCGCCGACAGGTCGTAGGGACCCACCCGGGTGCGGCGCAGCGCGGTCAGGTGGCCGCCCACCCCCAGATCGGCGCCCAGGTCGCGGGCGAGCGCGCGGATGTAGGTGCCGCTGGAGCACGAGACCGAGGCGTCGACGTCGACGAGGTCACCGTGCCGGCGTACGGCGGTGATCTCGAAGCCCGACACGGTCACCGGACGAGCCTTGAGCTCGACCTCCTCGCCCGCCCTGGCCCGCTTGTAGGCCCGCTCCCCGTTCACCTTGATGGCGCTGACCTGCGGCGGGATCTGCATGATCGGGCCGGTCAGCGCGGCGACGCCCTTCCTGATCGCCTCCTCGGCGACCTCGGCCGCCGACGCCGTGGCGACGATCTCGCCCTCGGCGTCGTCGGTGTTGGTGGACTGGCCGAGGCGGATCGTGGCGTCGTAGCCCTTCTCGGTGAGCGCGAGGTGGCCGAGCAGGCGGGTGGCCTTCTCGACGCCGACCACCAGCACGCCGGTGGCCATCGGGTCGAGGGTGCCCGCGTGGCCGACCTTGCGGGTGCCCGCGATGCCGCGGAGCTTGGCCACGACGTCGTGCGAGGTCCACTCGGCGGGCTTGTCGACGATGATCAGCCCGCTCGGCGGCGGGGTGCGCTTGGCGCGAGCCGTACTCATTTCGGTCCTTACGAGCGTGCCGGGAAGGGTTCTACAGCAGTGCCCGGAGACTCGCGATCGTCTCCTCGACGGGCTGGTGGGAGGTGAAACCCGCCGCCTTGGCGTGCCCGCCGCCGCCCAGCGCGGTACTGACGCGCGAGACGTCCACCCCGCCCTTGGAGCGCATCGAGACCTGCCAGACGCCGTCGTCGTCCTCCTTGAGGATCGTGGCGACATCCGCCTCGTCGGTGCGCCGGATCACGTCGATGATCCCCTCGACCTCGTCGTACGGCAGCCCGTACGCGGCGCGGTCGGCGCGGGTGACGAACGTCCAGACCAGGCCACCGCCCACCTCGGGCTCCAGCCGCACCCTGCCGAGCACGACGCCGAGCACCTTCAGGTAGCCGGACGGGGAGCGGTCCCACAGCTCACGGGCGATCTTCTCGGGGTCGAGCCCGACGGCGAGCAGCCGGGCGGCCATGGCGTGCGCCTCGGGGGTGGTGGAGGAGTGCCTGAAGGAGCCGGTGTCGGTGACGAGCCCGACGTACAGGCAGGTCGCGATGTCCTTGTCGACCGTCAGGCCGAGCCGGTGGATCAGCTCCTCGGCGAGCACGGCGGTGGCCGCGGCGGCGGGGTCGACCAGGTTGAGGGTGCCGAACCCGGTGTTGGAGGGGTGGTGGTCCAGGACGACCAGCTCGTGCGCCTTGACCGTGTTGCCGGCGAGCACGCCCAGACGCCCGACGGTGGGGACGTCGAAGGTGACCATCACCTCGGGCGCCGCCGGGTAGTGCGCGGGGTCGGCCAGCAGGTCCTGCCCAGGCAGGAAGCGCAGCAGCCTGGGCACCGCGAAGCGCCGGTCGCCGAAGGAGGCGGTGACCCGCTTGCCCGCCGCGCGCAGCGCGAGCCCGACGCCCAGCATGGAGCCGAGCGCGTCGCCGTCGGGCGAGACGTGGCAGGCCAGCGCGATCTCGTCCGCGGCGGAGATGAGCTCGACGGCCCGGTCCCAGTCGTGACCGGACACCGGGCCCACCGAGTCACCGCCGCTCAGGTCGGGCGTCACGTCGCGGAGTGTCCCGCGCGTTCCGAGGACTCGTCTTCCTCGCCGTCGCCGTCCTCCCGGTCCTCGGGCTTGCGGTACGGATCGGCGTCGCCGGCGTGCGAGGCTCCCTCGGCCCGCTTGGCGATCTCCACGTCCCTGGCCTTCGCCTCGGCGAGCAGGTCCTCCAGGTGACGGGCGTTGTCGGGGAGCGGGTCGTGGGTGAACGTCAGCGTCGGCGTGTGGCGCAGGCCCGTCTGGCGGCCCACCTCCGAGCGGATGAGCCCCTTGGCGCTCTCCAGGGCGACGGCGGAGTCGGCCCGCTCGGCCTCGGAGCCGAACACGGTGTAGAACACCGTGGCCTCGCCCAGGTCGTTGGTGATGCGCGTGTCCGTGACGGTCACGAACCCCAGCCTGGGGTCCTTGATCCGGCGCTCCAGCATCTCCGCCACGATCTGCTGGATCCGATCGGCGATCTTGCGCGCGCGTGCGGCGTCCATAGCTCCCCCCTTCTCACGGGGACGGCCGGTGGCGGTAGGGGTGCTCCCGCCGGCCGGCCGTCTCCGTATCTAGTCCTCGTCCTCGTTGTAGAGCCGGTGCCTGGCGGACAGCAGCTCGATCTCCGGATGGAAGGCGATCAGTCGCTCGCAGTCGTCCAGCACCGCGCCGCAGTTGGCGGCGGTGGCGGAGACGACCGCGATCCCGATCTCGGTACGGCGGTGCAGATCGAGGTGGCCGGTCTCCGCGACGGCCACACCCGGGAACCGTCGCTGCACCTCGGCGACGATGGGACGCACCACCGAGCGCTTCTGCTTCAGCGAGTGGACGTCGCCGAGCAGGATGTCCAGTGTCAGAGCACCTACATACATGGTGGGTCACTCGCCACGATCGTCGTCGTGCCACGGGGCGCGGGCCCCGCCCACCGGCCGCGCACCCGAGGGGCGCGGCCGGTGGAACGGTTCCTCTGCCTGCCGGGACATCAGACGCGCGGCTTCTCCCGCATCTCGAAGGTCTCGATGACGTCATCGATCTTGATGTCGCTGTAGCCGACACCGATACCGCACTCGAACCCTTCGCGGACCTCGGTCGCGTCGTCCTTGAAACGGCGCAGCGAGGAGACGGTGAGGTTGTCGGAGATGACGACCCCGCCGCGGATGATCCGGGCCTTGCTGTTGCGGACGATCGTGCCCGAGCGGACCAGCGCACCGGCGATGTTGCCGATCTTCGGCACCTTGAAGACCTCGCGGACCTCGGCGGTGCCCATCTGGACCTCTTCGAACTCCGGCTTGAGCATGCCCTTGAGGGCCGCCTCGATCTCCTCGATCGCCTGGTAGATGACCGAGTAGTAGCGGATGTCGACGCCCTCGCGCTCGGCCAGGTCGCGCGCCCTGACCTCGGGACGCACGTTGAAGCCGATGATGACGGCGTTGTCGTCGGCGACCGCCAGGTTGACGTCGTACTCGGTGATCGCACCGACGGCGCGGTGGAGCACCCGCAGGCGCACCTCGTCGCCGACGTCGATCTTGAGCAGCGCGTCCTCCAGGGCCTCGACGGAACCGGAGACGTCACCCTTGATGATGAGCTTGAGCTCGTCGACCTGGCCCTTCTCCATCTCGCTGAAGAGCTCTTCGAGGGTGCGGCGACGGCCGGACTTGGCCATGTCCGCGATGCGCTTGCGCGCCGCGCGCTGCTGGGCGATCTGGCGCGCCATCCGGTCGTCGGTGACGACGATGAAGTTGTCACCGGCTCCCGGCGTCGCGGTCAGACCGAGCACCTGCACCGGACGGGACGGGTCGGCCTCGGGGATCGAGTCGCCGTTGTCGTCGAGCATCGCCCGGACGCGGCCGAAGGCCTCGCCACAGACGATCGAGTCGCCGACGCGGAGCGTGCCGCGCTGGACCAGCACGGTCGCGACCGGGCCGCGGCCCTTGTCGAGGTGCGCCTCGATGGCGACGCCCTGGGCGTCCATCGTGGCGTTGGCCCGCAGATCGAGCTCGGCGTCCGCGGTGAGCAGGATGGCCTCGAGCAGCTGCTCGATGCCGATCCCGTTCTTGGCGGAGATGTCGACGAACATCGTGGTGCCGCCGTACTCCTCGGCGACCAGGCCGTACTCGGTGAGCTGGGCCCGGACCTTGCCCGGGTCGGCGCCCTCCTTGTCGACCTTGTTGACCGCGACGACGATCGGCACGTCGGCCGCCTGGGCGTGGTTGAGCGCCTCGACGGTCTGCGGCTTCACGCCGTCGTCGGCCGCGACGACCAGGACGGCGATGTCGGTCACCTTGGCACCGCGGGCACGCATGGCGGTGAACGCCTCGTGACCCGGGGTGTCGATGAAGGTGATCTTCCGGTCCTCGTCCTCGTGGACGGTGGAGATCTGGTAGGCACCGATGTGCTGGGTGATGCCACCGGCCTCCCGCGCCACCTCGTTGGTGTTGCGGATGGCGTCGAGCAGCTTGGTCTTACCGTGGTCGACGTGACCCATGACGGTCACCACCGGCGGGCGCGCGACCAGGTCGGACTCGTCGCCCTCGTCCTCGCCGAACTCGATGTCGAAGGTCTCCAGGAGCTCGCGGTCCTCCTCCTCCGGGCTGACCACAAGCAGGTTGTAGTCGAGCTCGGCGGCCAGGAGCTGGAGCGTCTCCTCGTTGACCGACTGCGTGGCGGTCACCATCTCGCCCAGGTGCAGCATGATCTGCACCAGGGACGCCGGGATCGCGCCGATCTTGTCGGCGAAGTCCGACAGGGAGGCGCCGCGCGACAGGCGGATCGTCTGCCCGTTGCCGCGGGGGGCCTGCACGCCGCCGATCGCCGGGGCCTGCATGTTGTCGAACTCTTGACGCCGCTGGCGCTTGGACTTGCGACCGCGGGTCGGGCGTCCTCCGGGACGGCCGAACGCGCCCGCGGTGCCTCCACCGCGACCACGGCCACCGCCACCGGGACGACCGGCGAAACCGCCGCCACCGCCACCGGGACCACCGGTTCCGGTGCCGGGACGACCTGCGCCGCCACCGCCACCCGGACGACCGGCGAAACCGCCGCCGCCACCGGGACGACCGCCACCGCCGCCGGGACGACCTGCGCCGCCACCGGGACGACCGGCACCCGCGCCACCGCCGGGACGGCCCGCGCCGCCACCGCCGCCACCGGGACCGGCGGGCCGGCCCTGGGGCATCATCATCGGGCTGGGACGCGGACCACCGGGACGCGGGCCGCCGGGGCCACCCGCGCCGCCACCGGGACGCGGGCCACCGGCACCGGGACCCGGACGCGGGCCACCGGATCCGGGCGGGCCGGAACGGGCGCCGGGCGGACGGGGACCGGCGTTGTCGCGGTCCTGACGGGGACCGCGGTCCTCGCGGGGACCGGGACGCGGCCCCCTGTCGCCGGGACCACCGTCACGGCCGGGACCACCGGGGCCACCGGGGCCGCCGGCGCGCGGCGGACGGGCCTGGCCCATGCCGCTGGCGTTGGACGAGAACGGGTTGTTGCCGGGGCGCGGGCCACGCGGACCCGGACGCGGACCGGGCTTGGGCGCACCGGCACCGGGGGCACCGGCACCGGGCCTGGGGCCCGAAGGCGCTCCACCGGGACCGCCCGCGGGACGACCGCCCTCGGGACGCGCCTCGGGGCGCTGGGCCGGACCCGGACGCGGGGCGGGCCTGGGACCCGGCTTGGGGCCGGGGCCGGAGGCCGCCGGGCGACCGCTGTCGGTGCGGGGTGCCTCGAACCGCGGGGCCTGCACCTGCGGCGGCTGCTGACGCGGCGGCTGCGGGGGCTGGACCGGCGGAGCCGGGGGGACGACCGGCGGGGCCGCCTGCGGCGCGGGGGCCGCGGGGCGAGCCGGTGCGGGCCCCGGACGAGGACCCGGCCTGGGGGCCGGTCCCGGCTTGGGGATTGATGATGTCGACGCCGCGGGGGCGCCGTTGGGCTGGCCGTCTCCCGGCCGAGGTGCCGCCTGAGGCGGCCTGGGGCCTCTGCCCCTGTCGGACGAGCCCTTGCTGGGGCCGCCCAAAGCTTCCGTGAGCCTGCGGACTACCGGTGCTTCGATAGTCGAGGACGCCGAACGCACGAACTCGCCCATCTCCTGGAGCTTGGCCATGACGACCTTGCTCTCCACACCGAACTCCTTGGCGAGCTCGTATACCCGGACCTTCGCCACTGCACTCCCTTGTCTCGGCCCGGGAGGCTGTGCCGCCGGACCGTCGTTACGTTGACGTACTCATCGCCGCATGCTCATCAGGCGCTCATAGCTATCTGACCAGCCCATCAAATCGGCGTCCTACATGACAGTCGGTAACCATTTCACCCGATCCTTTCAGCGTGTCGCTCTTCCAGGTGGCCACGCAACCGCGACAGGTCGAGCGACTCCGCGACGCGAAAAGCGCGCGGAAACGCTCGGCGACGCTCTGCGAGTTCGAGACAGCTCAAGGTGGGATGCAGTGAAGCACCACGACCTTGGAGCCGTCTTCGCAGGTCAGGGACGATAACGCCCTCGACCACCACCAGGCGGAGCAGCTCGGAGGAAACCGTGCGAACCCGGCACCCCACACATGTTCTCAGTGGGGCAGCCTGGCCACCATATTCCAGCTTACCGTGTGGGCGCATCTGCGGGACCGGCCGCGTCCCCCGGCTGGGTGTCGGGACGGATGTCGATCCGCCAGCCGGTGAGGCGGGCGGCCAGCCGGGCGTTCTGCCCCTCCTTGCCGATGGCGAGGGAGAGCTGGTAGTCCGGCACGGTCACGCGCGCGGCGCGGCCGTCGAAGTCGATCACCTCTACGTGGGAAACGCGGGCGGGCGACAGGGCATTCCCCACGAAATCCGCGGGATCCTCCGACCAGTCGATGATGTCGATCTTCTCGCCGTGCAGCTCCGTCATCACGTTGCGTACCCGGGAGCCCATCGGGCCGATGCAGGCGCCCTTGGCGTTCACCCCCGGGCGCCGCGACCTCACCGCGAGCTTGGTGCGGTGACCGGCCTCGCGGGCGACGGCGGCGATCTCGACCGTGCCGTCGGCGATCTCGGGCACCTCCAGCGCGAAGAGCTTCTTCACCAGGCCGGGGTGGGTGCGCGACAGGGTCACCGAGGGGCCCTTGTGGCCCTTCTTGACCTGCACCACGTAGCAGCGGATGCGGTCGCCGTGGACGTACTCCTCGCCCGGGACCTGCTCGCTGTGCGGCAGCACCGCCTCGATCTTGCCCAGGTCGACCAGGACCACCCTCGGGTCCTTGCCCTGCTGGATGACTCCCGCCACCAGCTCGCCCTCGCGGCTGGCGAACTCGCCGAAGTTGATCTCGTCCTCGGCGTCGCGCAGCTGCTGCAGGATGACCTGCTTGGCGGTGGTCGCGGCGATGCGGCTGAAGTTGCCCGGGGTGTCGTCGAACTCCCTGAGCACCTCCCCGCTCTCGTCGTCGAGCTCGGCGGCGAAGATGGTCACGTGCCCGGACTTGCGGTCGAGCTCGGCGCGCGCCTTGGCCGCCGCGCCCTCGCTCCGGAAATATGCGATCAGCAGCGCGTCCTCGATCGCCTTGACGACCAGGTCGAAGGAGATGTCCTTCTCCCGCTCCAGGCTGCGCAGGACGCTCATGTCGATGTCCACGAGGCTTCCCCCTTAGCCCTCGTCGCCGTCTTCGCCGTCGTCTTCGGCGTCGTCGAGCCGGCGGAATTCCACCTGCACCCGTCCTCGGGTCAGGTCCTCATAGTCGATGCGGCGCGGCGCGCCGTCGACGTCCAGCTCCACGCCGGTCTCGTCGGTGGCGACGATCCGGCCCTCCACGGCACTGCCGTCCCTCAGGTCGGCCTTGACCAGCCTCTTCACCGCGCGGCGCCAGTGGCGTGGCTCGGTGAGGGGGCGGTCGACCCCCGGGGAGGAGACCTCCAGCACGTACGGGGTGGACCCCATCGCCTCGTCGGCGTCCAGCGTCGCGGAGACCGCGTGGCTGACCTCCGCGACGTCGTCGAGGCTCACGCCGCCGTCACGGTCGACCACGACACGCAGCAGCCGCCGCTTGCCCGCGGGGGTGACCGTGACGTCCTCCAAGTCGAGCCCCTCGGCTCCGACGACAGGTTCCAGAAGCTCTATCAGGCGGTCGCGGGATGTGGCGCTGCCCATGCCGACCTCCCATTGTCACGATCTCAGCCGGGCGGACCTCGCCCATGCGATTAACCAGCCTATCCACACCAGGGCGTGGAAACAGCGCCACTCGGTGTGGCGAAGCCGCCCGAGAAGCGAGGTGAGTGCCATTATTCCAAGCCCGTACGATGCTAAGTGCGTCAGCTGCCGACACAGAACCGGAGGTCGTCGTGCGTTCCGTCTCCCGGCGCGCCCTGCTGCGGGGTGGCACCCTCGGGGTCGCGGTCGTGACGGTCGCGGGATGCGCCACCGAGGAGCGGGTGCCTCCCGTGGCCGCGCCGCCCGACCCCGAGACCCTGCTCCTGCGCGAGCTGATCGCGGGCAAGGAGCTGACCGTCGCCCTGTACGCCTCGGCGGCCTCGGCCCGGCTCGAACCCTTCAGGCAGCGCCACGAGGCCCATCTGGCCGAGCTCCGCCGCCGCCTCCCGCCCGCACCGCCCGCCTCGGCGCCCGCGCCGTCGCCCACCCCCTCGCCCTCGGGGAGCGCGGCCCAGGGTGGCCGCCCGTCGGTGCGGACCCTGCGGGACCTGGAACGCAAGGCCGCGGCGCTGCGTACCCGCCAGATCGAGGGGGTCTCGCCCCCGCTGGCCCAGTTGCTCGCCTCCATCGGCGCCTGCGAGGCCGCGCATGCCCTGGCCCTGTCGAGGTCGCTGTGAGAGGCGCCTCCGGAGCCGGGTCCAGGGCCGGGGCCGATCAGGGGCTCGGCACGGCGCTGGCGGCCGAGCACGCCGCCGTGTACGCCTACGGGGTGATCGCGGCCAGGACCACCGGCAGGCTGCGCGCGACGACGACGGCGGCCTACAACGCCCACCGCGCCCGGCGCGACCGGCTCCGCACCATGATCATCACTGCCGGCGGCACGCCCGCGGAGCCGAAGGCGGTCTACGAGCTCCCCGTCACGCCGTCGAGCGCGGCGCAGGCGGTGGAGCTGGCGGTGCTGGTCGAGCGGGGGGTGACCGGCGCCTACCTGGAGCTGGCGGCGTCCACGGACCCGGCCCTGCGCAAGATGGCCGCGCTGGCCATGCAGGAGTGCGTCGTCCGCTCCTACGGCCTGCGCCCGGAGATCGAGGCCTTCCCCGGCATGCCGCCCCGGACGGCGCCCGAGCCCACCGCCACCCCTGTGGTGACCCCGTCCCAGTGACGTTTCCCGCCGGTTTTCCCGGATGGCCGCCTTCCGGCGAAAGGGCGGGAACCGGGCTGGTCAGCGCGGAAAACGATCTTTAACGGCGTTTCCGGATTCGCGAATCAGCGTTCACGCCCGCTTTCAACCATGTTTGCACCGCGTCTGCCGGGTAGCTGGATTTCGCTGAACACGCCTAAGGAGGAAGCAATGGGCTGGGGATACCGGAAATCCATGAAGTTCGGTCCGTTCCGTCTCAACCTTTCGCGGGGCGGAGTGGGTCACAGCTGGGGAAACCGCGCCTTCAGGGTCACCAAGACGGCCGATGGGCGCCGCACTCTGAGCGTCAACCTTCCCGGTGGCTTCCACTGGCGCAAGACGCTGAGCAGCAACAGCAGCCGTCGCTGATGGGCATCACCCGGGAACCCTTCGCGAACGCCGCTCGTTCTCATGACACGACGCGAGATTTCGGGGAGTCCGGGGAGAGGGCAATGGGCTGGGGATACAGAAAGTCGATCAAAGTCGGTCCCTTCAGGATCGACCTGTCCCCGCGGGGGATCGGCCACAGCTTCGGCAACCGCCGATTCCACGTCAGCAGGACTCCCGACGGTCGCAGATACGTGACCGTCAACCTGCCCGGCGGGTTCCATGTGGGCAAGGCGATCGGCCGGAGCTCCCGGCGTCACCACTACCACTACTGACACGGGGCCACACACGTTGGAGAGCGGCCCGTCCCTTTCGAAAGGGGCGGGCCGCTCTTCGCGCGTTCCGGGTGACACGCCTTTCGACGGCGTCCGGGATCACCTTCGGCGAGGGGCGGAGCCGGGGTCATCCCTTTTCGGGGCCGGGAAGACCGGCTTCAGGGGCCGGCGGACCGGCTTCGGGGACCGGCGGTCCGGCGTCCGGGATCACCTTCGGCGAGCCCGCCGGGGTCATTCGCGGCAGGCCGCCACGACGCGCTCCACGGCCTCGGCGAGGGGGATCTCCTCCTTGGTGCCGGTGGCGCGGTCGCGCAGCTCCCCGACGCCCTGGGTGAGCCCGCGGCCGACGATCAGGATCGTCGGCATGCCGAGCAGCTCGGCGTCCTTGAACTTCACTCCCGGCGAGACGCCGGGGCGGTCGTCCACCAGGACGCGCAGCCCGCGGCCCTCCAGCTCCTCGGCGATCCGGGTGGCGGCCTCGACCTGGCCGTCCTTGCCGGTGCCCACGATGTGGACGTCGGCGGGGGCGATCTCGCGGGGCCAGACCAGCCCGAGCTCGTCGTGCCGCTGCTCGGCCAGCACCGCCACGGCCCGGGAGACACCGATGCCGTAGGAGCCCATGGTGACGCGGACCGGCTTGCCGTCGGGGCCGAGGGCGTCGAGCTTCGCGGCGTCGGCGTACTTGCGGCCGAGCTGGAAGATGTGGCCGATCTCGATGCCGCGGTCGATGGACAGGCCGGAGCCGCAGACCGGGCAGGCGTCGCCCGCACGGACCTCGGCGGCCTCGATGGTGCCGTCGGCGACGAAGTCACGGCCGGCGACGACGTCCGCGGCGTGCTTGCCGGGCTCGTTGGCCCCGGTCACCCAGGCGCTGCCGTCGACCACGCGGGGGTCGACGAGGTAGCGGATGCCCAGGTCCTTGAGGACCTGGGGACCGATGTAGCCGCGGACCAGGCCGGGGTGCTTCGCGAAGTCCTCGGCCTCGAAGATGGCGGGCTCGCCGGGGGCGAGGGAGGCCTCCAGCCGCTTGAAGTCGACCTCGCGGTCGCCGGGGACGCCGACGATCAGGGTCTCGGTCTTGCCCGAGCCGGGGACGGTCACCTTGATCACGATGTTCTTGAGCGTCTGGGCGGCGGTGATGCCGAGGCCGTGGTGCTCGTTGACGTGGTCGACCAGCGACTCGATGGTCGGGGTGTCGGGGGTGTCGAGCACCCGCGAGGCGGGCCGCTCGCCGGTGATCGCGGGCGGCGCGGGCGTGACGACGGCCTCGGCGTTGGCCGCGTAACCACAGTTGTGGCAGGCCACGAAGGTGTCCTCGCCGGTGGCGGCGGGGGCGAGGAACTCCTCGGAGGCCGAGCCGCCCATCGCGCCGGAGGTGGCGAAGCAGATCTTGTACGAGATGCCGAGCCGGTCGAAGGTCTTGATGTAGGTCTCGCGGTGGCGCTCGTAGGAGCGCTTGAGGCCGTCGTCGTCGAGGTCGAAGGAGTAGGAGTCCTTCATGACGAACTCGCGCCCGCGCAGGATGCCGGCCCGGGGGCGGGCCTCGTCGCGGTACTTGGTCTGGATCTGGTAGAGGGTCACCGGATAGTCCTTGTAGGAGGCATACTCCCCCTTGACCATGTCGGTGAACATCTCCTCGTGGGTGGGACCGAGCAGGTAGTCGGCGCCCTTGCGGTCCTTGAGGCGGAAGAGGGTGTCGCCGTACTCGGTCCAGCGGCCGGTCGCCTCGTAGTATTCGCGGGGCAGCAGGGCCGGGAAGAGCACCTCCTGGCCGCCCATGCGGTTCATCTCCTCGCGCACGACGCGCGTGACGTTCTCCAGGACCGTCTTGCCGAGCGGCAGCCAGGAGTAGACGCCGGGTGCGACACGGCGGACGTAACCGGCGCGGACGAGCAGCTTGTGGCTCGGGACTTCCGCGTCTGCCGGGTCGTCCCTCAGCGTTCTAAGAAACAGCGACGACATGCGCAGTAGCACGGCTACTCCTAGCTAGCGAGGTTCGGTGCTCTACAGGCTATCGAGTCTCGCAAGCCGATTGTCTGCGGTTGGCCGCTTCCAGGTCCGGTTCCAGGTCCGGTTGTGAGACCTCAGAGGCCGGTGAGGAAAACGAAGTACGAGGCCCCGAGGACCAGCGCGATCAGCGCGGAGCAGGCCCGGTCGCACCCGCGGCCCAGCGAGACCAGCATCCCCAGCACGATCGCGACCACCACCGCGACCCCCCACGGCCAGAAACCGGGGACGTGCTCGGGCCCGCCGGGCATGGCCTTGTCGATCCCGTCGAAGAGGGCCAGCCCGGCCGCGCCGCCCGCCGCGAGGTCACCCCAGCGGTCGTAGCGCTTGGCGAGGTAGGAGAGGACACCGATGGCGACGAGGTTCGCGATCATGAGGTTCATCGAGGCGCCGTCGCCGCCCAGGCTCACGAGCCAGGCGTTCTTCGCGAAGATCGTGGCGACCAGCATCGAGAGGATCGGGCCGAACGCGGCCAGCACGCTGGAGAGGACCGCCCAGCCGAGGCCCGCCGCCGTCCGGCCCATGACGACGATGAAGACGAGGTAGGCGTACGGATGGTAGATCGCGTAGAGCAACTCGGGCCCGTAGGCCAGCAGCGCCCCGACGCCCCCGAGCAGCATTCCCACCAAAAGGGAAAGGATCATATGCCGGAGAATGGCGCGATCCCGGCGGTCCCCGGCCACGAAGTCAAGCGTGTAATTACGTTCCACCAAAGCCACTGATCCCCCGATCATATTTGCTAGTGGCTATCAGCAGTGTATCTGACCTGGGGAAACATCTCGAACGTGTCAAGTTTACAAAATGGCGGGCGCTTGATCACATTAAAGTCGGCGAGTGCCTGGCCGCGTTGTCGCCGCGGGCCTTTCCATGATTCTCCCCGGGAAGCGGCCGGATCTCCGCGACGCCGTCCGCGCCTTTCTCTCCCGTCTCTCTCGTCGCCTGGAGGGCGGCCTGCCGGGGCGGCGGTACCGGCTCGGCCGTTCGGGGTCAGCCGCCGAGAAGGATCTCCCAGGGGTGGCGGGAGGTGGTCCTGCGGGTGGTGTCGAGGGCCTCGCCGAGGCGGCGCAGACCGGCCCTGCCGGGGAAGCGCTCGCGGCGCACGGGGTCGACGGCGCGCAGGACGAACGGCACGCCCATCACGTCCAGGGTGGCGTTCCCCGCCGTGGCGGGGCCCGAGCGGGTGACCAGCGCGCCGGGGCAGCCCGGATCATGGACGTGCCTGGCCAGGACGGCGGCGATGTCGGCCGCGCCGGGGCCGTCGCGCCACTCGATGTGCCAGCCGTGGTCGGCCCCGCGCCACCAGGTCAGGTCGCGGCACGACTCCATCAGCTCCGACTCTCCCGCGAGCGCGGCCATCACCCGCCCGAACGCCTCGTACGGGAGCCCGCACGACGGTCGGCTTTCATCAAGGACATCGGGAACGCCGGAGGGGGCGGGAGCGCGTCCTGGCCGATGCGGTCCTCTCGCGTCCTGGAGCGGACCGTCCTTCGGACGCCGGGCACTCGCTTTGCGGCGCTTCTCCGCTCCTGAACTCACAAGAACCAACTGTGATCCGCCGGGCTTGTCCCCGCAAGTGCTGATCCGGTACCAGGGACTCACGCCACGGGGGAGGCCGAACCGGCCGGAACCTCGGAGTCGCTCCGGACCTCGGCCGGAACCCCGGGCTCGCTTCGCGTCTTGACCGGCACGGCGGCGTCGCGCCGCTCCCTGGCCGCCAGGGCAGCGTTGCGCCGCGCCTCGGCGAGCACGGCGCGGAAGAAGTCGGCGTAGCCGCGCTGCACGAACGCCCCGTACCGCTGGACCTCCGGGTGCCGCTCGCGCAGCCGGTGAAGGGGGACGTTCATCGCCGCGTGGTGCTCGATGTGCAGGTTGTTACCGTTGGTGTACCAGGTGCTGAACCAGCCTCCGGTGATCGACCGGGTGTTGCGGAGCACGTCGGTGGTGTCGTTGTCGCACAGCACGTGCTCGGGGAGCTCGACCAGGAAGTGCAGCGGCACCGCGACCAGCAGCAGGGGCAGCAGCCACAGCCGCGCCACGATGTCGGCGTGCCCGCCGGCCGCCAGGGCCACGGCCGCGAGCACGAGCAGGCCCAGCCCGACATGCTCGGCCACGATGCGGCGGTGCATCCTGGGCGCGATCGAGCCGAAGGCGTACCGCCACCTGCCGCTCGCGCTGCGCACGCAGTCGCCGAGCACGTCGGCGATCCGCCGGTAGTCGAACGTGCCCCGCAGCAGCACGCCCGGGGTGATCGGCGCCCGGGTGTCGAAGCCGAAGAACTCGGTGTCCCCGGGCGTCCCCAGGGCCCGGTGGTGCTGCAGGTGCCTGATCCGGTAGTGGCTGTAGACCACCAGCAGCGGGAGCCCCAGCGGCACCCCGACGATCCGGTGCAGGCGCGCGCCGCGGAAGGCCGCGTGGTGCAGGCACTGGTGCTGCAGCTCGACCGCGTGGGTGAACATGGCGCCCAGCAGCACGATCCCGGCCACCACCGCCAGCGGGTGGTCCGAGAGCGCCAGCCGGCCTCCGCACGTGCTCAGGACGGCCAGCAGGGCCAGCTTGCCCACGAAGACCCACTCGTCGCGCCGGCCGACCGAGCTCCTCCGGTAGAGCAGCACCGGCCCGGGGAGCGGTGTCTCGGCTACTTCGGTCATCAGGTCCATCTCCAAGGATCGATCAGGGTGCCGGTACGGGGTCGTGCGTGAAGGAGTCGCGAAGAGCTTGTGGAGGGGTCACGAAGGGCTTGTGCGGGGGCCACGAAGGGCCTGTGAAGGCGCCGTGAGCACCGCGCGCCGCTCACGGGGCTCACGGGGCTCACGGCGCTCACGGCGCTCACGGGGCTCACGGCGCTCACGGGGCGCGGTCGTCACGGCTCGCCCGGCCCGTACGGCAGGCGGGTCAGCGGCCGCTGAGCACGACGACGTGGGTGCCGCCGGCCGCGAGGGTCGCCGCCCGGCCCAGCAGCCCGGCCAGCGCCACCGCTCCCGCCGCCGTGGGCGTGGGGCCGTGGGCGGCCAGGGCGTCCCGCGCCCGGAGCAGTTCCGCGTCGCTCGCGCCGAGCACCTCCCCGCCGCAGAGCCGGATCGCGTCCATCGCCGCGGCGCCCTGCAACGCGTGCCAGTTGACCAGCGGCTGGTTGTGGTCCGTCGTGGCGACCGCGTCCGGTGCCAGCGGCAGGTACTCCCCCGGCCAGCTGGTCACGATCGGGTTGTTGCCGGCCGATCCGACGCCCACGATCCGGGTGGGCCAGCCCAGCGCGACCAGGCGCCGGTGCACGGCGATCGCCGTGGTGCCGTTGCCGACCGGCAGCCAGATGGTGTGCGGGGGCTCGTCCAGCTCGGCGGCGAGGGCGTCGACGACCTCGCCGTGCCCGGCCAGCACCTGGGGCTCGCAGGGGCCGTCGACGTTGCCGTCGAGCGCCCCCTTCTCTGCGGCGATCCTCCGTGAGGCGTCCACCGCCTCCTCGTAGCTGCCGTCGACAAGGACCACCCGGGCGCCCAGGGCGCGCATGGCGGCGCCGCCGTCACTCCAGCCGGAGGGGAGCACGACGGTGACGGCCAGCCCGGCGGCGGCACCCGCGGCGGCCGCCGCGCGGCCGTAGTTCCCGCAGGTGGCGACCACCACGTCCCGGTATCCGGCTTCCAGCGCGTGGCGGACGACGGCGCGGGCGGCCGGCTCCTTGTGGCTGCCGGAGGCGTAGCGGGTCTCGTCCTTGACCAGGACGCGGACGCCGGGGACGAGCCCGTACGCCTCGACCAGCGGGGTCTCCCCGGCGTGCTGAGGGAACGGCCCGGAGGTGGAGGAGGTGGCGGGCGGGGAGGTGATGCTGTCGAGCGTCACGGGGGATCCTTCGTGCGGGCGTGGACTGAGCTGTGGGCGTGGACTGAGTTGTGGGCGGGGGCGGGTATGCGGCCAGGAGGCGGGCGTGCGAGCGGGACGGAACGGGCGGGTGGGACGGGGACCGGCCGACGAGACGGGACCGGTGGGCGGGGCATGAGGATCCGGCGGGGCGTGATCGACCCGCCCGAACCGATCTATCCGGCCCCGGCCTACCCGGCCTCGACCTGCCCGGACGGTCTGTCCGGGCAGGTGGGGGCGTGTCAGGGACGTGTGGCGGCCAGCAGTTCGTCGGCGTGGCGCTGCATGGTGTCCCGGTCGCCGAGCCTGGCGGGCGGCAGGGCGTCGGGAAGCTCGTCCTCCAGGAACCGCAGCCGCCGGTGGAACCAGCCGCGTACCGCCCAGGCCAGCTGGACGAGCCCGCTGACGACGATCAGCAGCGCGAGGCCGCGTCCGGGCCCGGTGCCCAGCAGCGGGCCGACGGAGCCGGCGAGCGCGCCCCCGGGTTCCAGCAGGGGCCGGAACACGTGGTCGGCGAGCGGCCCCACCACCAGGAAGCCCAGCGGCATGGTCAGCATCATCACCGTGATGAAGATGGACAGCACCCGGCCCTGCAGCTCCAGGCCGACCTTGGTCTGCAGCAGCGCGATCCAGTGCCCGTTGATGAGGGACTCGGTGAAGGCGAGGACGAACATGCCCGCGACCGCGAACCAGGGGGCCGTGCCGAGGCCGACGAAGGCCATCGCGACGCTCGCGACCCCCATGAAGAAGATCATTCCCTCGGTACGGCGGCGGGTGCCGCCCCACAGGCTCATGGTGAGCGCGCCCAGCAGGCCGCCCACCCCGCCCGCGGACAGCACCAGCCCGAGAGCCTGCTCGGACTGCTCGATCAGGATCATCGGCGTGATCACCGCGAAGCCCAGCGTGTAGAAGAGGTGGTCGATGACGAAGAAGCGCAGCGCGATCCGCAGGCCCGGCCTGCGGGCGACGTAGCGCCAGCCGTTGGCGATCTCCGTCCCGAACGACTCCTCGCGCTTACGGAACATCCGGTCGGGGAACCGCACGGCCAGCAGGGTGCCCGCGCCGACCAGGAAGGTCGCCGCGTCCACGAGCAGCACGCCCCGGACCCCGATGACGCCGAGCAGGCCCGCCCCGAGCATCGGGGCGAACACCGCCCCGGCGCCGGTGCCCAGCTGGGCGATGCCGTTGGCGTGGCCGAGATAGCGTTTGGGGACGATCTGCGCCACCGCGGCCAGGTAGGCCGGGCGCTGGAAGGCCCCCGCCAGCGAGGTGAGCGCGAGGGCGACGTACACCTGCCACATCTCCAGCCGGCCGCTGAAGAGCAGGACCGCCAGGACCGCGGTGGCCAGTCCCGAGGCCGAGTCGGCCGCCAGCATGACGCGCCGCCGGTCCCAGCGGTCCGCGACGGCGCCCGCGACCGGGCCGGCGAGGATTCCCGGCAGCAGCCCCACCGCGGACATCAGCCCGAACGCGGTGACGTCCCCGGTGCGTTGGTAGACCCAGATGCTGAGGACCAGCGTGCTCAGGCCGCTGCCCACCAGGGAGACGAACTGGCCGAGCGCGACGAGGGCGAATGTCCCCAGGCTGGGGGCCGCGGCACCGCCGCGCCCGGTGCCGCCGGCCCCCCGCCCGGCGTCCCGGCCGGTGTCCCTGCCGGTGTCCTCGGTGGTGTCCCCGCCGGTGTCCTCGGTGCCCCGTCGCGCGCCGACGGCGCCGTCGGCGTCATCGGCCTCGCCCGGGACCTCACGAGGAGAAGGGGGTACGGGCTCCAGCCAGCGCCGGGCGGCGGCGTCGACCACCTCGGCGACCTCGGGGGCCTGGTGCTTGACGAAGAAGTGGCCGCCACCGGGGAGCACGGCGAGCTCGACGCTCTCCGAGAAGTGCGCCCACTCCCGGTGGCGTTCCTGGTAGAGCTCGGTCACCCTGTCGCGCTCCCCCACCAGGCTGAGGATCGGCGAGCGCAGCCTGCGGTACCCGGTCCCGGTGAACGCGGCGGTGAAGTACTCCTCCGCGTCCCGGGCGTCGTGCCGCACGTTGCGCAGCGCGAACGCCTGCTCGGCCGGGTCCTGGAGCTCGGTGAAGCCGCCGCGGGCCCGCAGGAAGGACAGGTACTCGCGGTCGGAGGTGAGGCGGTCGACGGGCAGCACCCGGTAGACCCAGTCGAAGAACCGGCCGGGCAGCCGGGCCGTGGGGAAGCTCGCGCCGAGCACCGTGCCGAGCACCCGCACCCCGGCCTCCTCCGCCTGCCGGGCGATCTCGACGGTGAGCGCGGTGCCCATGCAGTGCCCGTACAGCACGACCGGGCCGGGGATCTCGCGCATCTCGGCCACCACGAGGGCCGCGAGCTCCTCGCACGGCAGCAGCGGCTCGTCCGGGCGGGTGATGTCGTGGCCGGGCAGCTCCACGGCGTACAGGACGCTGTCCTTCGGCAGGGCCTCGGCCAGCGGGTGGTAGCTGACGGCCTGCCCGCCCGAGTAGGGGACGCAGACCGCGGTGAAGGCCACGTCGCCCGGCGCGGAGCCGCCTGGCGCGGGGTCGCCGGACAGGCGGCGCAGCAGGCGGCCCCCGTCCGCGGGGCCGGTCCCCTCCGCGCGGGCGTCGAGGAGGGCGGCGAGCCGGGCGACGGTCGGGTTCTGGTACAGGTCGATCACGCGCAGCGCCGGGTCGATCCGCCGGACCAGGCGCAGGGCGCTGAAGGAGTCGCCGCCCAGGGCGAAGAAGGTGTCGTTCCCGCCCACCCGCTCGACCTGGAGGACCTCCGACCACACCTCGGCGATCCGGATCTCGGTGGGCGTGGCGGGCCGGACGTGGCGGGAGGCGTCGGCGCCCTCCGGCGGGGCGGGCAGGGCGCGGCGGTCGAGCTTGCCGTTGGGGGTGAGCGGCAGCGAGGGCAGGGAGACGATGCGGGCGGGCACCATGTGGGCGGGCAGGGTCTCCGCGAGGTCGCGGCGCAGCTCCGCCTCGTCGGCCGTCCCACCCGGCCGGGTCGTCACGTACCCGATCAGCTGGGCGGTGCCACCGGCGAGGTCGTGCACGGCGGCCGCGCAGGCGAGGACGCCGGGGTGGGCGCCGAGGGCCGCCTCCACCTCGCCCAGTTCGATCCGGTAGCCGTTGACCTTGACCTGGTCGTCGAGGCGGCCCAGGAACTCCAGCGTCCCGTCGGCGCGGTACCTGGCGCCGTCCCCGGTCCGGTACATGCGCGCGCCCGGCACGAAGGGGTCGTCGAGGAAGCGTTCCGCGGTCAGCTCGGGACGGCCGTGGTACCCGGCGGCCACGCCGTCGCCGCCCAGGTACAGCTCGCCGACGACACCGGGCGGCACCGGCGAGCGCCTGTCGTCCAGCACGTACGCCCGGTTGTTGGCGAAGGGCCTGCCGATGGGCAGGGGCGCCTCGGCGGGCATGCCGTCCGTGTCGCCGTCGAAGAACACGTTGTCGACGGTGACCTCGGTGACGCCGTACGCGTTGACCACCCTGCCCCCGGGCCCGACGAGGCGCCGCGCCTGCCGGTACTCGCGCACGTGCCACTTCTCGCCGCCGCCGATGAGGAGCCGGACGAAGTCCAGCGTGGCGCCGGTGGTCTCGGCGTGGGAGAGCAGCCCGCGCAGTACGGCGGGGACGAGCTCGGTGCAGCGCACGTTCTCGCGGCGCATGAGGTCCAGCAGCGCGGCCGGTTCCAGCAGCGCCTCCCGGGGGACCACGACGAGCCGCCCTCCCGTGCACAGGGCGCGCAGCGTCTCGCCGACGAACATGTCGAAGGAGAAGCTGGCCGCCTGCTGGTAGGTCCACTCGGGGCTCAGCCGATAGTCGTGCCGCCACATGTGCACGGCGTGCACCAGGTGGCGGTGCGTCACCACCACGCCCTTGGCGCGGCCGGTGGAACCGGAGGTGTAGATGACGTACGCCGGGTCGTCGGGCCCGCAGGAGGGGGCGAGGTCGGTGTCCGGGAGCCGGGAGATCGCCGCGCCCTCGGTGTCCAGGGTGAGGACCCGCGGCCACGCCCCGTCGCCGGGCGCGCCGGAGCCGCCGGAGCCGCCGACTCCGGCCGGATCGCCGGGTTCGCCGGGATCGCCGGGATCGCCGGGATCGCCGGAGGGCGACGGGGCGAGGCCGGTGCGGGTGAGCAGGACGGCGGCGCCGCTGTCCCGGAGCATGTAGCGCAGCCGCTCGGCCGGGTAGGCGGGATCCAGCGGGACGTAGGCCGCGCCGGACTTCAGGACGGCCCACATCGCGACGAACAGCTCCACCCCCCGGTCCAGGCAGATGGCGACCAGGGCACCCGGACCGGCGCCGCGCTCCCCCAGGGCGCGGGCCAGGCGGTTGGCACGGGCGTTGAGCTCGCCGTAGGTGACGGTGGTCCCGTCGTGGGTGAGCGCGGGCGCCTCGGGGGTCGCCGAGGCGTGCGCCTCGAAGAGGTGGTGCACCGTCAGGTCGGTGGGCCGCTCCACGCGGAAGTCGTTCCACGTGTGGAGGATCCGGTGCCGTTCGGCGCCGGACAGCAGCGGCAGTTCCCCGAGGGGACGGTCCGCGGACCGGGCGGCGGCGTCCAGGAGGGTGAGGAGCTGGTCCAGCAGGCGGTCCACGGTCGCCGGCTCGAACAGCTCGGTGGCGAAGTCCGCGTTGAGCACCGGGCCGCCGGCCGGGAAGTCCAGCCCGATGGACAGGTCGACCATCCCGGCCGCGGGCGCGGTGTCACCCGCGTACCGCCAGCGCACCCCCGCCTCCTCCACACCGCCTGAGGGGGTGTTGTGGACCGTGAGCATCACGGGGCCGAAGGGGTTGCGGTCGAGCGCGGGCGCGAGCTCCAGCAGGGCGGGCAGAAGGGGGAGGGGAAGCTCCTGGTGGTCCAGGTCGGAGACGGTGTCGCGCCGTACCGCCGCCAGCAGTTCCGCGAAGGTGCCGTGCGCGGGGAGGGCGCCGCGCAGCGGGAGGATGTTGAGCAGCGGGCCGACGGCTCTCTCCTCGTCCAGGCTGCCGCGGCAGGCCACCGGCGCGAGAACGGTGACGTCCTCGCGTCCCGTGACACGCCACACCAGGGTCCGCACACCGGCGAGCAGGACCATGAACAGGCTCGCGCCGTGGTCGCGGCCGACGGTCTCCAGCCGCTCCAGGAGCCCGGCGGGCAGCGGGCGGGCGACCCGTTCGGTGCGGTAGGTCCGGGTGGCGGGACGGGGGCGGTCCGCGGGCAGCTCGACCCCGAGATCGGCCCCCTCCAGGCGGCGGCGCCAGTACGCGGCGAGCGCGGGCCGGGCCTCCCGCTCGGCGCGGGCGGCCGCCAGCCGGGAGAAGTCCGCTCCCTGGCCGGGGAGGCGGGACGGGGTGCCGGTGCGGGCCGCGCGGTACAGCTCGGCGAGGTCGGTGAGCACCACCCCGGCCGACCAGCCGTCGAAGGCCGTGTGGTGGACGACGAGCAGCAGTTCGTGGCGGTCCTCCGCCGTCCGCAGGAGGGTGGCGCGAAGCAGCGGCCCCCGCGCGAGGTCGAACGGCTCGGCGACGGCCCGGCGGCGGACCGCCTCCGCCTCGTCCTCGTCCGGCGCGTCGGCCTCGTCGAGCCTCACGAAGGTCCCGGGGCTCACGAAGGTCCCGGGGCTCACGGAGGTCCCCGGGCTCACGGAGGGCCCGGGGCTGGGCGGGTCGACGACGGTGACCGGCCGGCCGTCCTCGCCTGCCGGGTACCGGGAGCGCAGGATCGCGTGCCGCACGGTGAGCGCGTCCAGCGCGGCACGCAGCGCGGCGGTGTCCAGCGGGCCGGTCAGGCCGTAGCGGATACCGAGGTTGTGGACCGGGTTCTCGCCGTAGAGCTGTTCCGCCATCCAGAAGTCGGCCTGCAGGGGGGTCGGGGCCGTACGCGCGGGTGCGGCCCCCTCCCCGCCCGCCTCGCCGTTCGCGGGGTGCCCGCCACCTGCGGCGGGGAGCCCCCGGGCGACGGCGTCCACGAGTCCGGAGACGGTGGGGGCCGCGTAGAAGTCGGCCAGGGTGAGCTCGGCACGGTGGGCGCCGCGAAGCCTGGTGAGCACCCGCACGGCGGCGAGCGAGTCGCCGCCCATCGAGAAGAAGTCCTGGTCACCGCCGATGTCGTGACGGCCGAGGACCTCCGCCCAGATCGCGGTGACGGCGTCGGGGAGTCCCCTCCCGACGCCTTCCCCGGTGTCGCGGGCGGTCGCGGGGCTTCCGGCGGGGGTCGCCCCGCCGAGCAGCGCCGCCCGGTCCACCTTGCCCTGGACGGTGACCGGGAAGGAGGGGTGGAAGGCGAAGGAGGCGGGCACCATGTGCGCCGGCAGCGACCGTCCGAGCTCCCCCCGGAGGAACACGGCGGACGGCACCTCCCCGGGTGCCTCCGCGAGCAGGTGGGCCGCGAGCCTCGGCGCCCCGGGGACCCGCTCGTCGAGCCCCACCACGGCGTCGCGGACCCCCGGCAGGCCGCACAGGGCGGACTCGATCTCGCCGGGCTCGACCCGGAAGCCACGGATCTTGACCTGGTGGTCGTCGCGCCCCAGGAACACCAGCGAGCCGCCGGCCCCCTGCCGGACACGGTCACCGGTGCGGTACCAGCCGGAAACCGGTTCCTCCCCGTCGGAGGAGGCCCGGCCCGGGTAGAAGCGTTCGGCGGTGGCCTCCGGACGGCCGAGGTAGCCGAGTGCCACCGTGGGGCCGCCGATGTGCAGCTCGCCCTCCGTTCCCGGGGGCACGGGGGTGCCGTCGGGCCCGGCGACCAGACACAGCACGCCCGGGATCGGGAGGCCGATGGGCACCGGCCCCTCCCCGTCCCAGTGGCCGAGGTCGGCGACCGTGGCGACCACGGTGGTCTCGGTGGGCCCGTAGGTGTTCAGCAGGCGAACCCCCGCACCGGGGCCGCGCCGCCAGGCCCGTACCGCCTCGGGCCGCGCCCGCTCGCCGCCGATGATCACGAGGCGCAGGGCGGGCGGCCACCGCAGGTCCGGGTCGGGCAGGGCCTCGACGAGCTCGTGCCAGTACGCGGTGGGCAGGTCGAGCACGGTGACGCCGAGCTCGTGGCAACGCTCCAGCAGCAGGTCGGGACGGCTGATCATGTCGTCGTCGCGTACCACCACGGTCGCGCCGCAGGTGAGCGCGGGGAAGATCTCCTCCACGCTGGCGTCGAAGCCGAGCGAGGCGAACTGCAGGACCCGGTCGGCGTCGGTGAGGCCGTACGTCTCCACGGCGGCCTCGCAGAAGTGGGCCAGGGCCCGGCCGGGCACCGCGACGCCCTTGGGCCGGCCGGTGGAACCCGAGGTGAAGATGACGTAGGCGGCGTCCTCGGGACGATCGGCCGGAGAGTCGTTCTCCGGCCCGTCACCGTCGGTCCCGGCGTCGAGGAACAGCGGGTTCGCGGCGGGGGGCAGCGCGGCCCGCAGCGAGGTGGTGGTGACCGTGGCCCGCAGCCCCGCCTCCTCGGCCATCACGGCCAGGCGCTCGGCGGGATAGGCCGGATCCAGCGGTACGTAACCGGCTCCCGCCCCCAGGATCCCGAGCATCGCGACGATCGCGTCCGCTCCCCGGGGCAGGAGGAGGCCGACCAGATCGCCCTCGCCGACCCCGGCGGAGTCGCGGAGCCGGCGGGCGAGCGCACCGGCCCGGCCGACCAGCCCGGCGTAGCTCAGCGCGCCCGAGGCGTCCACGACGGCGGGCGCGTCAGGGGCCCGGCGGGCTCTCGCCTCGACGGCCTCCAGGATCCGCCGCGCGCCTCGCGGATCGGACGGCCGGGGACGAGGGGCGGGGAATGCGGTGGGGACGGCGTCGTCCCGGACCGGGGAGAGCATGAGTGGGGACGGCCTCTCGTGACAGAACTTGACCGCCCGCTTACACAGGAGTGATCACAGGCGGTAACGCAGCAGCGATCCTGCTCCCACTCGATGAACGACAAAGGTCGCAAACGTGATTTTCTCCCCGACACCGCATGACATTTGGATCAAGCGCCCGTTGTTCCCCGGCCGTTCCCCCGGCGGACGATTCGATCTTGTCGGCGCGTGAGTCTGGCGGCTCGCCCCCGGGTGATACAGAATCGAGCAGGGCATCGCGTTCATGACATCCAACGCCGAGGAGGCGACATGTCACTGCGAGTCGCGGTCGTGGGGTCGGGCCCCGCCGGGATATACACCGCCGAGGCCCTGACCAAGCAGGCCACCGGTCCTCTCGAGGTGGACGTCCTGGAGCGCCTGCCGACGCCGTACGGGCTGGTGCGCTACGGGGTGGCCCCCGACCACACCTCGATCAAGTCGATAGCGAACTACCTGCGCGGCGTGCTGGAGCTTCCCCAGGTGCGGTTCCTCGGCGGGGTCGAGCTGGGCAAGGACGTCGAGGTCACCGATCTGCTCGACTGCTACGACGCCGTCGTCTACTGCACCGGCGCGATGGTGGACCGGCGGATGGGCATTCCCGGCGAGGACCTGCCGGGCAGCGTGGCCGCCACCGACTTCGTCAACTGGTACTGCGGCCACCCCGACATGTCCGCCGACCGCTTCGTCCTCGACAGCCCCGAGGTCGCGGTGATCGGCGTGGGCAACGTGGCGGTCGACGTGGTGCGCGTCCTGGCCAAGACCGCCGAGGAACTGCGCGCCACGGACGTGCCCGAGGAGGTGCTGACCCGGCTCGCCGCCAGCGAGGTGAAGACCGTCCACATGATCGGGCGCCGGGGGCCCGAGCACGCCAAGTTCACGTTGAAGGAGCTCAGGGAGCTGGGCGAGCTGGCCAACGCGGACGTGCGCGTGCGGCCCGAGGAGTGCGTGGCCGACGTCACGACGGCGTCCCGGCAGGTCCGGGGGAACGTCGAGGTCCTGCGGAGCTGGGCGACCCGCCCCTCCATGGGCCGCCCCCGGCGGCTGGACGTGCGGTTCTGGATGCGCCCGGTGGAGATCATCGGTGAGGAGCGGGTGGAGGCGCTCAAGCTGGAGCGCACCCGGCTGGTGGACGGCCGGGTCGTCGGCACCGGCGAGTTCGAGACCCTGCCCGTCGGCATGGTGCTGCGCTCGGTCGGCTACCAGAGCGTGCCGCTGCCCGGCGTCCCCTTCTCCGAGGCCACCATGACCGTGCCGAACGAGTCCGGCCGGGTCCGCGACCGCGAGTACGTCGCGGGCTGGCTCAAACGGGGCCCCACCGGTGTGATCGGCACCAACAAGTCCGACGCCGCCGAGACGGTCCGCACCCTCCTCACCGACCTGGCCGGCCGCGATCCGGTACGCCGCGCGGACCTGGACGACCTCCTCGCCGCCCGGGGGGTCTCGCCGATCACCTACGAGCACTGGCTCGCCATCGAGGCGGCCGAGGCGGCCCTGGCCAGGTCCCTGGACCGGGGCGAGCGGGTGAAGCTCCTGGGCCTCCCCGCCATGCTCACCGCCCTCGACCGGAGACCGCCACCGGAACAGGACCCGGAGACCGGCTGAACCGGCCCCGCCCGGCCAGGCGCGTCCGGCCCTCGCTCGCACCGGCACGTCCAGGAGGAAGACCAGCATGCGCGTCACGCTCGCCGACCCGTCCGCCCTGATCCCGGATTTCGAGCGGATCCACGGCGAACAGTCCGCGCTGTACCCCTACCGGCCGGTCGAGTGGCAGCCCGTGCACACGGTCTACGTACCGGCCGACCGGTTCGACGCCGCGACGACGCGGGAGTGGGGTGACGCCGCGCTGGAGCTGTTCCGGCGGCACCTGCCGGAGGCCGACCTGGCCGCGATCCTCGGCGCGGGTGTGGACCTCGCCGGTGCCGTGCACGAGAGGGTGGCCGCCAAGCTCGCCCGGGAGCCCGTCGAGGACCTCCGGATCGACTTCGAGGACGGCTACGGTACGCGCCCCGGGGAGGAGGACGGCCACGCCTCCGCCGCCGCCAAGGCGGTCGCGGCCATGCACGCGGCCGGGACGCTCCCCCGGCGCTGGGGGCTGCGGGTGAAGTCGTTCGCCGACGGCGACCCGGTCCGCGCCGTCAGGACCCTGGACGGATTCCTCACCGGCGTGGCCGAGCGGGCCGGGCACCTGCCCGAGGGGTTCGTCGTCACCTTCCCGAAGGTGCTGATGAGGGAGTACCTCCACCGGTTCGCCGACTGCCTCGCCGCTCTGGAGGAGGGGCTGGGCCTCGGTCCGGGCACGCTGAGGTTCGAGATCCAGGTGGAGGCGCCGCAGACGGTGCTGTTCCTCGACGCGGGCCTGGTGTCCTCCCTGCGGGGCAGGCTGGCGGCGGCGCACTTCGGCGTCTTCGACTACACGGCGAGCTGCGGCCTTCCCCCGCACGAGCAGCGGCTGGACCACCCCGCCTGCGACCACGCCAGGCACGTCATGCAGACGGTCTTCGCCGGGACCGGGGTCGAGCTGTCGGACGGCTCGCTGGCCGCCTCCCCCGCCTCGGACGGCGGGCCCGACGTGCGGGACCTGTGGCGGCGCCACGCGGCGCTGGTCGCGCACTCCCTGGCCCACGGCTTCTACCAGGGCTGGGACATGCACCCCTCCCACCTGGTCAGCCGGTACGCGACGGTCTACGCCTTCCACCTGTCCCGGTACGGGGAGTACGCCGGCCGGGTGCGTGCCTGGGAGGAGCGGCGCGACGCCGGTGAGGGGGTGATGGACGAGCCCGCCACGGTCAGGACCATGGCCGCCGCCCTCCGGCGCGCCGACCTCGCGCTGGGCACCGGCCCCGCGGAGCGAACGGCCTGACCCGCCTGACCCGCCCTGATCGGCTCGACCGGCTCGACCGGCTGACCTCAGTCGATCAGGGCACGCCACTCGCGGACCCGGTGGGCGTCGACCGGGTCCGACCAGGACGCCCGCACCGCGCTGCCGACGTGGAAGGCCCGCACGCCGTACTCCATCAGCACCCCGACGTGGCCGGGCCGCAGCCCGCCCCCGGCCATGATCAGCGGGCCGTCGCCGGCCTCGCACCGGGTCTTGAGCACCGGCAGCCCGTCCGACACGCCACCGGGCGCACCCGAGGTGAGCACGGTGGCGAGGTTGGGCAGGAGGCGGACGGCGCGCCAGCTCGCCTGGGTGTCGGCCGCGTGGTCCACCGCCCGGTGGAAGGTCCAGGGCAGCGGCGCGACCGCGTGGATGAGCGCCTCGGTGGCGGCCAGGTCGACCGCCCCCGCCTCGTCGAGGAAACCGAACACGAACCCGGCCGCGCCCGCGTCGGCGAGGGCCCTGGCATCGCGGCTCAGGGCCTTCAGCGACTCGGGCGTGGCCAGGAACGAGGCCTCGCCGCGCAACATCACCATCTGCGGCAGCGCGCATTCCTTGGAGATCGCCGCGACCGTCTCCGGCGCCGGGGTGAGCCCGTCGGAGGCCATGTCGGCGACGACCTCCAGGCGATCGGCGCCGCCCGCCTCCGCGGCGACGGCGTCGCGCACGTCGAGCGTGATCACCTCAAGCAAGGATCCGGTCATGAATGGAGGCTATCGGATGGCTTTGTCCTAGGATCGCCGTGGTTCAGACATGCTCGGGGACGAACGACCCGCGCCGGTCCGAGAACGGCAGCGCCAGGCCGGACGCGCGGGCGCGCAGGCCCCCCGGCCGCTGGAACAGGGCACCGGAGGCACGATGCGGCAGGTCGACCGTGCGGAGATGCGCGAAACGCTGTCCCCGATAGTAGTCCTGCAACCTCGGGTTGTCCTTGGAGCAGTCAAGCCTGAGCCATCTTTTTCCCAGGGCCAGGACCCGCAGGCCCGCCCAGTCCAGAAGCGCCTCTCCCAGCCCCGTGCCCGCGTGGTCGCGCGCCACGGCCAGCTTGTGGACGTAGAGCGCCGAACCGGGGTCGTCCCCCCGGGTCCAGAACTCGGGGTCGGCGTGACCGTCCAGGGCGAGGGTGGCGACGGGCCCGCCGTCACCCTCCGGGCCGTCCTCCCTGTCGAGCAGGTACAGGACACCCTCGCCGATCAGCGGGGTGACGCGCCCGGCGGGGAACCCGTCGGCGGGCCACTGCCGCACCCCGCGGCGGTTCAGCCACCCGGCGGTCTCGGCGAGGAGCGCGAGCACCCCGTCGAGGTCACCGTCCGTGGCCCTGCGCAGCGTGTACGGGCGCGTGGCGGTGGGACTGGCGGTGTTCGAGTGCATGGTTCATCCCTTCGTTGCGTTCGGTGCATGAGTTGACACGGAGCGTGTCCATGTGATGGCGCACGGCATCCATGCCGGGCTAGGCGGACGCCTAGGGGCCTGAGGCGAGCGGGGAGACCGCGATCGGCGGGGAGAGCGGGAGGAGACCCACCGGCGCGAGAGACACCGGCGAGATCAGCGGGGAAAGGTCCGCCGGGGTGGGAACCGCCGCTGGAAGCCGCGCGGAAAGGCTCGCCGGGGTGGGAACCACCGATGGAGGCCGCGCGGAAAGGCCCGCCGGGACGGAGGACACCGGCGGGGGCGACGCGAACAGGCCTCCCGGGACGGAAGTCGCGAGGAGGCCGGAAGAGCGGCGGAGGCAGGAAGAGCGGGGAGAGAAGCAGGGAGCGCGGCGTCTAGCCACCTGGCGGACGCGGCCCGGTGCTCGCCCGCGACGCGGGCGGAACGGGGGCCGGCCCGTCAGGGCGGTCACGGAGACGTCAACGGCTTTCCAGCTCGTACCGGATCAGATGCTTGTCCGCGGGCAGGACCGACACCGCCACGCGCACGGGGGTGTCCTCCTCGTCGTAGCCGACCCGGATGTAGACGACGACGGGCGTGCCGAGCTGGAGCTGGAGCCGTTCGGTCTCCGCGCTGTTGGGCATCCGCGCCCAGATGTCGTCCACCACCCGCACCTGCCGGTGGCCGAGTTCCTCCAGGACCTTGTTCGCCCCGCGCACGATGTCGCCGGGGCGGGTGATCTCGGAGTCGGCGACCAGGGCCAGCGGGAAGTAGGAGTCGTTGGTGTTGTACGGCTGGCCGTCCACGAAGCGCAGCCGGCGGCGGACCACGGCGAGCTCGTCGTCGGAGAGCTCCAGCCTGCTGGCGATCTCCTCGGCCGGCTGCACGATCGAGACCTCGATCTCCTGGCTCGGCGCGCGCCCCTCGCGGGAGACGGCCCAGGCGAAGGCCTCCAGGGTCTCCTCGCGTCGCGGCTGCAGCTCGCGCTGGGGGTGCATGAGCAGCGGGCGGCGTTCCCGGACGACGGTGCCCCGGCGGGGCGTGCGGGTGACCAGGCCCTCGTTCACGAGCTCGCCGAGGGCAAGTCGTACGGTGTTGCGGCTGACCTGGTGCGCGAGCATGAGTTCCGCCTCGGTCGGCAGCTGATCCCCCGGTCCGAGCGCACCGGAGTAGATGGTCCTCCGTAGGTCGGAGGCCACCTGTTGATACAGCGTTGACCGTGCCATTAAGTCCCCTTTGTGCCAACAAAACTAGACGATCTGGTTCTAGCGGGGAACAGCCCCTTGACCCAACCTGCCAAGACCCGCATTATCCAATCGTTGGTACAAATCCATCGAAAGGTCAGCGAGGAGGTGGAGGCCGGTGCTGTCGGTCCGCACGGATACGCCGTACCTGCCTTGGCGCGATCCCCGCGAGGCAACACGTTTACTGCGTTACGCGTTGCACCGCCAGGGATTCACCCACACCTACCAGAGCAACGGGAACGGCATGTCCGTGCTCTCGGTGCTGACCGACCTGACTGTCTGGTGCAAGAACGGGTTGTTCGTCTGGAACGAGGACGGCCTTGAGTCGTCCCACCCGGCCGACGACCCGGTGGGAGCGGCCCGCCTCATCTCGGAGCACTACCGGCGGCCCGCCCCCGACGACGACCTCTCGGAGGGGGACGCGGACCACCCGGCCCGCGCCCTCGCCGCCACAGACTCCGAGCGCGACTAGCAGGCCGAGGACCCCATCCCTCGCCGGGGTCCTCCGCCACCGCGCCCGGGGCGGAACGCGTCCTGGCGGGTCCCCCACGCCCGCCAGGGCGCGTTTCCCATCGCGGGAACGCGTCCACGGGACGGGACCCGCCAAGGCGTGACCGCTCGCCCGCCCCCACCCCCCGCCTCGGCGGCGAGCGGCCCGCCGGGAAGGGCTGATCGCCGAAGGCGTCCGGCGGACGCCATCACCCCGAAGGACCACGAACGCCGACCCGGCCGGGGTTCGCCGCGAACGCCCCCGCTGTTCGCGGCGAACCCCGGCCGGGTGGACCGTGCCGGGGCTGTACGGGGTGGCCGTTTCAGAAGGTGCCGCATCAGAAGATGCCGCTTCGGAAGACGCGCTGCAGGCGGTGCCGCGTCAGGAGGCGGTGGCGCGGGCGGCCTTGTGGATGAGGCTCGCCACCGCGTCGGGCTCGGAGACGGTGACGGCGTGGGAGGCGTCGATCTCGACGGTCGCGGACTTCGCCCTCTTCGCCATGAAGCGCATCGACTCCGCCGGGATGGCCAGATCCTTGGTGGTGATCATGCTCCAGGACCTGATGGTCTTCCAGGCGGTCTTGACGGCCTTGTCCTCAAGGGCGTCGGCGGCGATGGGACGTTGGGTGACGGCCATCAGGTCGGTGGTCCGGCGGGGCACGTCGGCGGCGAACACCGCGCGGAACCTGTCCTGCCGGATGTAGAGGTCGTTTCCGGTGGTGCCGTCGGCGGCCCGGAACGGGACGGACCTGAGGGCGGGACCGAGCTCGGCGCCGGGGAACTTGGCCGCCAGCTCGCCGGTGCTCTCGCCGACCTCGGGCTGGAAGCTGGCGACGTAGACGAGGGCCTTCACGTCGCGGTCGCGGTCGGCGGCCTCGCTCATCACGGTGCCGCCGTACGAGTGGCCGGCGAGGACGATCGGGCCGTCCACGCTGTTCAGGACGCTGCGGAGATACTGCGCGTCGTGGCGCAGGCCGCGGAGCGGGTTGGCGGGGGCGATGACCGGATAACCCTTGCGTCTGAGATCGGCGATCACCCCGTTCCAGCTGGAGGAGTCGGCGAAGGCGCCGTGGACCAGGACGACCGTGGGTTTGGCCGAACCGGCTTCGGCGGTGGCGACACCGGCGGCGACACCGGTGGAGAGGAGCGCGGTGACGGCCACACCGGAGGCGAGGACTGTGCGCTTGAGGTTCATGGGGGACTTCCCTTCCGTTCCGTGGGGATGTGATCAGCGGGTGGTGGCGCGGGCGGCGGCGTCGACGAGGTCGGCGACGGCGTCCGGGCGGGAGACGGTGACGGCGTGGGAGGCGTCGATCTCGACGATCGTCGACCCCGCCCTCTTGGCCATGAAACGCATCGCCTCGGCGGGGATGGCCAGGTCCCGGGTGGTGACCATGGCCCAGGACGGGATGGTCCTCCAGGCAGCCCTGGTCGCCTTGTCCCCCAGCGCGGCCGCCTCGATGGGCCGCTGCGTGGCCGCCATCAGCTCGGCCGTCTCCGGGGCGACGTCGGCGGCGAACACCGCGTGGAAGCTGTCCTGCCGGATGTACAGGTCGGTCCCCGTGCCGCCGTCCACCGGGTAGGGCACCGGGTTGAGGGCGGGGCCGAGCTCGTTGCCGGGGAACTTGCCCGCCAGCTCGCCGGTGCCCTCGCCGACCTCGAGCTGGAAGCTGGCGACGTAGACGAGCGCGACGACGCCCTCGGCGCCGTCGGCGGCCTCGCTCATCACCGATCCGCCGTACGAGTGGCCGGCGAGCACGATCGGGCCGGTCAGGCCGTCGAGCACGCTGCGCAGGTACCTGGCGTCCTCCTTCAGCCCGCGCAGCGGGTTGGCGACGGCGACGACCGGGTAACCGCGGCGCTTGAGGTCGGCCACCACGCCGTTCCAGCTCGCGGACTCGGCGAAGGCGCCGTGGACGAGGACGACGGTGGGGAGTCCCGCCGCGGCGGACTCTCGGGGCATGACGCTCATCGGGGTTTCCTTTCGGTACGAGGGACGACGGCCGCCGCCCTGGAATGAAATATGCAATATATTGCTGGCACTGTCAAACGTCCCGGCTCGCTTGCAGTTTCCTGTTCGGTGTGTGCAATATATTGCATGCCCATCCCGCACAACACCCCCGCCATCGACCGGCACCTCCTGCGCGACAACGTCTACCAACGCCTGCGCGACGCCATCGTCGACGGCAGCCTCGCGCCCGGCGAGCAGTTACGCGACGTCGAGCTGGCGGCCTGGCTCGGGGTCAGCCGCACCCCCGTCCGCGAGGCGTTGCTGCGTCTCGCGGAGGCCGGGCTGGTCGTGGCCCAGCCGGGACGTTCCACGACGGTGAGCTCGCTGAACCTGCGCGACGTCCACGAGGCCCGCGACGTGGTGGCGGCGATGCACGAACTCGCCGTCCGCGAAGCGGTGGGCGGTCTCACCGAGGCCGACCTCGACGCGATGCGCCAGGCCAACGACCGGTTCCGCGCGGCGATCGAGCAGGGCGACGTCGAGGCGGCCCTGCGCGCCGACGACGAGCTGCACGGCATCCCGGTGAGGGTGGCCTCCAACCGGGCCCTGGCCTCGGTCCTCGACCAGTTCACACCGGTACTGCGGCGCGCCGAGCGGCTGCGCTTCTCGTCGCTGGGCGGACGCGCGTCCCTCGCCCGGCACGACAACCTGATCCGGCTCTGTGCCGCCGGGGACGCGGACCAGGCGGCGGCGGTCGCCTTCGACACCTGGCGCACGCTGCCCGCCACCGAGGAGTGAGCATGACCCTGTCCGACTTTCCCCGCCACCCGCTGACCTTCGGGCCGAGCCCCGTCCACCCCCTGCCGCGCCTCAGCCGGCACCTCGGGGGGGCGTCGGTCTGGGCCAAGCGCGAGGACTGCAACTCGGGACTCGCCTACGGCGGCAACAAGACCCGCAAGCTGGAGTACATCGTCCCGGACGCGCTCGCGCGGGGCGCCGACACGCTGGTGTCGATCGGCGGGTACCAGTCCAACCACACCCGCCAGGTCGCCGCCGTCGCCGCGTCGCTGGGGTTGAAGGCGGTGCTGGTACAGGAGAACTGGGTCGACTGGCCGGACTGCGTCAACGACCGGGTCGGCAACATCATGCTCAGCCGGATCATGGGCGCCGAGGTCCGGCTCGACCCGGCCGGTTTCGGCATCGGCTTCAAGGACTCGTGGAACCGGGCGATCGAGGACGTGAAAGCGCGCGGCGGCACGCCGTACCCGATCCCGGCGGGCGCCTCCGACCACCGCCTCGGCGGGCTCGGTTTCGCGAACTGGGCGTACGAGGTGGCGCGGCAGGAACGCGAGCTGGGCGTCTTCTTCGACACCGTCGTGGTCTGCGCGGTCACCGGCTCGACCCAGGCCGGCATGATCGCCGGATTCGCCGCGCTGGAGGAGGACGGCGGCCGGCCGCGCCGGGTGATCGGGATCGACGCGAGCGCGAAGCTCGGGGAGACCCGCGACCAGGTCGCCCGGATAGCGAGGGCCACGGCCGAGCTCATCGGCGTCGGCCGGCCCCTGTGGGACGACGAGATCACGATCCTGGACGGGTGGGCCGGCGACCTGTACGGGATCCCGGTCGAGTCGACCCTGGACGCGATCCGGCTCACCGGCGAGCTGGAGGGCATGATCATCGACCCGGTCTACGAGGGCAAGTCGATGGCCGGTCTGATCGACCTCGTCACCGGCGGGGAGATCCCCCGCGACGCCACCGTCCTGTACGCGCACCTGGGCGGCCAGCCGGCGCTGAACGCCTACAGCGGCCTGTTCGCCCGCTGACCTGTCGGCCGAGGCCGTCGCCGGCCCGGAGGGCCCCGGCCCACGAGCCGACGGCCCGCCAGGCCCGCCAGGCCCGCCAGGCCCGCCAGGCCCGCCAGGAAGACCCTGTCAGCTGAGACCACCGGCGGCCCTCTGTCGGCTGAAGCCGCCTGCCCGTGAGCCGACGGCCGCCCAGGCCCTCCAGGAAGGCTCTCAGCTGAGACCCCCGTTGGCCTGGAGGTTCTGGCCGGTGAGCCAGCGGCCGTCCGGGCCCGCCAGGAAGGCCACGACGTCCGCGATGTCCGAGGGGTCGCCGAGGCGGGAGAGGGGAGTGAGGGCGGCGATCTGGGTCAGGAGCTCCTCCGGGTTGGTGCCACGCAGCAGGTCGGTGTCCGTGGCGCCCGGGGAGACCGTGTTGACGGTGATGCCCCGCTCGCCGAGCTCGCGGGCCGCGACGGCGGTCAGCTGTTCGAGGGCGCCCTTGCTCGCCGCGTAGGGGACGATGCCGGCCGCGGGACGGACGGTGTTGAGCGTGGAGATGTTGACGATACGGCCGCCGTCGCGCATGTGCTTGGCGGCGTACCGGATGGTGAGGAAGGCGGCCTTGGCGTTGACCGCCATGGCGCGGTCGTACATCTCCTCGGTGGTCTCCGCGATGGGGATCGGGGTGAAGCTCAGCGCGGCGTTGTTGACCAGGATGTCGAGACCGCCCAGATGCTCCTCCGCGGTCTCCATCAGCCACTGCGCGGCACCGCGCTTGCCGAGGTTGACCTGGACGGCGCGGGCGCTCCCGCCCGCCTCCTTGACGGTCCGCTCCACCTCGCCCGCGGAGGTGACGGCCTTCGCGTAGGTGAAGACGACGTCCGCGCCGTCACGGGCGAGACGCTCCACGATCGCCCGGCCGATGCCCCTCGACCCCCCGGTGACCACCGCGGTCCTGCCCTCCAGCACCGCCATGCCGACCTCCGCGCCTCTCTCCGACGAATTCTTCTCTCGGCCGTCCTTCGTGCCCCGCGCCCTCCCGCGGTTCCCGCCCCCACCGCGAACCTATGATCGTCCGGCACGGTTGTCGACGCCTTTCGGGAGGACCGTGACCGGTCCGGCGAGCCGGACGGGAACGGGGCGGCTCGTTGGCGCGTTCCAGATCCGTGACATTCCGGGTGTGGCGGAGTTTCGGTCCCGCGACTTAACCTGCCCACCATGACCACCGATGGGCGCTCGGCGCACATTCTCGACGTCTTGATCACCGAGTTCGGTGATTCCATGAAGCGCGACCCCGCCGCCTTCCGGCGCAAGTTCCGGAAGATGGCCGCCTCGCCCTTCGCCTTCTACCGGGGCAGTGCCTGCCTGTTCTACGCGGACATGACCGGCGCGTTCGCCGACGACGCCTTCCTGGACGAGCAGACGCGGCGCGTCTGGATCCACGGTGACCTGCACGCCGAGAACTTCGGCACCTACATGAACGCCTCGGGCGTCCTGGTGTTCAACGTCAACGACTTCGACGAGGCCTACGTCGGCCCCTACATCTGGGACCTGCGGCGGTTCGCGGCCAGCGTCGCGCTCATCGGGTACGCCAAGGCGCTGTCGGACGACGTCATCGGCGAGCTGGTGACCGGGTTCGCCCACGCCTACCTCTCCGAGCTGCACGGCATCTCGGCCGGAGGGGACGACGCGATCGGCGCGCTCACCCTGGAGACCACGAGCGGTGTGCTCCACCGGGTGCTGCAGCTCGCCCGGCTGAACACCCGGGTGGCACTGCTGGACCTGGAGACCACCGTCGAGAACTTCGACCGCAGGTTCGCCGTCATGGACGGCCGCTACCCGGTGGACCAGGAGACCCGCGAGGCGGTGGAGGTGGCCTTCCGCGACTACCTGACGACCCTTCCGGCGGTCTCCGAGGTCGAGCACAAGATCAAGGACTTCGCGCTGCGCACCGGCATCGGGATCGGCTCGGCCGGGCTGCCCTCGTACAACATGCTCCTGGAGGGCCACACCCAGGCCCTGGAGAACGACGTCATCCTCTACATGAAGCAGGCCCAGGTCCCGGCCGTGGCGCGGCACATCACCGACGAGAAGGTGCACGGCTACTTCCGGCACCAGGGCCACCGCACCGCCGAGTCGCAGCGCGCCCTGCAGGCGTACGCCGACCCGTGGCTCGGCTACACCACGCTGAACGGCGTCGGCCAGATGGTCGCCGAGGTCTCCCCCTACTCCGCCGACCTGGACTGGGGCGACGTCAACGAGCCGGAGGAGCTGGCCTCGGTCATCCGCGACCTGGGCCGGGCCGTGGCCAGGATGCACTCGGTGGCCGACGACGAGTCCAGCCACGACCTGGTCGACTTCTCCACCGAGGACGCGATCGTGGCCGTGATCGGCGGCGACACCGACGGCTTCACCCGTGCCCTCGTCGACTTCGCCCACGCCTACGGGGCGCGGGCCAGGGCCGACCACGGGCTCTTCGTCGACCTGTTCAGGAACGGCCGCCTCCCCGGCCTCTGACTCCCCCGCGTCTCACCGCCGTTCGGCCTCGGCGTCGGCGTCGGCCTCGTGCCGGGCCGAGGCCGCGCGGGCCTCGGCGTGGTGGCAGGCGACCTGGGCGGCGGCGAAGGAGGACGGGGAGGGCAGGGAGGGCGGGGAGGGCAGCACGGGCAGCGGCCGTGACACGCACAGCCCGTCGACCCCCGCCTCGGCCGCCGCGCCCGAGGCCAGCACCTGGCAGCGCGGGTGGAAGCGGCAGCCCGGCGGGATCCGGGTCGGGTCCGGCGGCTCGCCGCCCAGCACCACGGGCGACGGCGACTCCGGCAGGACCGACAGCAGCGCCTGGGTGTACGGGTGCGAGGGCTCGGTGAGGATCCGCTCCACGGGCCCCGACTCGACGATCCTGCCGAGGTACATCACCGCGACGCGGTCGGCGATGTTCCAGGCCAGCCCGAGGTCGTGGGTGACGACCAGCGCCGACAGGCCCAGCTCGTCGCGGAGGCGGAGCAGCAGCGCGAGGATCTCGCCGCGCACCGACGCGTCCAGCGAGGCCACCGGCTCGTCGGCGACCAGCACCCTGGGGTCGAGCGCGAGGGCCCCGGCGATGACGACGCGCTGGCGCTGGCCGCCGGACAGCTCGTGCGGGTGGCGGTCGAAGAAGCGTTCCGGGGGCCGCAGCCCGGCGCGCGACAGCGCCGACGCGACCCGCTCCCCCTCCCCGGGCAGGCGGTGGATGCGCGGCCCCTCGGCCACCGCCTCGTAGACGGTGTGCCGGGGGTTGAGCGAGCCGGTGGGGTCCTGGAGGACGAGCTGCACCTCGCGCCGGTGGGCCCGCAGCGCGCGCGAGGAGTACCCCAGCGGGACCCCGCCGTACAGGACCGACCCCGAGGCGGGCCGTTCCAGGCCGAGCAGGGTGCGGGCCAGCGTCGTCTTGCCGCAGCCGGACTCGCCGACCAGCGCGACGATCTCCCCCTGGCCCACGACGAGGTTCACCCCGTCCACCGCGCGGGCCCGGCGCCCGCGCGAGGCGAACTCCACCCGCAGGTCCCGCGCTTCGAGCAGGGTCATGGGATCTCCCGGTGGGCGCGGACGTGGACGCACGCGGCGGTGTGCGACGCCTCGGCACGGCCTCTATTACGGCCCACCGGCCAGAGCTCGACCGGCTCCGACGCGCACGAGACGAGCGACACCGGGCAGCGGGGATGGAAGGAGCACCCGGCGGGCAGGTGGGCCGGGTCGGGCGGGTCGCCGCCCAGCCCCCTGGGCGCCATCCTGGAGGCGGGATCGCCGACGGTGGGGAAGGCCTCGGCCAGCGCCCTGCCGTAGGGGTGCCTGGCGTCCCGGAAGACCTCGCGCGAGGGGCCGGACTCCACCACGCGGCCCGCGTACATGACCGCCAGCCGGTCGCACGTCGCGGCCAGGACCGACAGGTCGTGAGAGATCATGACGAGGCCGATCCCGTGCCCGGCGACGAGCGAGCGGATCAGCGAGAGCACCTGCGCCTGGATCATCACGTCCAGCGCGGTGGTCGGCTCGTCGGCGACGATCAGGCGCGGCGAGCAGGCGAGCGCCATCGCGACCATCACGCGCTGGCGCTGCCCGCCGGAGAGCTCGTGCGGGTAGCCACGCGCCCGCCAGGCGGGCAGGCCGACCTGCTCCAGCAGCTCCGCCGTCCTGCGCCGCGCCGCCGCGCCGGTCGCCATGCCGTGCACCCGCAACGGCTCGGCGATCTGGTCGCCGATCCTGCGCACCGGGTTCAGGGCGTGCTGGGCCCCCTGGAAGACCAGGGAGGCAGACGCCCACCGGACCGCGCGCAGCCGCCCCCAGCTCATCGTGAGAACGTCCTCGCCGTCCAGCAGGATCTCCCCGGACACCAGCGCGTCCCTGGGCAGCAGCCGCAGCAGTGACATGGCCAGCGTCGACTTGCCCGATCCCGACTCCCCCGCCACGCCGAGCGCCTCGCCCTCCGCCAGAGAGAGCGAGACGCCCCGCACCGCGGGGACGTCCCCGGCCGCGCTCCGGTAGGTCACCGCCACGTCGCGCAGTTCGAGCAGGCTCACGAAACCTCCCGGACGCGCGGGCCGGACATGGCCAAGGCTGCGGGAAGCCGCGGGCCGGGGACGGACGAGGCCGCTGGAAGCCGCGGGCCTGGCATGGCCGGGGCCGCTGGAAGCCGCGGGCCAGGCATGGCCGGGGCCGCTGGAAGCCGCGGGCCTGGCATGGCCGGGGCCGATGGAAGCCGCGGGCCAGGCATGGCCGGGACCGATGGAAGAGGCGGGTCGAGTACGGTCACGAGGCCCCCCGAAGGCGCGGGTTGAGCACGGTCTCCAGGGCGCGCCCGCAGAGGGTGAACGCCAGGACGACCAGGACGATGCACAGGCCGGGCGGCAGCACGTACCACCAGGCGCCCGAGGTGGCCGCGCCCCAGTCGTAGGAGGCGCGCAGCATGCCGCCCCACGACACCTGGCCCGAGTCGGCGCCGAGGAAGGCGAGGGTGGACTCGGTGACGATGGCTCCGGCCACCGTGAGGGTGGTGTTGGCCAGGACCAGCGGGGCGACGTTCGGCAACACGTGCCGGGTCATGACGTGCCAGTGCCCCGCGCCCAGCGCCCTGGACCTCTCGATGTAGGGCCTGGCCTCGACCGCCAGCGTCTGGGCCCGGATCAGCCTCGCCGTGGAGGCCCAGGAGGTCACCCCGATCGCCAGGATGATCGTGGACGTGCCGCCGCCGAGGACGGCCGCGAGGACCAGGGCCAGGACCAGGGTGGGCAGCACCAGGAACCAGTCGGTGACGCGCATCAGCACGGCCGCGACCCAGCCCCGGAAGTGCCCGGCCGCGATGCCGAGGACCGTGCCGATCACCATGCTGAGCAGTGCCGACACGAACCCGATGAGCAGCGAGACCCGCGCGCCCCACAGGAGCATGAGCAGGACCGAGCGGCCGGACTCGTCGGTGCCGAGCGGGAAGTCCGCGCTCGGCGGCGCCAGCTTGGCGCCCGTCGCCCTGGTCACGTCCATGCCGGACGGGTCGGTGACCAGCGGCGTGACGAGGGCCGCCAGGACGGCGACCAGCAGGATCGCCGCGCCGTACAACCCGGCCCTGTCGCGGCCGTACGCGCGGCGGAACCGCGCGAACGCGGCGCGGCGGCGCGCCCTGGCGATCGCACGCGGCGTCCCGGCGCCGCCACCGACCGCGCGTGACGTCCGGACGCCGCCACCGACCGCGCGTGACGTCCCGGCGTCACCGCGGACCGTGTACGGCGTCCCGGCACCGTCACCGGCCGCGCCCGGGTCCTCCTCCTTCGTGCTCACGCCGACCTCACCCTCGGATCCAGGACGTGGTAGACCACGTCGGCCAGCGTGTTCATGACGATCACCGCGACGCAGACGAGCATGAAGGTCCCCTGCATGACCGCGTAGTCGGGTCCCCTGATCGCCTCGACGAACAGCAGGCCGAGGCCGGGCCAGGAGTAGACGAACTCCACCGAGACCGCGCCGCCGACCACGAAGCCGATCTGCATGAAGACCAGGGTCACCGTCGGCAGCAGCGCGTTCGGCACCGCGTGGCGGCGCCGGACCTCGTCGTCGCGCAGGCCCTTGGCGCGGGCGGTGGTCACGTAGTCCTGGCCGATCTCGTCGAGCAGCGAGGAGCGCATGACCAGCAGGTACTGCGCGTAGACGACGGCGACCAGGGTGAGGCACGGCAGCACCAGGTGGTGGGCGACGTGCAGCAGGTAGAGCGGCCCGTCCGGCGCGTCGACGTCCTCCATGCCCCGGGTGGGGAACAGGCCGGGTATCGGGCCCGTCCCCGCGGCCAGGACCATGAGCAGCAGCAGCCCCAGCCAGAAGGTCGGCACCGACCACAGGGTGAGCGCGGTCCCCGTGGAGAGGCGGTCGAACCGGCCGCCGTGGCGCCAGGCGGCCCTGGTGCCCTGCCACATGCCCAGGCCGACCGCGACGGCGAGCCCGGTGCCCGCCAGCAGCAGCGTCGGTCCGGCCCGCTCGCCGATGAGCTCGGCGACGGGCCTGCGGTACTCGTACGAAGTGCCGAGGTCCAGCCGCAGGGTTCGCAGGACGAAGTCCAGGAACTGCTCGCCCAGCGGCCGGTCCAGGCCCATCTGCCGCCTGAGCAGGGCGAGCTGTTCCGGGGTGACCGGCACGTCGCGGGTGTAGGCGATGGTGGGATCGCCGGGGATCAGGCGGAACAGGAAGAACGTCGCGACGATCACCAGCCCGATGCCGAGCAGTGCCCCGCCGAGCTTGGTCAGCGCGTAGCGCGCCACGCTCCGGCGGGCACCGTCCCGGCCTTCCTCCGGCGGCGCCTTCGTCAACTCGCCCGGCAGGGTGCTCACCGGCCGCTACTCGCGCTCGTCGGCGGTGGCGCGGCGCCGCCTGGCGAAGAGGAGGATCCCGGTCCCGGCGAGCACGACGGCGACCGCCGCGACGGCCAGGACGACGCCGTTCCCGGAGTCCTCGGCGGGGGCGGCGCGCTGCACCGCCCGCAGGGAGTAGACCGGCCAGTAGCCGCTCCCGCCGTACAGGATGCCCTTGTCCTCCGGGATCGGGGTGATGGAGGCGATCCGGTCCTTGCGGTAGCCCTCCAGGTTGTTGGGGTAGTAGAGCGCGATGACGGGGGCCTCGGTGTAGAGCCGTTCCTGCATCCGCTTGATCAGCTCGACGCGCGCGGGCCTGTCGAGCTCGGCCAGCTGCTCCTGATAGAGCCTCTCGAACTCGTCGTCGCAGAAGAACGACTCGGTGCCGCCGCCCTCGCCGCTCGCGGTGGGCCTGCGGCTGCACAGGTGGGTGGCGAGGACCTCCTCGGGGTCCGGGTTGACCGACCAGCCGCTGATCGCGATGTCGTAGAGCGCGGTGCCGCCCGTCTCCTCGGTGAACTTGTTGGAGTCGAGCCTGCGGGTGGTGATCTGGATGCCGACGTCCCTGAGCCAGCCGGTGAGGAACTGGGCGAGCTTGTCCTCGACGGGGTCCTCGGTGTGGATGCTGAAGCGCATCTCCAGCCTGCGGCCCCCGCCGGGCATGGTCCTGATCCCGTCGGCACCCTTGGCGTACCCGGCCTCGTCGAGGATGCGGCCGGCCTCGGCCGGGTCGAAGGTGACGGCCTTGTCACCCTCGGCCCTCCAGAAGAACTCCCGGTACATCGGCGGGATGATCGAGCCGTCGGCCGGGACGGCGAGCCCGTTCTGCACCTGCGCGACGAGGGTCTTCTTGTCGATCGCGTGGTGGATCGCCCTGCGCACCCTGGCGTCCTTCAGCGCGGGGTGCCCGTCGCCGATCGGCTCGCCGTCCGCCGTCTCGGCGCCCGGGTTGAGCTGCAGGTAGCCGGCGCGGCGGCCCTGGGTGTTCCACCGCACGAGGTTCGGGTCACCCGCGAGCGCCTCGAACTGCGGGGGTGCCAGCCGTCCGATCCAGTCGACGTCGCCCTTCCTCAGCCCGGCGTTCGCCGCCTCGGGGTTCTCGTAGAAGACGACGTGCAGCTCGTCGATGGCGGGAGCGCCGCGCCAGTACGACGGGTTGGCCCGCAGCTTCACGTAGTTGTTCTTGCTGTGCTCGACGGGGATGTAGGGGCCGCTGCCGACGGCGGGGTAGGTCTCGTTCTCGAAGGTGCCGACGTCGGGAACGCCCTCCCACACGTGCTTGGGCATGATCGGGACCGGCAGCTCCAGCATCGAGGCCTGGGGCTTCTTCGTCCTGATGACGAGGGTGCGGTCGTCGGGCGCCGTCACGGTGTCGAAGTTCTCGACGGCCGGGCCGTTGGCCGTCTTGGCCGCGTCGTCCGTCATGATCTTGTTGAGGGTCCACGCGGCGTCCCCCGCGGTGACGGGTTTTCCGTCCGACCAGGTGGCGCCGGAGCGGATCGTGAAGGTCCAGGTCAGCTTGTCCGGGGACGTCTTCCACGACTCGGCGAGGTCGGGGCCGGGCTTCAGGGTCTTGGGATCGGCCACCGTGAGGTAGCCGTACGTCCAGCGGTGGATCGACGTCGAGATCAGCCGGACCGCGAGGAACGGGTTCATCGAGTCCATGCTCTGCGTCGCGCCCAGCCGGACGATCCTCTTCTCCGGGCGGGGGGCTCGGGCTGCGGGGAGCGCGAGGGTTTCCGAGGGGGCGAGGGCCTTCGAGAGGACCTCCGAGGGGGCCTTCGAAGGAGCCTTCGAAGGAGCCTTCGAGGGGGCCTTCGAGGGGGCCTCCGAGGGGAGAGGTGACGCGTGGGCGAGGGGAAGCGCCGTCGCCGACAGCGCCACCGACAGTCCCAGGCCCAGCGCCGCCAGGCGCGCACCCGTTCTGAGCATGCCGTACCCCCGCCTTCGGATCGGTGACTCCTGACAACGAAGGCACACCATACGAACGGCGCGTGTCAACGAGCGGTGGAAGATTGTTTCACTCTCGTTTTATTTGGCGACATTATTTTTCAAGCCCTCCGGAACGAACCGACACAAAGGGGATTTCAGGCCATGAACGGGATACTCGACCACCCGGAACCGACCGGTTGGTATGGACGAGATCACCGGGGTGCGGCATGCTACAGAACATGACTCTGTTCTCGGTGGAAGGCAAGACCGTCGTCGTCACCGGCGGGTCCCGGGGCATCGGCCGGATGATCGCGGCCGGGTTCGTCGACGCGGGCGCCACGGTTTACATCTCCTCGCGGAAGGCGGCCGAGGTCGGCAAGACGGCCGCCGAGCTGGGATGCACCGCGATACCCGCCGACCTGTCCACCGAGGACGGGGTGTCCGCGCTGTTCGAGGCGGTCGCGGAGCGGGAGTCGCGGCTCGACGTGCTGGTGAACAACGCCGGGGCGACCTGGGGGGCGCCACTGGAGGAGTACCCCGAGCAGGCCTTCGACAAGCTCTGGGGGATCAACGTCAAGGGCGTGTTCTACCTGACCCAGCGGTTCCTGCCGCTGCTGCGCGCCGCCGCGAGCCCGGAGGACCCGGCCAGGGTGATCAACATCGGCTCGGTGGACGGTATCCGGGTACCGACGATGGAGAACTACGCCTACTCGGCGGCGAAGGCGGCCGTGCACATGCTCACCCGGCACCTGTCCCAGCGGCTCGCCAAGGAGTCGATCACGGTCAACGCGATCGCCCCGGGGCCGTTCGAGTCGAAGATGATGGCCTTCGCGCTCGACGACCCGGCGACGCGCGCGGTGGTCGCCTCCCACGTCCCGCTGGGCAGGATCGGCAGTCCCGAGGACATGGCGGGCACCGCGATCTTCCTGTCCTCGCGCGCCGGCGCCTACCTCACCGGGACCGTGATCCCGGTCGACGGCGGCATCTCCGGCCACGCGTAGCCCCCCGCCGGCGACCGGGGGGTTCCGCCGCCAGAAGCGGACCTTTCGCCCATAAATCTATTTTCATCACTGTTGGTTACGAATACCTCAAAAGCACTATCCGTAACACAAGCGTAAAATTTTCCCTCTTGCCGTCATTTCTTTCAGATGACAGCTTTGCTTCATGCTGAAGCGTTTCAAGGTGATGGCACCGGTCGTACTGGCCGTTGCCATCGCCCTTCCCGCCGGAGCCGCCCAGGCGGAACCTACCCCGGCCGCACCCCCCGTGACCACCTGTGACGCCACCCGGACTACCCCCGCGTACAACGGCAAGGTACCGACGCCGAAGAGCGTGCTCGGCTTCGAGCTCGGTGAGCGGGAGGTCACCTCGGCCGAGTCCGACACCCTGCTCACCGCGATAGACAGGGCCAGCGACCGGGTCGTCTCCGGCACCCTGGCCACGAGCGCCGAGGGACGCCCGCTGAAGTACGCGATCGTCGGCACCTCGCACAACATCAGGAACCTGCGCGCGATCGAGACCTCGATCAAGCTGCTGCGCAACCCCCTCACCCCCGCCTCCGCGGCGAAGGTCCTCGCCAGGAACACCCCCGCGATCCTGTGGGTCGCCGGAAACGTGCACGGCGGCGAGGAGAGCGGCACCGACGCGGCGCTGAGGACCCTGCACGACCTGGCCGGACGGGACGACTGCGCGGCCAAGCGCATCCTGGACAACGCCGTCGTGGTGATCCTGCCGACGCAGAACCCCGACGGCCGCGAGGCCGACACCCGGCGCAACGCCTACTCGTTCGACATGAACCGCGACTGGTTCGCGCGGACCCAGCCGGAGACCGACGGCAAGATCGAGCTGATGCGCAAGTATCCGCCGCAGCTCTTCATCGACGCCCACGAGATGGGCGGCACCGAGTACTTCTTCCCGCCGAACGCCGACCCGTTCTACCACGACATCGCCGAGCCGACGATCGACTGGATCAACAACACCTACGGCGCCGCGATGATCGACGAGTTCACCGAGCGCGGGATCCCGTTCTTCAACCGCGACGTCTACGACATGTTCTACATGGGCTACGGCGACACGGTCCCGACGGCCGGGTTCAACGCGGCGGGCATGACGTTCGAGAAGGGGAACGCCTCCCCGATCGCGGCCCGAGCCTTCGAGCAGTGGCTGACCCAGTGGGTCTCGCTCTCGGCCGCGGCGGAGAAGAAGACCGAGATCCTCACCACCTGGCACCGCATGTACGCCGACGCGCTCAAGCAGGGGCTCGACGGCAAGCTGGAGCCGAACCAGGTCTACAACCCGGGCAACGAGGTCATCACCCAGGTTCCCGACCGCAAGGTGCGCCACTACTTCCTGCGCGCCGACGACCCGGCCAAGAAGGCCGAGACCGAGCTGATCGTACGGCGGCTCCAGCGCATGGACGTCCAGGTGTACAAGCTCGCCCTGCCGCTCACGGTCAGGGACTTCAAGGCGTACGGCAGGCCCGAGGCCAGGACCACCCTGCCCAGGGGCACCTACTGGATCCCGATGGCCCAGGGCCAGAAGCACTGGATCCAGGCCATGCTGAACGAGGACACCTACACGCCGTTCCCGTACTTCTACGACGTGACCGCGTGGAGCCTGCCGCTGCTCGGCAACGTCTCCGGCGGGTCCTCCGGCCAGGTGCTGCTGCCCCTCGCGACGCCGGTCCAGCCGGTGGGCGCCCCGTCGGCCAAGGTGACGACCTCCCGCAAGATCGGGGTCCTGCAGCTGTCCGGCGGCACGGCGCAGAACGCCGCCGAGTCCTCCGGCTGGCTGCGGCACCGCCTCGACCGCGACTGGAAGCTGCCCTACACGGTGCTCACCCCGGCCGACGTCGCCGCGGGCAAGCTGACCGGGCTCGACGTGGTGCTCGTACCCGACGGCTCGGCCAACGCGGCGAACACCACCCTCGGCGACGCCGGGCGCGCGGCGCTGCGCGACTGGGTCAGCGGCGGCGGACGGTACATCGGCTGGGCGGGCGGCACCCAGCTCGCCGTCCTGGCCGGGGTCTCCGGCGTGACGCTGACCGAGCCGACCTCGGACATCCCCGGCACGCTCTTCCGTACCACCGTGGCCGCCGGGCCGCTGAGCGGGAACGTCGGGTCGAGCGTCATGCAGTTCTACGCGTACGACCTGGTCATGCGCGCCGCCGACCCCGCGCACGTGGTGTCCTCCTACCCTGCCGCGAACTCGCCCGACTGGTACCAGTCCGGTTTCGCGCTGGGCGCCGAGGAGCTCGGCGGGACGGCGGCGGCGGTCGACGAGCCGGTGGGCGCCGGCCACGCGGTGCTGTTCGCCGCCGAGCCGAACTTCCGCGCCTTCACCGACGGCACAGCGAAGATCGTGTCCAACGCGATCACCGCCGACCTGCCGTCCGCCTCCGCGAGGGCGCGGGCGCTCCCCTCCACGCCCTCCGCACCCGAGGCCTCCCGGGCCGCCGCGGCCATCCCGGACCGCGGCGCGCCGATCCGCGTCACGGTCCCCGCGGCCGACCGCGACAAGGTCGCCGCGGCGCTGAAGGGCTTCGGCGCCACCTGGACCGAGCAGCCCGCCACCGGCGGGGCCGTCCGGTTCACGGTCGCCAACCCCGAGGAGCTCGACCTGCACGAACACCCCTGGGCCCGGAAGCTCCCCGGCGCCCTGCGCACCGCCGGGGTCTCCCCGCTCGCGGTGGTGATGCCTCAGTAGCCCTTCCTGTCAGCGGTACGGCTTGTTTAGCAGTGCGGCTTGTTTAGCAGTGCGGCTTGTTTAGCAGTGCGGCGCGCGTCTCCTTCCCCGGGACGCGCGCCGTCGCGTTTCGGTTTCGCGGGAGTCAGAGCGCCTCGGCCAGGGCGCGGGCCAGGTTGGCGGCGGCCCCGGGGGCGTACCGCAGGAACAGGTAAGGCTCGGTGAGCTCGACCTCGATGAGAGCCGGACTCCCGTCGGCCAGGCGGACCAGGTCCACCCGCGCGTAGAGCACTTCGGGGAACTCGCCGAGCACCCGCTCGGCCAGGGCGAACTGGTCGGGCTCGGGGACGCGGAGCTCCCCGTGGTCGTTCCCCTGCCCCGGCCTGCTCGCGCTCTCCACCAGCATCGCGTTGCGCCGGACGGCGTGACTGAACCGGCCGCCGAAGTACAGCAGCGAGGTCTCCCCCTCGCTCTCGACCATGTCCAGGTACGGCTGGATCATCGCGGTCCGCCCCCCGGCCGCCAGCCGGGCCGCGTGGGCCTCGGCCTCCTCCCGGTCCCGGGTCCTGATCGTGTCGCGGGCCCCCGCCGAGATCGAGGGCTTGACCACGTACTCGTCCAGGACGGGAAAGTCCACGGCCTCCCCCGCCCCAACCCAGTAGGTCGGGATGATCGGCGCGTCCAGCTCCCGCAGGTAGGTCTTGTCGGTGTTGCGCTCCAGCACGGCCGCCGGATTGAGCAGCCGGGTGACCGACTCCGTCCGATGGGCCCAGGCGAGGAACTCCGCCCGCCGCTCCACGTAGTCCCACGGCGTACGCACCACGGCGGCGTCGAACGCGGCCCAGTCGACCTCGGGGTCGTCCCACCGCACGATCTCCCCGGCGATCCCCTCCTCGGCCCACGCCGTGACGACGACCTCCTTCTCGTCGTCGAACCCGTCCGGGTCGGCGAAGGTCACGTACGCCACGGAAACGCCCACTGAAAGCCTCCTGCGTCAGCACCAAATCAATAGAAGGCACCTTACCTAGGAGCTTATGCCGGGTTATGGGCGGGATGTCGCGTATCTCCGGGCCATGCGGGGGCGGACTGGCCGCGCTTTCTGCACTGCCCGTGCTGCCTGAGCCGTCCGCGCTTTCTGCACTGCCCGTGCTGCTTGACCGTTCGCGCTTTCTGCACTGCCCGTGCTGCCTGAGCCGTCCGCGCTTTCTGCACTGCCTGTGCTGCTTGACCGTTCGCGCTTTCTGCACTGCCCGTGCTGCCTGAGCCGTCCGCGCTACTTGCGCGCCGTACGGGCTCGCGTCGTGCCGCCCGTGCGCGCTCCGGTGGGCGGGTGCTCCGGCCGGCCGTCTCAGTGGCCGTCTGTCAGTCAGGCCTCCGGCCTGGCGGGCGCGACGGTGGCGGTTTCTTATAAGCCGGCCGGAACACCCACCCACCTCCGCGCCTTCCGCCCCGCCGTACCGCGCGCGGACCGTAGCCGCTCCCTCTCCGGCCGCCCATCGACCTCGCCGTCGCTGAAGCCACCACGACGAGACCGCTCAGAGCGGGTCGCCGTAGCTGAAGCGTGTCTCTCCGACACAGCGCAGGGCTGATCGCCGTTCCACCGGGTGTACGCGGGACGTCACCCACGCTCCCGGCGGGCCGGAGACTTCGGGGACCGCTGTCAGATCGCGGACAGGTCCGCGGTGATGTCCGCCGCCGGCGCGTTCCGTGCCCGGCTCCAGGAGGTCCCGGCCCACAGGTGCAGTGTCTCGGCGTCCCCGCCGGCCGCGGCGGCGCGGCGCATGGGCGTCGTCAGGTGGTGAACCTGCGGATAGGCCGCGGGTGCCCGGCCGGAGTACTCCGTCATGAACCGGTTGACCAGGCCGCGCGCCGGACGTCCGGTGAAGGCCCTGGTGACGGCGGTGTCCGTGAAGCGGGGGTCGGTCAGCGCCGCACGGTGGACCGCACTGGTGCCGCTCTCGGGACAGAGCAGGTACGCGGTGCCCGCCGCGGCCGCGACCGCTCCCGCGGACAGGACCCGGGAGACGTCGGCGGACGAGGCGACAGCACCGGCCGCGATGAGGGGAAGCCGTGACGCCTCCCGTACCCGGGACAGCAGGCTCTCCAGGCTCATCGCCTCGGCGTCCGCGTTGGCGAACGACCCTCGGTGGCCACCCGCCTCCTCCCCCTGGACGCACAGCATGTCGGCCGCCGAGGCCAGCCGTGCCTCGGCCGCCGAAGTCACCGTGACCACCACGGTGGTCCCCTTGCGACGGAACGCCTGGATCAGCTCGTCCTCCGGGCAGCCGAACGTGAAACTCACCACCGCGGGCGGGTCCGCCAGCAGATCCTCGACCTTGGCCGTGAAATCGTCGTCGCCCCCGCGCGGGACTCCCAGGGGAGCGCCCAGCCGCCGCGCCTCCCCCTCTATTACCTTCGCATAGGCGTCGATCTCGGCCTGGTCGGCGTCGTCGGCCGTGGGCATGAAGACGTTCATCCCGAACGGGCGGGACGTGAGCTCGCGCGTCTGCTTGATCTCCTGGCGCATCTGGTCGGCCGTCTTGTAGCCGGCCGCGAGGAATCCCAGGCCACCGGCCTCTGACACGGCCGCGGCCAGTTCGGGCCTGGAAGCCCCACCGGCCATGGGAGCCTGCATGACCGGCAACCTGGACGGCCACGACACCGGATCGGACATCGGCTCCTCCTCCCCCAGCGCCCTCGTGGCCTGACCGTCGGCTCCACGACGATGAACAGGACCGGACGGCCACGGCACGGGCGACATCTCCATCGGCTTCTGGCAGCCTATGCCTCCGCCCGGCGCCACCTCGCTTCAGGTCAGACATCTGGCGGTGCTCTGCCAGGCAGTATCGGCGGCGGGTGGGGCGGTTCGACCGGGGCCGGATCGCATCACGGACATGGGCCGGGAACGCCTGACGAAGTGGGCCACATGCCCGGCGATGATATGGGGACAGCTCCCGTTTCGTCAGGGGCTCTGAGCCCCGAGAACCGGTTCCGGGTCGGGGGTGTCGACGAGGAGCTTGGCGACGGCGTCGCCGATGTCGGCGGGGTCCCAGCGGGCGCCCCGGTCGGTGCGGGGGCCGTGCCGCCAGCCGTCGGCGAGGGAGAGGGCCCCGCCCTCGACCTCGAAGACCCTGCCGGTGACGTGCCGGGACCCGGCCGAGCCGAGCCAGGCCACCAGCGGGGCGACGTTGGCCGGGTGCGTGGCGTCGAAGCCGCCCTCGGGCCCGGCCTCGGCGTCAAAATCGCCCTCGGGCCCGGCCGTCGCGGGCCCTTCGGTCATCCGGGTGCGGGCGGCTGGGACGATCGCGTTCACCGTGACGCCGTAGGGGCCGAGCTCCGCCGCGGCGACCTGGCTGAGGGCAGCGACGCCCGCCGTGGCCGCGGAGTAGTTGCCCTGGCCGACGCCGCCGAACAGGCCCGCCCCGGCGGAGGTGTTGATCACCCGGGCGTCCACGGGCTCGCCCGCCTCCGACCGCTCCCGCCAGTGGGCGGCCGCGTGCCGCAGCGGCAGGAAGTGGCCCTTGAGGTGGACCCGGATCACGTCGTCCCACTCCTGCTCGGTCATCGAGACCAGCATCCGGTCACGGACGAAGCCGGCGTTGTTCACCAGGACGTCCAGCCGCCCGAAGGCGCTCAGCGCCGTCTTGACCAGGCGGCCCGCGCCGTCCCACTCGGTGACGTCGTCGCTGTTGGCCACGGCCCGGCCGCCCAGGTCGCGGATCTCCTCGACCACAGCCAGGGCGGGGCCCGCGGAGCGACCGTCGCCCTCGCGGCCGGTGCCGAGGTCGTTGACCACGACCCTGGCTCCCTGCCTGGCGAACTCCAGGGCGTGCTCCCTGCCGATGCCGCGCCCCGCGCCGGTCACGATGACCACACGCCCGTCACAGATCCCGCGCATGCCAGGGCCCCTTTCGCCACGATCATGCAGAGTTTCCCGGCTGTTTACCTTTCATGTCTAGATGTGGCCCCGCACCGCGCCGGACTTCGAGGCGTCAGTTCACGGTGAGGCCCCGGTCGGCGAGGATGAGGGCGGCCTGGGTCGGGCTGATGACCGCTCCGCGCAGCGACCGGAGGCGGGTGTCGTCGACCTCGCCGAGGTCGGCGCCGCGCAGGTCGGCCTTGGTGAAGACCGTCTCGACGATCCGGGCGCCGATCATGCGGCAGTCCTCGAACACGGTCTTGGTGAAGTCACAGCCCGACAGGTTGGCGTCGTCGAGGCGGACGCCCCGCAGGTGGAGACCCCGGAACGAGCAGCCGGTGAGGTCGGCCAGCGCCAGGTTGGAGCCGTCGAACCGGTAGCCGGTGCCCCGGCAGGCGGAGAGCACCGCGCCGATCATGCGGCAGCCGGTGAAGGTGACGTCGGTGAGCAGGGCCAGCTCGAAGCGCGCGCCCGACAGGTCGACGTCGGTGAAGGTCGCGTCGACGAGCTCGGCGTTCGCGAACCTGAGGCCCGCTCCCCCGCCGCCGGAGAAACGCGCCCCGTCCAGGTCCGCGCGGCGGAAGTCGGCCCCCTCCAGCACGCACTTCTCGAACGACGCCTCCACCAGCGACGCCCCGGTGAGGTCGGCGCCGGTGAGGTCGCACTCCCTGAAGACATATGGCCCGTCACCGGTCAGATGATCGCCGAGCGAGAGCCCCGACAGATCGGCCCCGTGGATCTCCCGCTGGTCCCCCAGCAACTGTGCCGCGTTCATCCCGCGATTCAAGCAGCCCGCCCCGACAGAATCCTCAACGCCCTCAGTGCCCTCGGCGCCGTGCTCTTGGGAAAGCGCCGTACGCCGGAAAAGCGCCCTGTCCCGGGGGGAGCGCGACCGGTCAGGTGGTGGCCGTGTCTCCGGCGAGGAGTTCGGCGGCGGCCTGGCCGCAGACGCGGGCGGCCCCGTGGGTGGCGATGTGGACGGCGCCCAGGTCGGAGCGGCCCGGCAGTCCCATCTCCACCACGACGGCGTCGGCGCGGGCGGCCAGCAGGTGCCGGAGCGCGTCGGCCTGCCAGGGGTGGCGGTGCGCGTCGCGGACGACGATGACCAGGGGGCGCTCGGCCGCCGCGGCGAGCACGGCCTCGACGGCGCCTCCGGTGGCCGTGGGGGCGGTGAGCCGGGTGACCGTGGTGCCGGGGAGGAGCTTGCCGAGCGGCTCGCCGACGCCCCACGGGGTGTCCTTCTCGATGGCGAGGTTCATCTCGGGGGCGAGCTCGACGACGTGCGGCGGGGCGGGCAGGGGGAACACCGCGGCCGAGGAGCGGCGGGTGATCCGCAGTGCCCGCCGGGCCGCGGCCAGGCCGATCGACGGGGTGCCCGGGCCTCCGGAGGGACCCGAGGACGTGCTGGGACCGGTGGTCGTGGTCCAGAGGGCGAGCTCGCAGACGCGCCGGGAGGCGTCGGCGAGCCGCTCCTCGGAGAGCCTGCCCTCGATCACGGCGTCCACGATCGCGTCGCGGATGCCGATCGCGGTCTCCTCCCCCGCGTGCTCGCCGCCCACGCAGATCGCGTCGGCGCCCGCGGCGACGGCGAGGACCGAGGCCCCGCCGATGCCGTACGGGCCGGAGACGGCGGCCATCTCGATGCCGTCGGTGACGATGACGCCCTCGAAGCCGAGCTCGACCCTGAGCAGGTCGTGCAGGACCGGGCGGCTGAGGGTGGCGGGCATCGCGGGGTCCAGGGCGGGGACGAGCAGGTGCCCGGTCATGACCGTGCGCACCCCCTGCTCGACGGCCGCGCGAAAGGGCCGCAGCGCCATGTCGTGCAGTTCTCCGAGGGGGGCGGCGACGAGCGGCACGCCGTGGTGGGAGTCGACCGAGGTGTCGCCGTGGCCGGGGAAGTGCTTGGCGCAGGCGGCCACCCCCGCCGACTGCATTCCCCGGATCCAGGCGGCGGTGTGCCGGGCGACGAGATCGGGGTCCGCGCCGAAGGAGCGCAGGCCGATGACCGGGTTGTCGGGGTTGGAGTTCACGTCGGCCGAGGGGGCGAAGTTGAGGTTGACGCCCGCGCGGGCCAGGTCGCGGCCGAGGTCGGCGGCGAGCTCCTCGGTGAGGCCGACGTCGTCGGCCACGCCGAGGGCGAAGTTGCCGGGCCGGGTGCTCCCGCCCACGGCCTCCAGGCGGGTGACCTCACCGGACTCCTCGTCGATGCCGACCAGGACCTGGGGGTTCTCCTCGCGGAGCGCGGCCGTGAGATCGGCCACCTGGGAGGGGGTCGCGATGTTCCTGGAGAACAGCACCACCCCGGCCAGCCCCTCGCCGAGCCGGCGCCGGATCCAGTCGGGCGGGGACTTGCCCTCGAAGCCGGGGAAGACGACCGTCTCCGCCAGACGGAGCAGCTCTGGGCCGCGCTTCATTCACCCCTCCTCGCCTGACGGCCGGTCGGCGTTCCTGCCGAAGACGCGCAGACACCACGTGGTCACCGGACCCCTGGGGGAAAGCGCTCCCACAGCGGCTCTGCGCAAATCTAATAGGAAAGTTTCCTAATTGCTAGTGGGCTGACCATAGGCCTTTCGCTCAGGATTTTGCGGCCGGGGACGATGGACGGGGTCGGGATCCGCTGATACGGAGCCGAGAAAAGGGGGGGTCGGCGTACGACGGGAGCCGCCGTCACCCGCACGGAACGACGGATCCGCCGACGAAACCGACGAATCCGGTCGTACGGCCGACGAAACCGGCGGTTCCGGTCGCGCGGGCGGGTGGCGCCGGCGAGCTCGTCCGGAGGCGGGCGAGGCTTTCCCGTGGCCCGCACGGATTTCCGCCCGGTGCGGACCGCGTCGGAGACGCCCCTCGCGGCGGACGTGGCGAGCGTCCGGCCGGAGCCGGGAACGGGAATGAGCTGGCGCGTTCCGGTGAACAAGCGATTGCGCAAGGGCTCATAATGGGGGCGTGAACACGCGAAAGAACTCCGGCGGCGCGACCACGACCCCGGTCAGGCGCCAGGGCGGGAACAGGCGCGCGGCCACATCCGGCCCCGCCTCGGAGCGCCGCGACCATCTCGTCAAACTCGCCGCCGAGCTCTTCGCCCGCAAGGGCTTCCAGGCGACCACCGTGCGGGAGATCGCGGAGGAGGCGGGCATCCTCTCGGGAAGCCTCTATCACCACTTCGACTCCAAGGAGACGATCGTCGACGAGGTGCTGACCACCTTCCTCGACGACATCGTCGGCCGCTACCGCGCCGCCCTGGACCAGAACGGCGACCCCCGCACGATCCTCTCAGAGATGGTGCGCATCGGGTTCAGCACGCTGGAGCCGCACCGCGCGGCGATCACCGTCATGCAGAACGACTGGAACTACCTGAGGTCACTGCCCGGCGACCGCTTCGACTACCTGGTCAAGGCCGAGGACGAGGTCGAGCGCATGTGGGTCGAGCAGATCAAGCTCGGCCAGGCCGAGGGCCTGTTCCGGGCCGACGTCGACCCCAAGCTCACCTACCGCATGATCCGCGACACCATCTGGGTGGCGGTTCGCTGGTTCCGCCCCGGGGGCCGTCTCAACACCACCGGCCTCGCCGAGCACTACATCACCGTCCTGTTCGACGGCCTGGCGACCGGCGAGCGGAGCAGCCAGAAGACATGACGCCCGCGGAACCCGGCGCGTCGAGCGGCTCGGCCTGTGAGAATCAAGCGTCCGCGAAGCGAACGGGAAGTGGTGGGCGAGCATGGAGATACTGCAGAAGGCCGTGCGAACGGCGCTCACCGACGTGGCCGACCCCGCCAAGGCCCCGGTCATGCAGGCCTACATGAAGTCGTCGATGCCGTTCCTCGGCGTGCAGGCCGCCCCTCGGCGCGCCGCGCTGAAGCGGGTCTTCGCCGACTATCCCGTCGACGTGGCGTCCGCGTGGCGGGAGGCGACGCTGGGGCTGTGGCGCGGGGCCGAGTACCGCGAGGAGCGCTACGCGGCGATCGAGCTGTCCGGCTTCCGCCTCTACCGCGCCTTCCAGACGCTCGAAGCGCTGCCGATGTACGAGGAGATGATCGTCACCGGGGCCTGGTGGGACTACGTCGACGAGCTCGCCGTCCACCGCGTCGGCGGCCTGCTCGCGGCCTTCCCCGACACCATGCGCCCCCTCATGCTCCGCTGGGCCCGCGGCACCGACCTGTGGAAGCGCCGCACCGCCATCCTCAGCCAGAACCGCTTCAAGTCCGCCACCGACACCGGCCTGCTGTACGCCTGCATCGAGCCGAGCCTGTCCGACAACGACTTCTTCGCCCGCAAGGCGATCGGCTGGGCCCTGCGCGAGTACGCCAAGACCAACCCCGGCGAGGTCGTCCGCTACGTCGACCACACCCGAATCAGCGGCCTGAGCCGCCGCGAGGCCCTGAAGAACCTCCCGGCCCGATAACCTCCGGGTGCCGCCGAATCACACGATAAATCGGCACGCGTCATCCGTAACCGCGGCGATCCTTGACCAGGACGAAATCCGCGGCACTTAACGTCGTGTGCCACAGGTTTCGCCCCGGAATCCTGAGCCTGCGGGATCCGTCCCAGCCCGCCGTCTCGACCTTCGTCCGTCCCGCTCGGGCCGCCATTTCCAAGGCGGGCTCCATGTCGGTGTCATGCGAGGCTAGGATGACAACGTTGTACGGCCCAGCCTGGGCCTGTTGCACCAGCTCAAGGGCAAGCATGACGTCAATCCCCTTTTCCCGGGGGCGGTCAAAGCATGAGGGCTTCCCCCAGTCCGGCGGGTATCGAAGCGTGCGATATATCACGGAAACTCGCTCATCGCGCGTCCACGCCGCCCGCTGACGTTGGCTGATGCTGTAGAGAACCGGCTCTCTGGCGTTACTCGGAGCACCTCGGTAAACACAGACTTTGGCAAGGGCAAGCGCCTTCTGATTGGGCTGCTGGCGGGCGGCCCGGACCTGCAGCACGCGTTCGGCGAAAGCCAACGGGTCAATAAGTGCCTCTTTTTACCGGAACCCCGTAAGGTGGGCACAAATCCCATGCCGTGAGATGGATGTTCTGATAATCGATCAAAACACACGCGGCGAGCGTGTCATTGATCACCACTGTGCACCCCGGAAAAATAAAATGCCCGCCAGTTCCGGAGAACGGCGGGCAGCAACGAGTTAATGATAGTTCCACATGCGCGTCCGCGCAACATGCCCGAGTCAAGGCTAGATCAAATGACTCCAACGCGCATGGATATCGCTCGATAACAGAGGGTGCCCCCTCGCGACCTCGCACGACCACGTCTGGATGGACTTTTCACAAGGATCGCCCACAAAGATCAACAATGCTGGCGATCGCTTCCTTGCTGGTCGAGCGAACAGACAAGCCGCCAAACTTCATCGGAAAGAGGAGGAAATCGAGAGCCGACGTTCTCGTATCATCGACGATGACTCTCGTTATTCGAGAGCGTCGGCTGTTGTTCAAGAGCGTCAACGGCGCCCGTCGGGAGTGTCGCGGGGAGGCCCCGGCGGTGTCCCGTCCGCCGGGGCTCCGGGGGAGGTCAGCCGATCTTGAAGGGGTCTCCGTAGACCTTCCAGGACAGCGGGGTGTTCAGGTCGAGGTTGCCCTTGTCGAGGAAGACGCGCTGGGCGGTGTCGACGCGGCTGGTGTCCTCGTGGGCCTCCTCGGCCCTCATCGCGACCTTGCGGGCGTCGAGGAAGGCGTGCAGGTACTTCGTCTCGTCACCGCCCTGGGCGGGGGGCTTCGCCTTCTTCAGGGCGTTCTTGCGGATCGCGCCGAAGCTCTGGGGGTCGGTGCCGCCGCCGTGCGTGACGATGGCGTCGTAGTAGGCGAACTGCCCGAGGGCGCGCAGGCCGTCCTTCTTGGCCTGGTCGACAGCGGGGTTGAAGTAGACCCGGTCGCGCTCGTCGTTCTGGGCCTGCTGGAAGACCGTGTCCTTGGCGGCGGTGGCCCAGTCCTTGGGGTAGTTCGGGTCGAGGCCCTTGTGGGAGGCGGTTCCGTCGACCTTGCGCAGGGCGGGGAGATACTTGGCGAGCACGTTCCCCGGCTTGAGCCGGGTGTAGCGCTCGACGAGGTCGAGCATGTCCCCGGTGCCGGAGCAGAAGCCGATGATCCCGGCGGTGTAGCCGCGGCCGTCCTTGATGTCCTCGATGTACTTGTACTGCGCCTTCCAGTTCAGCGAGGAGTTCTCCGCGCTGGACACCAGCTGCATGGCGATGTCCTTCTTGCGCGGGTCGGTGAGGTCGACCGCGGCGGAGGACGACGAGGACGACGCCAGGCCGGCGGGCACCACCGCGGACCCCGGGGCGGGAGAGAGCTCGACGGTGTGCCCGGCACCGGCGAGGGTGATCAGGGCCGGGACGGCGACCGCGGCCGCGGTCGCGACCAGGAGGCGCGGGGTACGGCGGCCGGAGCGGGGGTTCGACGAGAAGGGCACGTGTCTCTCCAGGAAAGGGGACGGAGGAACGCCCGGAGGCTCTCCGGAGAGGAGAACACCCCTTCGCGGGGGCTCTCCGGAACGGGGGCGAGGAGCGCGGGCGGACAGAGGATACGGGGTGGAGGAGATGGCGCTGGGCGGAAACCCGCACCGCTCATTAGGAAACTTTCCTAACGAACTTACTCCTCACCACTCCCCGCGCGTCAACCCGTTCGCGCCGGAGGAACCTGAAGACAGCCTTATGGGAGGCTCAAGCGGCCCTACTTGAGCGCGCCCGCGGTGAGGCCCTTCTGGATCTGGCTCTGGAAAAGTGTGTAGACGATCAGCATCGGCAGGATGGCCATGCTCAGCGCGGCGAACAGGGCCGACCAGTCGGCGTCGTAGCCCGCGGCCGTGGAGATGTCGGCGATGCCCTGGGTGAGCACCCACTTGTCCCGGTCGGAGTTGAGCAGCACGAGCGGCAGCTGGTACTGGTTCCACTGGCCGAGCACGTTGAAGATGGTCACGCTGACGATGCCCGGCTTGGCCATCGGCAGCATGATCTGGAAGAACACCCGGGCGTGCGAGGCCCCGTCGACGAAGGCCGCCTCGGCCACCGCCCCCGGCAGCGTCCTGAAGAAGGCCGCGAGGAAGAAGACGGTGAAGGGCAGCGAGTAGGCGATGTAGACCAGGATCAGCCCGCCGTGCGTGTTCAGGCCGATGAACGGGCCGATCACCGGGACCGCCCCCATGTTCTGCACGACGAAGAACAGCGGGGTCAGCGCCAGATAGACCGGGAAGGCCAGGCCGGAGACGAACAGCAGGTAGATCGACCGGTTGCCCCGGAAGCGGTAGCGGGCCAGCACGTACGCGGCCATCGAGCCGAACAGCATGGTGCCGAAGGTGCCGAAGGTCACCACGACGACGCTGTTGACCATGTACTGGCCGATGTGCGCCTGTTCCCAGGCGCGGGCCCAGTTGTCGAGACGCAGGGACGCCGGCAGCGACCAGGCGTCGCCGAAGATCTCGTCCTCGCTCTTCACCGACGCGAGGAACGTCCACACGATCGGCACGACCACCAGGACCGTCCAGACCAGCAGCGCGACGTGCGTCAGGGCCGACAGGGGGCCCAGGCGCCTCCTGCGCTCCTCGCGGGCCAGGGCCCGGCTCCGGGGAATCACGACGTCCGCCACTAGAACTCGATCCGCTCACGCCGCGACAGGCGCAGGGCCAGCGCCGCGAACCCGATGGTGAAGAAGAACAGCACCACGCCCATCGCGGAGGCGTAGCCGAACTTGAAGTACTGGAAGGCGGTGCGGTAGATCTCCGCCGCCATCACGGTCGTGGAGTGGTCGGGGCCGCCGTGCTCGGCCGTCATCACCCACACGATGGCGAAGACGTCCAGCGCGGCGATGCCGAGATAGACCCAGCCGACCTGGATGGTGTCCCACAGCAGCGGCAGCGTGACCCGCAGGAACAGCTGCGGCCCCCCGGCGCCGTCGATCGCCGCCGCCTCGAACAGGTCGCGCGGGATGGAGGCGATGCCCGCCGAGAAGAGCACCACGTAGAAGCCGACCGCCTGCCAGACCAGCACGGCGAGGATCGACCAGAACGCGACGTCGGTGCTGGACAGGAAGCCGACCGGCTCGAACCCCAGGGCGATGAGCGGCGCGTTGAGCATGCCACTGCGGTCGGGCCTGAACACCTGCTGGAACAGGACGGCGACCACCGCGACGGCCAGCACCTGGGGGAAGAAGAACACCACGCGGTAGAACTTCGACCCCCGGATGCCCCCGGTGCCGCCCCGCCCGCCCGCGTTGAGCAGGAATGCGAAGAAGAGCGCGATCCCCAGCGTGAGGACCGGCATCAGGATCAGCAGGACGAGGTTGTGCCGGACCGCCTGCCAGAACACGTTGTCGTCCAGCAGCCGCCGGAAGTTCTCCAGGCCCACGAGGCGCGGGCTCGCGTTCACCCCGCGCCAGTCGGTGAACGCGATGTAGAAGGCCTGCGCGTAGGGCGCGATCACGTAGATCAGGTAGAGCGCCACGGGGATCGCGAGGAACCCCGTGACGAACCGTGCCCTGCCGTGGTTGATCACCGGATCACCGCTCCCGCTCCCGCTTTCCCGACGGCTCGCCGCCGCCCGGCGGCGTCGTCCCGCCATATGACCCGGTCACCGGCCCGCCGCCCCCGGACGCACCGCCACGCCGCGCCTCGTCACCGGCCGGCCGCCCCGCGGACACACCGGCACGCCGCGCCTCCTGACCGGCCCGCCGCCCCCGGGCGCACCGTCGCGCACCGTCGCGTGCCGTCGTCACCGGCTGAACTTCTTCACCGAGGAGTCCTTCTTGATGGCGTCGGCCTTGTTCTGCGCGCGCTCCGCCCACTGGTCGACGGTCAGCTTGCCCGCCATGAGCTGCCCGGTCGCGGCGGCCACCTCGTCGTGCAGCTCGACGTACCACTTGCGGAACAGGAACCAGACGGCGTTGTCGCCCGCCGCCTCCAGCGCGGTCGAGGCGCTCTTCAGGCCGGGCTTGAGCGTACGGCCCTCGTCGGCGCCCTTGACGACCGTGAGCGTGGAGACCAGCTCCATGAACTTGCCCGCGCCCTCCTTGGAGAGCATGGCGCGCATGTACTCCAGGCCCGCGCGGGGGTTGGCCGACCTCGCCGGGACGACGTACTCCTCCCCCGGCTGGGCGTGCAGGGTGCCGTACGGGAGGGCGTCGGAGGGGCCGAAGTCGGGGAGGGCGAACATCGCGTAGCCGAAGTCGGCCGGGGTGGAGTCCTTCTGCTCGTTCTCCAGCCAGGAGCCGCAGGGCAGCATGGCGACCTGGCCCTTGTTGTGCGCCGTCTGGGTCTGCACGTGGTCGAGGCCCGCGGTGCCCTGCAGCAGGTACTTCGACCCGATCTCGACGAAGGCCTCCGCGGCCTGCCTGACCGGCTCGGCCTTCCAGGCGCCGTCCTGGAGGTTGTCGATGTTCTTCAGCACGTCCTTGCCGCCGATCTTCGCGGCGAGCGTGAGGATGGCCTCGTAGATGTAGAACGGGTGCTTGCCCGCGTAGGTGAAGGGCGCCATCTTGCCCGACTTCTTGATGGTCTCGCACAGCGCCAGGAAGTCGGCCCAGGTCTTGGGGACCTGCCAGCCCTCGGCCTCGAAGAGCTTCCGCGAGTACCAGATGCCCCAGACGGTGTTGGCGTAGTTGAGGACGTACGGCTTGCCGTCGTAGCTGCCCAGCTCGATCGCGTTCGGGTCGATGGTGTCGCGCACCTTGACGGCGGGGTCGTCCCAGCTCGGCGCGTCGTACAGCGGCGTGAGGTCGGCGAGCTGGCCGTCCTGGACCAGGGCGCCGAAGTCCATCGCGTTGGCGCCGGAGTTGTTGACGAACTCCGGCGGGTCGCCGCCGGCGAAGCGCGGCTGGAGGGTCTTGGCGACCTCCTTGGTGGCGTTGTGCTTTATCTCCAGCTTGGGGTGCCTGGCCTTGAGCAGCGGCTCGTGGACGTCCGTGGCGTAGGCGTCGCCGAAACCGCCGTCGAAGATCCAGATCTCCAGGGGCCTGTCCTCGGCGAAGCCGAGCGGGTTGACCGCGCTGGTGGCCCCGACGACGGGCGCCGGGGAGGTGGCGCCGCCGTTGCCCGCGGGGGTGGCGCACGCGGACAGGACCGGCAGCGTGAGGCCGGCCAGGGCCGCGCTGCGCAGAAGCTCGCGCCTGGATAGCTGGGTCATGCTTCCTCCTGGAAGTGGCCTGGGAGTGGAAGGCGGTGGCCTGGGAGTGAGAGAGGGCCCGGGGGTGGGGGGCGGTGGTCAGGCACCTCGCCGGATCCTTCCGGCGTAGCGGTTCTCAAGGGCGCGGTTGTGCTCGTCGCCGCCGGTCACGTTGGCGGAGCGGTAGATCGGCGGGGTCAGGCCCGCCTCGGTCAGGCCGCGCACCACCTCGGCCACGACCATCTGGGCCAGCAGCGCCGAGGTGATCGTGGACACCGCCCCGAACGTGCCGCCGTCCCTGAGCGGGAGGACCGCGTCGCCGTACGGGGCCCGGTTGTCGAGCACCACGTCGGCGAGGTCGAGCAGCTTGCGGCCCGAGGGGTGGCGGGAGGTCATCGCGGTGCTGTGCCGCACCGAGGTCAGGGCGATCAGGTCGTGCCCGTGCTCCTTGACGATCGAGGCGAGCTCGACCACCGACCCGTTCACCCCGGAGCTGGAGATCAGCACGAACACGTCCCCCGGCCGGACGGGGGCCAGGTCGTAGATCCGCCGGGCGACCGAGGGGTCGCGCTCCAGCTCGCCGGACGGTCCGAGGAGGACGCCGACCGGGGCGTCCCCGTACAGGACGACGTCGCGCAGGGCCAGGCGGTTGCTGGGCACCAGGCCGCCGGCGCGCCCGGCGATCTCCATCGCGATCGCCTCGGAGTGGCCGGAGCCGAACGCCTGGACCACACCGCCGCCGGTCAGGGAGGCGACGATCAGCCCCGCCGCCGCCCCCACCGCGGCCGCCTGGGTCCTGGAGACCTCGTCCACCAGGGCCTTGACCTCGTGAACGTATTCGGAAGCACCGATCTCCACGGTCAGCTCCTCTCCACTCGGTGGCTCTCCAGAGCCCGGATCGTCAGCTCGAAGGCCTCGTTGGTCTGCTCGTAGGTGCGCTGCGCGACCGCGACATAGACGGTGTCGAGGACGAAGAGCTGGGAGTGGACGGCGGCCAGGCCGCCCAGCCGGAAGGTGGTCTCGCGGCTGGCGGTGGTCAGGACCAGGTCCGACAGCTCGGCCAGCGGGGAGCGGGCGAAGGAGGTGACCGCGACGGTCAGCGCGCCCCGGTCGCCGGCCTCGCCGAGGGACTCCAGCACCTCGCGGGTGCGGCCCTGGTGGGAGATGCCGATCGCGACGTCGCCCTCGCCGAGCAGCGCGGCGTCGGCGAGGGCCTCGTGCGCGTCGGCGTGGCTCCAGCAGGGGACCCGGATCCGGCGTAGCCGCCCGCCCATCATCAGGGCCACCGCCCCGCTGGTGGAGACCCCGAAGATGAGGACGCGGCGGGCCGCGACGATGGCCTCGGCGACCCTGGAGACGGTGCCCGCGTCCAGCTGGGCCGCCGTCTCCTGGATGAGCCGGGAGTCGGCGGCGGCCATCACGCCGATCGCCGCGTCGAGCGGATCGGTGGGGCCGATCTCGTGGCCCACCCCCGCGTCCCAGTTGGCCTGCGCGACGCGCCCGTTCTCGGTGGCCAGCGCGACCCGCAGCCCGGCGTACCCGGCGAAGCCGAACACCCGGCAGAAGCGGGTCACCGTGGCGGGCGAGCTACCGCTCCGCTCGGCCAGCGTGATGATCGTGGAGCGCGCCGCCTCGGCGGGGTCGGCCAGGATCGCCTCCCCCACCCGGCGCAGTGCCTCGGGCAGCGCGGGCGTCTCGGTCTGTATGCGTCCGAGCGCGCCTGCGGCCACAAGCATTCCTTTCATCGGAAGTCATCTGGGTGAAAATTATTCTCAAGTCAAGCTCGCGTCAAGGCTGTCGAGGGCACGGTTGGGGGCACAACGCCCACGGCGCCGGGGCTTCGGGAAAAAATTCCGACAACCTCCGGCGCCTTTCGAGCGTCGTTCCTAACAGAGGTTCCAGAAAAGGAGCCGCCTGACGGAGGCGAACCCCACGATGACTCCACGTCCGGCCGACACGCCGCACCAGGTTTCCAGCACGCACGTCCACGACGAGCTGGCCGCCCGGCGCGCCCGGCGCGCCAGGGACCAGAGACTGCGCAACGACCCCCATATCCGGCTGCTGGAGCGCGAGCACGGCGTCCGCTTCACCGTCGAGGAGCTCCAGGCGGCGGACCGGCAGGCCGAGGAGATGCTCGCGCCGATCCGCCAGGAGCCGCCCGTCGACGAGGAGACCCGCTCCCTGCAGCTGCTCGTCTGGCGCCGTCTGGGCCCGAGGGGGTTCCAGGGGTTCATGCGGGAGCTGGAGGAGATGGAGGCCGAGCTGGCCAGGGCCCGGCACGACGGCTGGGGCGACATCAGCTAGACCCTCTCCCCGAGAGTTCTCCACCCCGGCAGGCCCTCACGCCCGCGCGCCCGCCGTCGCGATCTCACCTGTTCACGGTGACGCGACCACCCCCCAGGCAAATGATTGCTTGTTTTCGTGCGCGGTAAGGTGATGGAAGGTTCCACTGTCACGTGTTAGGCGACCATGCTCCATCAGCGACTCCAGCCCTCCACGCCGTACGCCGCCCTGATCTTCGACTGCGACGGGACCCTCGTCGACACCGCCGCCGCCAACGAGAGCGCCTGGCGGACCGCGCTGGCCGGATGGCAGGTCGACCTCGACTCCACCTGGTACCAATCCCGCACCGGCCTGTCCGCCGATCGCCTGCTCGCCGAGCTGGAGACCGAGACAGGGGCCGAGCTCGACTACCGGGCGGTGCAGGCGGCGGCCCTGGACGCCTACCAGTGGCTGATCCCCACCATCACCCCGCACCAGACGGTCAGCGCCGTCGCCGAGGCGCACCGGGGACGCGTGCCGATGGCCGTGGCCTCGGGAGGCGCCCGCCAGGCCGTCGAGGAGACCCTGCGTCTCACCGGCCTGCTCCCCCTCTTCGACACCGTGGTCACCAGGGACGACGTCCGCTACGGCAAGCCCGCCCCCGACGTCTACCTCCTCGCGGCCCGTCGCCTCGGCGTCGCCCCGCACGCCTGCGTCGCCTACGAGGACACCGACGAGGGGGTGGCCTCCGCCCTCGCCGCCGGGATGACGGTCATCGACGTCCGCCCCTCGCTCCGCTGAGGCGGTCCTCGCATTGGCTACCTGTACTATCCAACGATGCGGATATCCGAGCTCAGCGCCGCATCGGGCGTGCCCATCCCGACGATCAAGTACTACCTGCGCGAGGGCATGCTCCCCGCCGGGGAGCAGACCTCGGCCACCAGGGCGCGGTACGGCGAGGAGCACGTGCGCAGGCTGCGGCTGATCCGGGCACTGCTGGAGGTGGGGCGGCTGCCCATCGCCGCCATCGGCAAGGTGCTGGCCGCCATCGACGACCCGGACCTGAACCTGCACCACGTGCTCGGCGTCGCGCAGTACGCCATCGCCCCGGCCGTCGAGCAGCACGCCTCCGACGAGGAGTGGGCGCGCGCCCGCGCCGACGCCGACGCCATGATCGACGATCTCGGCTGGGAGGTGGATCCCGGCGCCCCGGCCCGCGACGAGCTGGCCCAGGCCGTCCTCACCCTCGGCCGGCTCGGCATGCCCGCCGACGGCCAGGCCCTGCGGCCCTACGCCGACGCCGCCATGCGGCTGGTGACCGAGCACGAGATCGGCACCATCCCGCTCGACGGCTCCCGCGAGGCCGCGGTCGAGGCCATGGTCCTCGGCACCGTCCTGCACAGCAGGGTGCTCGACATCATGCGGAGGCTCGCCCACGAGTCGGTCTCGGCTCGCGTCTTCGGCGCCATGTGACCTCCCCCAGTACGTCCACGGCCGTTCCATATGAGACAAAAGCGACGAAAGCGGCCTAGAGCAATAATCCGTCTTCGCTGTGACCGATGTCTCCATCGTTCCAATCGTCCCGCGAAATGGCAGCTCACAGCCCTGAAACGAGGGCTGTGCGGCTTTCGGGACGGCCACTGCCTGCTCATATAGGGCCGGGTAACACCCTGTTCACATACGGGCAACAGATGCGAAATCGCGACTTGCGAATCTTTGGGGGCAGCAGATCCCTCCATCCTCAAGGACTCCGCCGATGACCTTCAAGGCTGAATACATCTGGATCGACGGCACCGAGCCGACCGCCAAGCTTCGTTCCAAGACCAGGGTGATGGCGGACGGCGCGGAGCTCCCGATCTGGGGCTTCGACGGGTCCAGCACGAACCAGGCCGACGGCTCCTCCTCGGACCGGGTGCTCAAGCCGGTCTTCACCTGCCCGGACCCGATCCGCGGCGGTGACAGCGTGCTGGTGCTGTGCGAGGTGCTCAACATCGACATGACCCCGCACTCCAGCAACACCCGCGCCGCCCTCGTCGAGGTCGCCGAGAAGTACGCCGACCAGGAGTCCTGGTTCGGCATCGAGCAGGAGTACACCTTCTTCAAGGAGGGCCGCCCGCTCGGCTTCCCGATCGGCGGCTTCCCGGCCCCGCAGGGCGGCTACTACTGCGGCGTCGGCGCCGACGAGGTCTTCGGCCGCGAGATCGTCGAGAAGCACCTCGACTACTGCATCGAGGCGGGCCTGGCCATCTCCGGCATCAACGCCGAGGTCATGCCCGGCCAGTGGGAGTTCCAGATCGGCCCGGCCGGTCCCCTCGAGGTCTCCGACCACATGTGGATCGCCCGCTGGCTGCTCTACCGCACCGCCGAGGACTTCAACGTCGCCGCCACCCTGGACGCCAAGCCGGTGAAGGGTGACTGGAACGGCGCGGGCGCGCACACCAACTTCTCCACCAAGGCGATGCGCGAGGGGTACGACCCGATCATCACCGCCTGCGAGGCCCTCTCCGCGAACGCCCTGGAGCACGTCAAGCACTACGGCTCCGGCATCGAGGACCGTCTCACCGGCCTGCACGAGACCGCCCCCTGGAACGAGTTCAGCTACGGCGTCTCCGACCGCGGCGCCTCGGTCCGCATCCCGTGGCAGGTCGAGGTGGAGAAGAAGGGCTACATCGAGGACCGGCGTCCCAACGCCAACGTCGACCCCTACCTGGTCACCCGCCTCATCGTGAACACCTGCTGTTCCGCCCTGGAGAAGGCCGACCAGGTCTGATCCCGAGCGACGGACTCGAAGGCCGCGGACGCCCTGCCGGGGGCGCCCGCGGCCTTCGGCGTTCCAGCCGGGGCGGGGGAACCCGAGGGCCGGGCTCGCGGGTCGCCGCGCGAAGATAGGTCAGGCGACGCCCATAAAGCAAGACGAGACGTTTCGACTCGCAAATGCTACATTCGGGCACGTGAAGACACCGAATCCGGCCCGTCGCAGCGAGCAGTCGCGCCGGGCCATCCTGAGCGCCGCCTTCGACCTGGTCGTCGAGTCGGGATACGGCAAGCTGACGGTGGAGGCGATCGCCGCCCGCGCGGGGGTGGGCAAGCAGACGATCTACCGCTGGTGGCCGTCCAAGGGCGCCGTGTTCGTCGACGCCGTCCTCGCCGTGACCGGGGACGAGAAGGGGCACCACGCGCTGCCCGACACCGGCGACCTCGGCGCCGACCTGCGCCTCGTGCTGCGGGCCATCGTCGACGAGTACAACGACACCAGGCTCGACACGATGAGCCGGGCGATGACCATCGAGGCGCTGAACGACCCCGCGATCAACACCGAGATCACCAAGCGGATCATGGGGCCGCACCTGGAGGCGACCAGGGAGCGGCTGCGCAGCGCCCAGCGGGCGGGCCAGGTGGCCGGGGACGCGGATCTGGACGTGGCCGTCGAGCTGCTGTACGGGCCGATCTACCACCGCTGGATGCTGCGCACCGCCCCCCTCACCCACGGGTACGCCGACACGGTCGCGGAGTTCGCCCTCAGGGCGCTGAGGCCGCTGTAGCGGCGCCCGGGAGTTCGGATCGGACCGAAATTACCGGGAGCGCCGCCCGCCCGGCACGGGCCCCGGCCGCACGGCGCGCCCCCGCCGGGACCGCGACCGGCCGGGGCGGGGTCGGGGCCGCAAGCGGTTGCGGTCCGCGCCCGTCACCGGGCGTCTGAGCACGCACGATGAATCCACCGGACCAGAACAAAAGTAAAATGTTTCCCCGGGGAGCGCTCCCCGCTTCCGTTACCCCTGTTCCACGGGCCGGAACGACTTCACGTCACGAAAATCCTACAAAACAGGTGCTTTAGGACAGCGCTAAACGGGTACCTCGCGCCGTACCATAACTGCGATGCGGGACGTAGTGGAGCAATTACAGCGCTTGGGCATGTCGGGTTACGAGGCCAAGGCTTACGTCACCCTGGTCGGTGCCGGGCAGCCTCTCAACGGCTACGAGGTGGCCAAGCGTTCAGGCGTGCCACGCAGCACCGTCTACGAGACGCTCGGCAAGCTGGTGGCCAAGGGGGCGGCCTACGAGCTGCGCGGCTCCGACGACGCCACCGACTACCTGCCGCTGCCGCCGCGGTCCCTGCTGGAGCGCATGCGCAGGGAGTTCACCGACTCGATCGAGTCGCTGGAGGTCTCGCTGCCCGCGATCGTGGCGCCCCCCAAGGCGTACCTGATCCACAACCTCAAGGACGCCGGAGCGCTGCTCGCCAGGGCCGAGGACGTGGTGGCCGGGGCGCGCGGCGACCTGTTCCTGTCGATCTGGCCCGAGGAGATGGCCCTGCTCTCCCCGCTGATCAGGCGAGCGGCCGAGCGCGGGGTCGAGACCTCGGTGATGCGCTTCGGGGCGGTCCAGGAAGGGGCTGCGCAAGAAGGGGCGGCGCGGGAGCCGGTCGGCAACCTGTACGAGCACCGCTTCCCCTCCCCCGAGGGCGAGGGGGCCGCGAAGGAGAGCCCCGACCACCGGCTGCTCGTCGTCGCGGGCGACCGGCGGGAGGCCCTGATCGGCGGCTTCGCCGGGGGCACCGCGTGGGGCGTCTACACCGAGGACCCGGCCGTCGTCGCGATGGCGGTCGAGTACGTCAGGCAGGACATCGCCCTGCAGATCGTCGCGAGCCGGGTCGGGCACGAGGCCATGCGCGAGATCTGGGCCGCAGACCCCGACCTCAGGCGGTTCCTCGCCGACCGCGACCGCCCGGCCGCCCTGCTGCGCGCCGCCGGGATGCCCGGTCACCGTCCCTACGGTTCCCCCTCGTCACCGGGGGCCCCCACACCCCACGATCACTTCTGACCAGATGTTTGGTTTAACAGCGATGTGACATCCTTCGTAGAGATTGTCTCCATATCGGATGTCTCCATCTCGGGGGAAGGCAGGACATGGAAAAACCGGTCATCATGACGGTCGACGACGATCCCGGCGTGTCCCGTTCCGTCGCCCGCGACCTGCGGCGGCGCTACGGCCACTCCTACCGGGTCGTCCGGGCCGACACAGCGGCCGAGGGCATGGCCAGCGTCCGCGAGCTGCGGCTGCGGGGCGACGACGTGGCGGCGATCCTCGCCGACTACCGGATGCCCCAGATGAACGGCGTGGAGTTCCTGGAACAGGCCATGGACCTGTATCCGTACGCCCGCCGCCTGCTGCTGACCGCCTACGCCGACACCGAGGCCGCGATCCAGGCGATCAACGTGGTCGACCTCGACCACTACCTGCTCAAGCCGTGGGACCCGCCGGAGGAGAAGTTCTATCCGGTGCTGGACGCCCAGCTCGACGCCTGGCAGCGGACGGACCGGCGCGAGTCGGACGAGCTGCGGGTGGTGGGCGCGCGCTGGTCGGCCCCGTCGTACGAGGTCAGGGACTTCCTGTCGCGCAACCAGGTGCCCTATCGCTGGATGCTGGCCGACTCCCCCGAGGGCGTCGAGCTGCTCGCGGCGGCCGGGGAGAAGGCCACCGGGGAGAAGGCGGCCGCCGTCAGCCCGGCCAGGCTGCCGCTGGTCGTCACCGGCGACGGCACCAAGCTCGTCGCGCCGAGCCCCTCGGAGCTGGCCCAGGCCGTGGGGCTGTCCACCGCCCCGGCCACCGACTTCTACGACCTGATCGTGATCGGGGGCGGTCCCGGTGGGCTGGGCGCCGCGGTCTACGGCGCCTCCGAGGGGCTGCGCACCGTGATGGTCGAGCAGCACGCCTCGGGCGGGCAGGCGGGCCAGAGCTCCAGGATCGAGAACTACCTGGGCTTCCCCGACGGCGTCTCCGGCGCCCAGCTCGCCGACCGGGCGCGGCGCCAGGCGGCGAAGTTCGGCGCCGAGCTGCTCACCGCCCGCACGGTCACCAGCCTGGAGGTCAAGGGCCGGGCCCGGGTGGTCGGCTTCGCCGACGGCGGCACGATCGCCGCGCACACCGTCATCCTGGCCACCGGCGTCTCCTACCGGAGGCTGAACGCCCCCGGCCTCGACGACTTCATCGGCTCCGGCTGCTACTACGGCGCGGCCCTGACCGAGGCGCCCGAGTGCGCGAACCGCGACGTCTACATCGTCGGCGCCGCCAACTCGGCCGGCCAGAGCGCGGTCTACCTGTCGGGCTACGCCAGCAAGGTCCACCTGATCGTCAGGAGCGACGGGCTGGAGCGGACCATGTCGCACTACCTGATCGAGCAGATCGCGCGGATCCCGAACATCGAGGTGCACACCGAGACCGAGGTGGTCGGCGCCGAGGGCGAGGGCCACATGGAGCGGATCACGCTGAAGGGCCCCGAGGGCGAGCGCACCGTCGAGGCCGAGTGGCTGTTCGTCTTCATCGGCGCCCAGCCGATCACCGACTGGCTCGGGGAGACCATCGAGCGCGACGAGAGGGGCTTCGTCCTCACCGGCCCCGACCTGACCGCCGACGAGAACAGGCCGCGCAACTGGCCGCTGCGGCGGGAGCCGTACCACCTGGAGACGAACGTGCCGGGGGTGTTCGCCGCCGGGGACGTCCGGGCCGACTCGATCAAGCGGGTCGCCTCGGCCGTCGGTGAGGGCGCGATGGCCGTGGCCCTCGTCCACCGCTACCTGGAGAAGACATGACCACTCCGGACCAGGTCCCTTCCGGCGCCCGCGAGGGAAAGAACATGATCGACATCGAGGTGCTCCGCGGGCTCTTCCTCTTCGAGAAGCTCGACGACGACAAGCTCCGGTGGCTCGCGCGGTACGGGGACGAGGAGGAGTACGACGCGGGCGAGGCGATCGTCAAGCAGGGTGACCCGGCCGACTGCTTCGCCGTGCTCGTCGAGGGCGAGGTGGTGATGATCACCGAGACCACCGCCGGGCCGGTCACGATGACCCCGACCTCGCAGTCCGGCGCCTACGCCGGCGCGGTCCTGGCCTACCTGGGCGACCGCGCCCCGGCCACCTACGGTCACACGCTGCGCGCCACCAAGCCGACGCGCATGTTCATGCTCCCGGCCAGGAAGTACGGCATGATCATGGCCGAGTGGTTCCCGATGGCGGTGCACCTTCTGGACGGGGCCCGGCTGGGCGGGATGGCCCAGCGGGAGTTCATCGACCGGCGGCAGCGGCTCACCGCGCTCGGCACGATCACCGCCGGGCTCACCCACGAGCTCAACAACCCGGCCGCGGCGGCCGTACGGGCCGTGGACGACCTGCGGGAGAAGGTGAAGAGCACGCGCAGGAGGCTGGCCACGCTGGCCGAGGACGGCATCGAGCCCCAGCGGCTGCGCGCCCTGATCGACCTGCAGGAGGCGTGCGCCGCCAGCATCTCCGAGGCGCCGTCCCGCTCCCCGCTGCAGATCTCCGACGCCGAGGACGAGCTGGCCGACGCCCTGGAGGAGGCCGGGGTGCAGGACGCCTGGGAGATCGCCCCGCCGCTGGTGGCGGCCGGGTTCAAGGTCGCCAAGATGGACAAGGTCCGCGACGCGCTGGGCGAGCGCTACCTGGACGAGGCGATGCACTGGCTGTCGGAGGCCATCGAGATCACCCAGATGCTGAACGAGGTGACGGACTCGACCGAGCGGATCTCCTCCCTGATCGCCTCCGCCAAGCAGTACTCCCAGATGGACCGGGCGCCGTACCAGACGGTGGACGTGCGGGAACTGCTGGACAGCACCCTCACCATGTTCCGCGGCAAGATCCCGCCGGGGATCACCATCGCCACCGACTACGACCCCGAGCTGCCGCCCATCCCCGCCTACGCCGGGGAGCTCAACCAGGTGTGGACCAACCTGATCCACAACGCGCTGGACGCGATGGCCGGCACCGGCATCCTCACCGTCCGCACCCGGCTCGAACACGACACGATCGCGCTGATCGAGATCTGCGACACCGGCCCCGGCGTCCCCGAGGCCCTGCGCGAGCGGATCTTCGAGCCGTTCTTCACCACGAAGGCGGTCGGCGAGGGCACCGGGCTCGGCCTGGACATCTCCTTCCGCATCGTCGCGGGCCGCCACGGGGGCGACCTGCGCGTGGAGTCGAAGCCGGGCGACACCCGCTTCGAGGTGCGCCTGCCCCTCACCGAGACGGCCGCCCCCGCCTGAGATCCCCTCACCGAGACGGCCGCCCCCGCCTGAGACCGGCGGTCAGGAGCCGTGGACGCCCTTGGCGATGTCCATCAGGCGGGCGAGGACGCCGCCCCCCGAGACGCGGACCCCGTCGTGCTGCCACTCGTTGGTCACCCAGGTCCGCACGTTGCCCACCGCCCGCGCGGTGCGCATGGACAGGCCCTCGTCGACGTACATGTCGTCGTAGTAGACGGCGGCGACCACAGGGACCCGGTTGGCGGCGAGCCGGGCGGGGTCGTAGAGGGCGGGCCAGTCGGTGGTCGCGGCGAGGATCTCGGCGGCGCCCTTGAAGGGGCGGAGCGCGGCGATCTCGTCGAACATCCAGGGGTAGATCATCTCCCCGGTGGGCAGCGTCGTCGCCGCGTCCTCGCGGAACTCCCCGGGCAGCAGCCGGTGCGCGGCCCAGGCGGTGGCGGCACCCTGGGCGTAGATCGACTCGTGCAGGACCGCGTAGAGCGGGTTGCCCACGAAGCCGGTGGCCATCATGACCTCGTACAGGAACAGGTCGGAGAGCCTGTCGCCGGTCCAGGCCTCCTCCAGCACCCAGTGCAGGTATTCGGCCCCGTCGCTCATGCCCAGGCACATGCCGAGGGTCTGCAGGCGGCGTACGGTCAGCACGTCGCCGTCGGGGAGCAGGACCTCGTTACGGCGCAGGTGGGCGGCTATCGCGTCGAGGCGGCCCGAGTCGTGCGGGTAGCGGGCGAAGTGGCGGTTCACCTTGTCGCGGACGCGCGGGTAGGTGCGGGAGTAGACGTCGTCGGCGGTGGCGTCGAGCCCGGACAGCCCGCCGGTCACGTAGCAGGTCGCCAGGCCCTCGGGGGCCCGCGAGAGGTAGGTCAGCGTGATGAAGCCGCCGTAGCTCTGGCCCAGGGTCTCCCACGGCCGGTCGCCGCAGAGCTCGCGCCGGATCAGCTCGGCGTCGGCCACGATCGAGTCGGCCCGGAAGTGCCCGAGGCGGGCGGCGAGCTCGGCGTCCGTGCCATGGGCGGTCTTCGCGGTGATGGGGGTGCTGCGGCCGGTCCCCCGCTGGTCGAGCAGGAGGACCCGGTGGGTCCTGAGCGCGTGCCCCAGCCACCCGTCGGCGGCGGCCGGGCGCGGCGACTTGCCGCCGGGACCGCCCTGCAGGAACAGCAGCCACGGCAGGTCCTCCCCCCGCCGCGCCGGGTCGACCGCCTCGCGGGCGAAGACCTCGATCGTCTCGCCGCCGGGGTCGGCGTGGTCGAGGGGAGCGGTGAACACGTGGTCGGTGAGCGCCACACCGGGCAGAAGGACAGTCACTCACGGAAAGCTACCGGACACCGGCGGCGGCTTCCGCCCCAGGTGGCGGGTGGCGGCCGGGGGTCCCGGCGTCTCTCCGGCACGGAGCGGCACGGTCCGTAACCTGGGAAACGACTCGATAACGCCACCTTGACGCAGACGGAGCTTTTCCTCTTAAATTTCAATATGAATTAAGCCTCGAAGTTGAGCAGTCACCACTCCCCGTGAGCGCTCACGAAGCGCGGGAGGGTGACTCGACGCTCAGGGGACACCGGTTGGGCGCCCGCTGGGCACCCACTGGGCACCGCCCCGCCACCGACCGTCGTCCCGGCGCTGCTCGTCAGGCGACACATCCGCGTAACCACGCAAGGAGCGATCAAGGGATGACCCAGACCGACGACCGGACCGGCACCGGCCTGGCCCTGTTCCCGCCCGCTTTCCGCTGGGGGGTCGCCACCGCCGCCTACCAGATCGAGGGCGCCACCGCGGAGGACGGCCGCACCCCCTCCATCTGGGACACCTTCTCCAGGACCCCGGACCGGGTGCACCTCGGACAGACCGGCGACGTCGCCTGCGACCACTACCACCGCTACGCCGAGGACGTCGCCCTCATGAGGGAACTCGGCGTCGACACCTACCGCTTCTCCATCTCCTGGCCCCGGATCAAGCCCGACGGCACCGGACCGGTGAACCCCCGCGGCCTCGACTTCTACGACCGGCTGGTGGACACCCTGCTGGCCGCCGGGATCAACCCCATGGCCACGCTGTACCACTGGGACCTGCCGCAGGTCCTGGAGGACCGGGGCGGGTGGACCGCGCGCGACACCGCCCACCACTTCGCCGGGTACGCGGAGGCGGTGTACGACCGGCTCGGGGACCGGGTCAGGACCTGGACCACCCTCAACGAGCCGTGGTGCTCGGCCTTCCTCGGGTACGGCACCGTCGACCAGGCTCCCGGCCGCGCCGAGCCGGCCTCGGCCTTCCTCGCGGCGCACCACCTGCTGCTCGGCCACGGCCTGGCGGCCCGCGCCCTGCGCGCGGCCGGCGCCAGGGAGGTCTCGGTCACGGTCAACCTCACCCCGGTCTCCCCCCGCGACCCGCAGGACCGGCACGACGTCGCGGCGGCCAGGCTCGTCGACGGCCTGCACAACCGGATCTTCCTCGACCCGATCGTGTACGGGCGCTACCCGGCCGACATGCTGGAGCACACGGCCCGCTTCACCGGCCTGGGCCACATCCTCGACGGCGACGAGGAGCTCATCGGCGCCCCGATCGACTTCCTGGGGGTCAACTACTACGCGCCGACCCACGTCGCGGCGAAGGTGGGCACGCCCTCCTCCGACCGCTTCCCCGGCACCGAGGGCGTCGAGCACCCCGAGCCCGACCTGCCGGTGACCGCGATGGGCTGGCCCGTCGAGGCGGACGGCCTGCGCAGGCTCCTCGTGCGGCTGGCCCGGGACTACCCGTCCACCCCGCTGATGATCACCGAGAACGGCGCCGCCTACCACGACTCCGCCGAGGACGGCAGGGTGGCCGACGCCGAGCGCGTCGACTACCTGCGCACCCACCTGCTCGCCGCCCACCAGGCGATCCAGGAGGGGGTCGACCTGCGCGGCTACCTGGCCTGGTCGCTGATGGACAACTTCGAGTGGGCCTACGGCTACGACAAGCGGTTCGGGCTGATCCACGTCGACTACGACACCCAGACGCGCGTCCTCAAGGACAGCGCGCTGTGGTACAGCGGGGTCATCGGCAGGAACGGGATCTGACCCCGGGAGTCCCGCGCGTCACCTGACACGGATGCTCCCCGCCCCGGAAAGGGGAACATCCGTGTCAGGCGGTTCAGGGCGGCTCCGGCCGGTCACACGGTGGTCGATCCGCGGACGGCCCCGCCGTGTCACGCGGTGATCGCCAGCAGGTCCGGGTCCACCGGGTGGCGCAGCGGCCGGCCCGCCAGCGCCAGGAGCACCTCCTCCACCGCGCACGCCCCCAGCCTGGCCAGCTCGTTGCCCAGCGCCCCGGCGACGTGCGGGGTGAGGATGACGTTGGGCAGGTCCCACAGCACCGAGTCCGCGGGGACGACCTCCGGCTCGGTCACGTCGAGCACCGCCGACAGCCTGCCGGTGGCCAGCTCGGCGACGAGCGCCCCCTGGTCCACCAGGGAGCCCCTGGCGGTGTTGATGAGCGTCGCGCCGTCACGCATCGCGGCCAGGCGGGCCGCGCCGACCATCCCGATCGTGGCCTCGGTGGCCGGGGCGTGCAGGGAGACGATGTCGGCGGCGGCGAACAGCTCGTCGACGTCGACCAGGCGCGCGCCGAGCTCCCGCGCGCCCCGGACGTCCAGGTACGGATCGGCGATCAGCACCTCCAGGTCGAAGGGGGCGAGCAGTTCCGCGACCCTCCTGCCGATCCTGGAGGCCCCGACCAGGCCGACGGTCCTGCCGTAGTTGCCGTAGTCGCCGTAGTCGCGGTGGCCGTCGCGCCCCTGGTACAGGCGCAGGTCCACCTTCCTGTCGCGGTACTCGCGGGCGAGCGCGAGGACGGACTTGCCGGTGAGCAGGATCATCGCCACGGTGTACTCGGCGACCGGCAGGGCGTTCGCCGAGGCGGCCGAGCTCACCCGGATCCCCCGGGCGAACACGGCCTCGCCGACGTGGCCCTTGACGCTCCCCGCGGCGTGCACGACGGCCCGCAGGCGCGGCGCGTGCCGCAGCACGGGCTCGTCGATGAGCGGGCAGCCCCAGCCGGTGACCAGGACCTCCGCCCGCTCCAGGCGCGCGAGCGCCTCGTCGGAGGCGAAGTCGGTGAGCGGCGCCGCCAGGTCGGCCTCGGCGACCGCGCGCAGGCGGTCGGCGACGGCCGGGGGAAACAGGCGGGCGGGCAGCCCCGGGTACATCGCCGGCACCACCGAGGGCAGCACCGGGTACGTCGCCGGCACCACCGAGGGCGGACCGGCGGTCACCGGCCGGCCCAGATCAGGCCGCGCCGGGTGAGCTCGTACACGGTGGGGTGCCGCAGGTCCTCCATCCGGTGGCCGACGGCGGAGAAGAAGACCTTCCCCCTCCCCCACCGGCGGGTCCAGACGACGGGCATGACGGTCTCCGGGGAGACGAACCGGGTGGTGGCGAGGACCTCGTTGTGGGCGTCGGTGAGCATCCAGTACTGCTCGGTCTCGACGGTGAAGTCGTCCAGCCCGGCGACGATCGGGTGCGCGGCGTGCGCGGGGTCGATGACGACGTCGTAGGTGAGGAAGTCCTCGGGGTGGTGCAGGAAGAGCCCGCCGACCATCCGGAGATAGTCGTGGCTGCCGTCGAAGGTCGCCACCAGGCCGCCGTGCCAGCCCGCGAAGCCGGTGCCCGCGCGGACCGCCGACACCAGTCCCGCCTCCTGCTCCCGCGTCAGGACGCCGCCCGTCCAGCACTGCACGACCAGGTCGGTCCCGGCCAGCAGCGGCCCGTCGGCGTAGACCTCCAGGTCGTCGGCGGTCGTCACCTCGAAGCCCGCGGCGGCCAGCTCGGGGACGAACAGCTCGGTCGCCTCGACGGGGACGTGCCCCTCCCAGCCGCCGCGGACGACCAGTGCCCTCCTCATCGGCGGCCGGCCGGGTCGCTCGCCCAGGCGGGCAGGGTGAGCGGGGTGCGCTGGACCCCGATCCACTGGCGCCTGGTGAAGCCCGGCATCTGGTTCTCCGCCCCGTGGCGGGCGTGCGCGTCGTTGACGTGGACCTCGCCCGCCCGCAGCCGCTCGGCCACGTCCATGCCGCGCATCAGGTCGGCGGTGAACACCGAGTCCATCATCATCGGGTGCCGGTTGGCGAGCTCGACGGCCTCGTCCTCGGAGTCGACCACCGTCACCGGGATGACCGGCCCGAAGATCTCCTCGGTGAACGCGGGCATGTCCGGGGTCACGTCGGCCAGCACGGTGGGGCGGTAGAACAACCCGTCGTAGGTGCCGCCGGTGACCAGCCGGGCGCCCTTGGCGATCGAGGGCGCGACGATCCGCCCGTGCAGCCGGTCCCGCTGGCCCTCGCTGATCAGCGGTCCCAGGTCGGTCTCCGGCGACATCGGGTCGCCCAGGCGCAGCGCCTCGACCCGCCTGGTCACGGCCTCCAGGTAGCGGTCGGCGACCTCGCGCACGACGATGTGCCTGCTGGAGCTGATGCACGTCTGTCCCTGGAACTCCAGGGAGGCGATCATGGCGTGGGACGCGGCCAGCTCGACGTCTGCGTCCTCCAGGACGATGAAGGCGTTGTCGCCGCCCAGCTCCAGGCGGATCGCGCGCAGGTCGGTGGCCGCGGAGGCCGCGATGGCCAGGCCGACCTCGCGGGAGCCGGTGAAGTCCAGCAGGTCCAGCCCCCGGTGGTCGGCCAGCGCCCAGCCCGCCTCGGGGCCGTCCCCGGTGACCACGTTGAACACCCCGGCGGGCAGCCCGACTGCCTCGGCGGCCTCGGCCAGCACGTGGCCGCCGACCAGCGGGGTGAGCTCGGCGGGCTTGAGCACGATGGTGTTGCCGAACGCCAGGCCGGGCGCGACCATCCGCATGGCGAGGTTCATCGGGTAGTTCCACGGCGTGATGACGCCGATCACGCCCAGCGGCACCGCGCGCGACAGCGAGAGCTTGCCCGCCTTGTACGGGGGCAGGACGTCCCCGGCGTTCTCGGTGGCCTGGACCGAGGAGATGAGGAGCTGGCGGATGCTCGTGCCCACCTCGTCCTCGGCCTTGGCCCGCACCCCGCCCGTCTCGCGCATGCTCAGCTCGACCAGCTCGTCGTAGCGGCTCTGCAGGTGCTCGGCGAGGCCTCGCAGGTATCCGGCCCGCTCAGGGGCCGAGAGGGCGGCCCAGGCGGGCTGCGCGGCGCGGGCGGCGGCGACGGCCCGGTCGACGTCGGCGGGACCTCCCAGCGCGTACGTGCCGATCGGCGCGCCGGTCGCCTTCTCGTGCACGGGGGCGGTGCCTCCTGAGGCGGCGTCCTGGAATGTCCCGTCGATGTACAACCTGCCCACAGCCATCCCCTACGTCATCATCACTCTTAGTACAGAATGCAAAATAAGTGCTGAACGGAGACGGCGTCAACAGTCCCGGGGTTCCCGGAAAGCGTTTGCCGACCCCCCCGCCCGGATTGCGGGACGCCGCGCCCGGAGTCAGGCGGGCGCGTGTCCGGCCGGGGCCGGGGTCGCGACGCGGCCCGCGGGGCGCACCACGTGGCTGCGCAGCAGGAAGTCCTCGACGACCAGGGTGGCCGCGCCCAGGGCGACCGCCTCGGCGCCGAGCCTGCCCAGCTCGATCGACGCCTGGGAGAAGGGCAGCGGCAGGGCGTACCGGGCGGCGGCGGCGCGGATCTCGGGCAGGAACCTCCGCCCGAGGAGGGACCCGGCCCAGCCCCCGAGGATGACGCGCTCGGGGTTGAAGAGGTTGATCAGGTTGGCCAGCCCGGCCCCCAGGCAGCGGACGGCCTCGTCGAGCGCGGGCCGGGCCAGCGGGTCGGCGAGGAGTTCGGCGAAGACGCGCTCCTCGTCGTCACCCCCCAGGTCCCTGCCCGCCCCGGCCAGGATCGCCTCGGCGCCGATGTAGGCCTCCAGGCAGCCCTGGCCGCCGCAGCGGCAGGGGCGTCCGTCGAGGACGATCTTCGTGTGGCCCCACTCGCCCGCGCCGCTCGCCGTCCCCCGGTAGGTGACGCCGCCGTTGATGATGCTCGCCCCGGCCCCCGTGCCGATGAAGGTCATGACCAGGTGCTGGGCGCCCTTGCCCGCGCCGAACCAGAGCTCCGCCTGGCCGGTCGTCTTGACGCCGTTGTCGGCGAAGACCGGCAGCGAGGTGCCCTCGCGGATGAGCGCGCCCAGGGGAACCCCGTCCCAGCCGAACGCGCGGGCGTGGATGAGCAGGTCGGAGCCCTGCTCGGCGACGCCGGGGACGCCGAGGCCCATGCCGAGCACCTCGGACTCCGTGGCGCCCGCGTCGGACAGGACCGCCTGGAGGCCGTCGAGGATGTGCCGGGCCACCACGGCCGGTTCGTGGTGGCTGGGGTCGAGGGCGAACTCCTTCCTCGCCCGCTCCCCCATCGCCAGGTCGTACAGCTCCACGCGGACGCGCGTCTCCCCGACGCCCACCCCGACCACGTATCCGTACGAGGGGTCGACCCTGAGCATGATCCGCGGCCGTCCGCCGTCGGAGTCGACGGAGCCGGTCTCCACCACGATGCCGTCCGTGATGAGGTCGCCGATCACGTTGCTGACCGTGGCGGCGCTGAGCCCGGTCAGCTGGGCCAGGTCGTGCCTGCTCAGCTCGCCGGCGAAGTACAGCGTCCACAGGACCACGGACCGGTTGCCCTTGCGCACATCGCGAAGGGTCCCCCGCTGTGGACGGCTCATGCTTCTCCCCGGGGAAGTAATTTCAGATGTTAGTACAACTACTCTAGCCACTGCCCGACCTGGCTTTTCTGCCGCGCCCCACCTGGCGGGGAACGGTCCGCCCGCGTCGCGCGTGAGGAGAGTTTCCCAGGTCGCGCCGCGCGTCGCCACGCCCGCCGGGACCATGGGACGGCCAAGGAGAGGACCCCGCTCTCCTGTGCCCGGACGGCTCCGGTTGTTAGGCTCGACCACCAAGCAAGTGCTCACTTTAAGACACCGGGACGGGCGATGGCGGAAGAGGGCGGGACCAGGGGCCGCGTGGACACGTACGGGCACTGCGACCCGCGGTTCTCGCGGGTGCGGGAGGTGTTCGACGCGCACTTCGCCGGCGGCGAGGAGCTGGGCGCGTCGTTCGCGGTCTTCCTCGACGGCGAGCCGGTCGTGGACCTGTGGGGCGGGGTCGCCGACCGCCGCAGCGGGCGGGCCTGGGAGCGCGACACCCCCGTGCTGGCGTACTCGTGCACCAAGGCGGTGACCGCGACGGTCGCGCAGCTGCTGGCCGAGCGCGGCCTGCTCGACGTCACCGCGCCGGTCGCGGACGTCTGGCCGGAGTTCGCGCGGCGCGGCAAGGATCGCGTCACCGTCGAGCACCTCCTCACCCATCAGGCGGGGCTGCCCGCGATCGAGGAACCGGTCCCGGTCGAGGAGTTCGAGGACCAGGCCGCCATCGCCGACCGGCTGGCCGGGCAGGAGCCGATCTGGGAGCCGGGCACCGCGCACGGCTACCACGCGCTGACCTACGGGTTCCTGGTCGGCGAGGTGGTCCGCAGGGTGTCGGGCAAGTCCGTGGGCGAGATCGTGGCCGCCGAGATCTCCGGACCCCTCGGCCTGGAGCTCTGGATCGGCGCCCCGGACGACGTGGCGGCGCGGGCGGCCCGGCTGTCCGCCGGGGAACGCCCCACGGCACCTACAGAGACTGCGCCCGCGGAACCCGCGCCGGTGGCGGAGCTGCCGGGGCAGGGGCCGGGGGACCCGGTCTACGAGATGGCCAGGGCCTCGCTCGACAGGGACAGCCTGATGAACCGGGCCCTGGGCAACCCGCCGATCCACAGGCTGCGGGGCGGCGCCAACCACCCGGTCGTCCTGCGCGCCGGCTGGCCCGCGATGGGCGCCGTCACCACCGCGCGGGCCCTGGCGGGCTTCTACCGCGACCTGGTCTCCGGGCGGATCCTGCGCCCGGAGACCCTGGCCGGCGCGACGCGCAGGAGGGTGAGCGGCCCGGACAGGGTGCTGTTCGTCGACAGCTCCTTCGGGCTGGGCTACATGCGCCCGTCGATGACCTTCCTCACCCCCGCGAGGGGCGCGGAGAGCGCGTTCGGCCACACCGGCATGGGCGGGTCGCTGGGCCTCGGCGACGCCGAGCACGGCCTGGGCCTGGCGTACACGATGAACAGGATGGCGGGCGCCGCCGCGGGGAACCTTCGCGCCTACCGCCTGGCCGAGGCCGTCTACGAATCACTCCCTTAGGCCTCCCCGGCTCGCCGAACCCCGGCACGCTCCGCTACCGAGCACGATTCCAGCATCACCCTCCGCAAAAGTTGACCAATCGTGACAACCAACCGCATGGGTGAGACCGTCGAACAAGTCGACGGCACTCGGAAGGGGACGGGATGGTTCCGGGATACCGCGAGGTTCGGGAACTCGGCGCCGGCGGGGGCGGGCGCGTGGTGCTGGCCACGTACGCCCCCACCGGTGCCTACGTGGCCATCAAATACCTCAACGCGACCCTGAAGGACGATCACCGCTTCCTGACGCGCTTCCGCGCGGAGGCGCGCGTCATGGTGGAGCTCCAGGATCCGAACGTGGTCCAGCTCTACGAGTACTACGAGGACGTCCTCGAGGCCGCGATCGTGATGGAGCTCGTCGACGGGGTCGCGCTCAGGCGGATCCTGTCCGAGCACGGCAGCACGAGCCCGGAGGCGGCGCTGACCGTGCTCAAGGGCTCGCTGCTCGGCCTGGCCTTCGCGCACGACGCCGGGGTCGTGCACCGCGACTACAAGCCCGAGAACGTGCTGATCCAGGCCGACGGCGGCAGCAAGCTGGCCGACTTCGGCATCGCCGCCCACGTCGGGGAGGCCGGGATGACCGCCGGCACCCCGGCCTACATGGCCCCCGAGCAGTGGGAGGGGGCACCGGCGAGCACGGCGACCGACGTCTACGCGGCCACGTGCGTGTTCTTCGAGTGCCTCACCGGGCGCAGGCCCTACCTGGCCGACCACCGCCTGGTGCTGATGCACCGCCACCGGCACGAGGCGATCCCGGCTGAGGAGGTGCCCGGCTCGGTGCGCGGGCTGGTCATGCGGGGCATGGCCAAGAACCCGGCGGACCGGCCGCAGAGCGCGCGGGCGTTCCTGGAGGAGCTGGAGACGGCGGCGCTGGCGGCGTACGGGCCGGATTGGGAGCAGCGCGGGCGGCGGCACCTGGCCGAGCTCGCCACGCTGCTGGCACTGGCGTTCCCGCTGGCCAAGCCCGCGCCGAAGGCCTCCTCCTCGGTCGCCCAGACGGTGCTCGGCCGGGTGGGGCGGGTGCGCCGGCCCCGGCTGGGGCCCAGGACCCTGGCCGGGCTGGGGGTGATCACCGTCGCGATGACCGCGGGGGTGATCGCGGCCAACCGGCCGCAGGACCGGCTCTCCGCCGACACGATCTTCACCCCGCCGCCCAGCTCCGCGATGATCGAGGAGACCCCCGCGCAGCGGCGGCGGAGCGAGGTCCCGCCGCCTCCCGAGCCCTCCACCGGGCCGGACCGCCCCTCCGGGAGCGCCGCCGCCAGGAAACCCGCGTCCCCCTCCAGCGGCGCGAACCCCGGCCAGGTCACAGCGCCCCCGTCGCCCCCGTCACCCCCGCCGCCCCCGTCCCCGGTCCCCACGCGGACGCCGGTCTCCCCGCCTCCCTCACCCCCCTCCCCGACCGGTTCGCAGCCGCCGCCCCCGCTGCCCACGCCCTCGCGGACCGCGCCCCCCACCGGCAGGCCCACGCCCCTGCCCACGTCCACCCGGTCGCCGGCACCGGACCCCACCGGGACGGGGGCGCCGGGGGCCGTGCACGCGGTCAGCGGCCTGAGGATCGTGGGGATCGACGGGCACGGGACCACGGTCGGCTTCCGCGCCTCCACCACGGGTGACGTCGGGGTGACCATCACCTTCGCCGAGGGGCCCGACCGCGACCGGCTCGCCCGGACGGGCTCGCAGACCTCCGTGATCGGCGGGCTGAGGACCTACTCGCACACCGTCCCGCACACCTTCGCCGTCCCGGCCTGCGGGCAGACCCTCTACCGCCGGGTCACGGTCTCGACCTCGCCCCGCTTCCCGGGCGGGACGGTCAGCCGCACGCAGAGGGTACGCGGCGAGGCGTGCGCGCCCCCCGAGGTCTCGATCACCTCCTTCGACGGCACCACGGTCGGCTTCCGGGTGAGGACCCCCAGCGCCTCGGCGGTGATCGTGCGGCTCGGGTTCGCGCAGCGGCTCGGGGACACGCGCGAGGTGCTGCCCGGCGGTACGCGGGAGCTGGAGCTGTCCGGCGACACCGAGTACGAGCGGGAGGTGACCGGGGAGTTCGCCGATCCGCCCCGGTGCGGGGGGTACGTCACCCGGCTGGTGACGATCACCACCGTGCCCGAGGGCGACGCGCCCTCCCGGACCGCCCGGATCGACCTGCCCTCCTGCGACCCCGACCCGGGCACGAGCCCTGACACCGGCCCCGAGACGACCCCGGCCCCGGACACGAGCACGGACCCGGGACCGCGTGACCCCCGGGACTCGGAGGGTCCTCCCGGGAACGGGCCGGCCCTGGTGGACATCGACCTGGGCGGCCTCCTGGACCGCCTCCTGTGACGTGACCGGGGCCGCGCCGGTGCGGCGGCCCGTGCCCAACCGGCTCCCGCCCAGCTCACGGGGTACGCGCGGGCGAACGACCTGCGCATAGTGTGGACTGTGCCGGCCGGATGCCGAAGCCGGCGTGAGGCGCTGATGGACGCTGATGGATGAGGTGACCCCGAAGCGGTGGCAGGCGACGGACCTGCCCCCCGAGGTGACCAGTTTCGTGGGGCGTCGGCACGAGATGGCCGAGGTCAAGCGACTGCTGTCCGCGGCGCACGTGGTGACCCTCACCGGCCCCGGCGGGGTCGGCAAGACCCGGCTGGCCCTGCGCGTCGCCGCCGACGTCCAGCGGGCGTTCCCCGACGGGGTGTGGCTGGTCGAGCTCGCCGGCCTGGAGAACCCCGAGCTGCTCGCCGGATCGGTGAACGAGGCCCTGGCGATCAGGGACGTCTCCCACCGGCCCCCGGTGGAGGTGCTCATCGACCACCTGCGGGACAAGCGGGCGCTGCTGATCCTCGACAACTGCGAGCACCTCCTGCGGGCCTGCGCCGTACTGGCCGGGACCCTGGTCCGTGCGGCCCCCTCCCTGCGCATCCTCGCCACCAGCCGGCAGACGCTGGGCATCTCCGGCGAGCAGACACTGGTCGTGCCGACCCTGCCGCTGCCGCCACCGCCGGGCCCCGGCCGTCCGGGGCCGTCCGCGGAGCCGCCGGCGCAGTCGGAGGCGGTACGCCTGTTCGTCGAGCGGGCCACCGCCGTACTGCCGGACTTCACGCTCACCGCGGCGAACCGGTCGGCGGTGGAGCGGATCTGCCGGCGGCTGGACGGCATCCCGCTCGCGATCGAGCTGGCGGCCGTGCGGCTGCGCGCCCTCTCCCCCGAGGAGCTGCTGGCCCGGCTGGACGACCGGTTCCGGCTGCTCACCGGCGGTTCGCCCGCGACGCTGCCCCGCCAGCAGACACTGCGCGCGCTGATCGACTGGAGCTACGCCCTGTGCACCGAGAAGGAGCAGCTGCTGTGGGAGCGCGCCTCGGTGTTCACCGACGGCCTGGACCTCGCGGCGGCCGAGGCGGTCTGCTCGGGGGACGGCATCGACCGCGAGGAGGTGGTCGACCTGGTGATCGGGCTGGTGGGCAAGTCGATCCTGATACGGGAGGACCCTCCCCCGGCCTCCACCGCGACCCGCTACCGGCTGCTGGAGACGATCAGGCAGTACGGCAGGGAGAAGCTCGTGGCCTCCGGGCAGGAGGGGGCCCTGCGGCGGCTGCACCGCGACCACTACCGGCGGCTGGCGGCGGAGGCGTACGCGGCGCGGTTCGGCCCGCTCCAGGTGTCCTGGCTGGGCAGGCTGAAGCTCGACCACGCCAACCTGCGCACCGCGCTGGAGTACTGCTTCGGCGAGCCCGGGGAGGCCACCGCCGGCCTGGGCATGGCCGCCGACCTGCTCTACCACTGGATCACGAGCCACTACCTCAGGGAGGGGCGCCACTGGCTGGACCTGAGCCTCCTGTGCGGTACCGGCTCCGACGAGGTCCGGGGCCGCGCGCTGTGGTCCGACAGCTGGCTGGCCATCATCCAGGCCGACATCGTCTCCGCCGCGGCGATGCTGGAGGAGGCCGGGAAGCTCGGCAGGAGTCCCGGGCACGGGCCGGTCCTGGCCTACGTCGCGCTCTACTCGGGGATGATCGCCATGTTCCGGGGAGACTCCGACCTCGCGATCGGCCTGTACGAGGAGGCGGCGGCGCGCCACCGCGACGACGACGACCCGGCGGGCCAGGCGCTGGCGCTCGTCCGGCTCTGCCTCGCCCACTCCTTCCGTGACGACTGGTCCGGCTCCATCGCCGCCGGGGAGGAGTGCATCGCGCTGTGCGACGCCCACGGGGAGGGCTGGCACCGGGCGTACGCGATGATGGCGCTCGGTCTCGGGGTCTGGCGCCAGGGCGACACCTCGCGCGCCGCCGAACTGGAGAAGGAGAGCTTGAGGTTCAACCGCTCCCTCGACGATCTCCTGGGCGTCGGCGTCAACCTGGAGGTGCTGGCCTGGATCGCCGCCGCGAACGGCGACCACCGGCGGGCGGCCAGGTTGCTGGGGGTGCTGGAGGCGGTCTGGCAGGCCATCGGGGCTCCGCTGTCCGGTTTCGGGCACCTGACGCGCTACCACGACGAGTGCGAGGAGCGCAGTCGCGAGGCCCTCGGCAGGCAGGGCTTCGACGCCATGGTCAGGCAGGGCTCGAGGATGCGGTGCGAGGAGGCCGTCGCCTTCGCCCTGGAGGAGGAGGCGCCCCGCGACGAGCCCTCCGGCGAGGCCGAGGCGCCCTCACCGCTGACCCGCAGGGAGACGGAGATCGCCAAGCTCGTCGCCCGGGGACTGAGCAACAAGGAGATCGCGGCCTCGCTGACGATCGCCCAGCGCACCGCCGAAGGTCACGTCGAGCACATCATGACCAAGCTCGGCTTCCACTCGCGGGCCCAGATCGCCGTCTGGACCGGCGAGCGCATCCGGAACGCGAACGGCGACCATCCGCCCGACGACTGACGGGGACCCGCGAAAAAGGCGCCGGAGCCGACGAGTGCGATGATCCCGTCGGCTCCGGCGCCCGGCCGGAACCGGGTCGGGGAACCTGGCTTCGGCCTTCGGAGGTGGTATGTGCGCCCGGCCTCTCAAGGAGCCGGGCGGTGGTCGCGCGGTCCGAGCCCGGGGCGGCGCGTGCGGCCGATCTCGCGCGGTCGGCTCTCGGCGGAGGCGTCCGGCCCGTTGGCCGTACGTCGCGGAGGCGGCGCGTCGATCGACCTCGCGGTCAGGCCTCGGTGGAGTTCGCGGAGCAGTTCGCGGTGGAGTTCGCGGTGGTGAGCTCGAACCAGACGGCCTTGCCGTCGGTCGTGCGGGCGCTGCCCCAGCAGCAGGACAGGAGTTCGAGCAGGTGAAGCCCTCGTCCGCGCTCCTCGTCGTCGCGTGCCCGGTGCGCGCGGGGCAGGGAGGAGTCCGCGTCCGCGTCCCCGACCTCGCAGCGCAGCAGGCCGTCCTCGAAGGAGAGGGCGAACCTGATGGTGCCCCGCGAGTGGCACAGCGCGTTGGTGACCAGCTCGCTGACGAGCAGCTCGGCGACCGTACTGTGCTCGTGCAGTCCCCAGTCCGCCAGGCAGGCGCGGGTCAGGTGGCGTGCCCGGGGTACGGACACCGACTCGGGCGCGAAGGAGCACGACGTCTTCTGCCCGTACGACCCTTCGAGAAGGGAGTTCATGAGCGTTCACCTATGTGGTCGGCGTTTGTCCCGATCAGGCGTGGCCCGCACGCGTGTCCGCCACCGGAGGCCGTCGGCCGCCGCGGGACGGTCCGCCCGCGCGGCGCGTCCGGTCCCGATCCGGCGGGCACGCGCGGCGAGATCATGCCGCCTGACCCAGGGAGACTCGGTGCAGGGGCATACCGTGGACGGGAGTGCTGCGACCGTCGGGCAGGAGCGCTCCGGTGTCGTCGAAGACCACCACACCATTGCAGAGCAGGCCCCACCCCTGCTCGGGGTGGAAGGCCACGAGAGACGCGGCTTCGTGATCGGGTGCGCTTGCGAGCGGGCAGCGCGGCTGGTGTTGACACATGGCTCGTACCTTTTGACCTTCGTTGGTTGCTTGTGAGCCTTTCCTGATGTGACCAGCATCTCCCAGCGCCCATACGCGCATAGCGGGATAAATACCCATATGTCTACCCATTTCGCCAGAAGGTAAAGAAACCGGACGCGGACGCAAAGAACGATCGGCAAGATCGAACGGCGCGGATACGGCGTTCCTGGCCCCGATCGCGGCGAACCGGTAGATCTTTTTACCGGGCGTTTTACCATCGGAGATCATCCGGCAACCTCCTGACGTCGTCTTTTGTCCGCATGCGTGGCGCCGAGCGACTTGACGCGCCCTTTAGCATGTCGTGACCTGTCCTTGGGGCCGGGTAACCTCCCTCGTCACGGAAGACAACTGGCCAGTGGTGCCGCCACATGCGTCCCTCCACACCCTCGGTGGGCTCGCGTGAACGCGCCGTCGCTCAACCCTGTCTCCCGGTGGCCAGGTCGCGAGGCGGAGCGACCATGCCCGCACGGCCGCCGGGGGTCCCCCGAAACTCTCAATGACACCTGAGATGCACAAGTTCATCGAGCTGCTGGAGAGCCAGCTCGGATACTCCGAGAAGAGTGGCGGCTACACCAAGTTCGGTGACTGGTACGGCAAGAACGTCGAGTTCGACGCCGACTACACCGCCGCCCCCTGGTGCGACATGTACCTGTCGTGGGCGGCGGAGAAGCTCGGCTACCAGGAGTGGGTCGGCCAGTTCGCCTACACCGTCCACCACGCCCAGTGGTTCAGGCAGCAGGACGCCTGGGGCACCGTCCCCAAGCCCGGGGCCATCGTCTTCTTCGACTGGAGCGGCTCGAACAGGATCGACCACATCGACCACGTCGGGATCGTCACCGGGGTCGAGGGGGGCAGGATCCACACGATCGAGGGCAACATCGACGGCGGTGTCGCCAAGCGCAAGGAACGCGACACCGGCAAGGTCGTCGGCTACGGGTACCCGGAGAAGATCAAAGCCCGGCTGGACCGGGAGGCCACCGAGAAGCAGACGGTCGTCAAGCCCGCCGCGGCCGGGGACAACACGGTGGTGATCGGTCCCGGCCCCGACCTGCTCGCGATGCTCCCCGCTCCCCTGGCCACGAGGGAGACCCCGACGTCCACGGGCCCGGCCAAGCAGCCGAGACCGGCTCCCAAGCACGCCGCCGGGACGACGCCCGGGAAAACCGGGCGAGACGGCAGGGAAGGCAAGGAAGGTAAAGCCGCTTCGGCGGACGACGGCAGGACCTCCTCCGGCGGGAACCCCGCCGCGAGCGCCCAGGGCACCCGGCAGGGCGACCAGGCGAACGACCGGACGAGCGCCGGGGCACCCGCCAGGCCCCAGGCACCGGCCCCCGCCGGCCGCACCTCGCCCGGCAAGCACGCCAAGGCCGCCACCGCCGACACGAGCGCGCTCGCCGTCACGCCCACCGCCACCGTCCGCGACCTGGCCACGCCCGCCCCGGGCCTCGACACCCCCGCCGTGCTCGCGCCGGTGCTGCTCGCCGCGGTCGCGATCCTCGCGCACGGCAAGGCCAGGCAGTCGAGGACCCGGCTCCTCGCCCCCGCCCTCGCCGCCCCCTCCCCCTCGTCCCGCAGGACCCCGGGCCGCCGCCGCGCCCCCGGCCGCCGCCGCCTGCCCAGGAACGCCCCGGCCCGCGACCTCTCGCACACCTCGAACACCCCGCCCCGCGAGCTCTCGCACACCTCGAACACCCCGGCCCGCGAGCTCCCGCACGTCCCCGCCCGCGACCTCCCGGAAACCGCCACCCCCTTCTCCCGCGACCTCCCAGAGACCTCCGCCACCCCGGCCCCCTTCTCTCACGGCCTTCCGGAGACCCGCGCCTCCTTCTCCCACGGCCTTCCGGAGACCCTTTCCGCCTCCGAAGCCGAGAACCTGTTCGCCACACCCCCCGGCCCCGCCCTCCACACCTCGGCGCACACGCCCGTCCCGGCCCGAGGGCCCGTCGCCTCCCCGGGCCTCGGCGCCGAGAGCACCGGAAGCACTGAGAGCACCGCGGCCCCGGTCGCGAGCACCGGATTCCCCTCGGTCACGACCCCCGTCGCCCACGTCGAGGAACCCCGCGTGCCGGACCGTCGCGACGACCGTCGCGGCGCCCCCTACCGGGGCAGGCGTCGCCTGCACGAGCATGCCGTGGTGGAGTCGTCGACCCTGGTCCAGGACGCCCCGCCGCGTGGCCGCCGCCACCGCCGGACCGACTCCGTGGCCACCACCGCCGTCCCGGTCGTCCCGGCGCGTCCCGCCCGCCCTACCCGCCCTACCCGCCCTGCCCGCCCCGTCCGGTCCGCCGCTCCCGCCCGTTCCGCCGCATTCGCCCGCCCGGACACCGGACCGGGGGCGGGCGTCCCGATCGCCGCTGCCGAGCCCCCCGCCGAGCCGGGCGACATCCTGGTCCACAGCGGTTACCGAGGACGCCGCCGGGCGGCGTTGGTCTAACCGGGACGGAACGCCAGGTCACCGCCTCCATAAACGACGGGCCGATTTGCCTAAAGGTATTAGGCAAATGCATAATGCTTGTCGGCATACAGGAGGAAGCTCATGGTTAGAGCAGGGCTGACCCCGGAGCGTCTGACCAGGGCGGGGGCGGAACTCGCCGACGAGGTCGGCTTCGAGCAGGTGACCGTCTCGGCGCTCGCCCGGCGCTTCGACGTCAAGGTCGCGAGCCTGTACTCGCACGTGAAGAGCTCCCAGGACCTCAGGACCAGGATCGCCCTGTTCGCGCTGGAGGAGCTCGCCGACCGGGTGGCCGCCGCGCTGGCCGGGCGTGCGGGCAGGGACGCCCTGGCCGCGTTCGCGGACGCCTACCGCGACTACGCCCGGGAGCACCCCGGCCGCTACGCCGCCGCCCGGCTCCGGCTCGACCCCGAGACGGCGGCCGCCAGTGCCGGCGTCAGGCACGCGCGGATGACGCGGGCGATCCTGCGCGGCTACGACCTCGCGGAGCCGGACCAGACACACGCGGTCCGGATGCTGGGCAGCGTCTTCCACGGCTACGTCAGCCTGGAGGCGGCCGGGGGCTTCAGCCACACCGCCGTCGACTCGCGCGAGTCCTGGGACTGGATCGTGGACTCCCTCGACGCCCTGCTGCGGAACCGGGCCTCCTCCTGACCCACGACAGCCCACCGCACCGCGCACCGCGCACCGACGCGTACGAACATCCCCGAAGCACTCAGATCAACAGGTTGAGACGATGAGCACCGAGCACGACTGGATCTCCACCCCCGTCACCGCGGACATGCTGCGCGGTCACCTCGACGTGGAGGTGACCGCGAACGGCCTGCTGCCGCACCGGCTGCCCGCCCGGGCGCGCCGGCAGATCCCCGACGACCGGCTGGCCGTGGCCGAGGCGCAGCCCTCCGGCGTGCGGCTGGCCTTCCGCACCCGAGCCACCGCGATCGAGCTGGACACGCTGCCCACCAAGCGGGTCCATCAGGGTTTCCCACCCCCCGCGGACGGCGTGTACGACCTGCTGGTCGAGGGCCGTCTCGCCGCCCAGGCCACGGTGACCGGCGGCAGGGTCCGCACGATCGTCGACATGGTCACCCAGTCCGCCGAGGTGCGCGAGGGGCCCGCGGGCACCGCCCGGTTCGCCGGCCTACCCGCGGGTGACAAGAACGTCGAGATCTGGCTTCCGCACACGGAGATCACCGAGCTGATCGCCCTGCGCACCGACGCCCCGGTCGAGCCGGCGCGGGACGGCGGGCGCGAGGTGTGGCTGCACCACGGCAGCTCCATCAGCCACGGCTCGAACGCCGCCCACCCGACCGCCACCTGGCCGGCCCTGGCAGCCGCCGGGGGCGGGGTGGAGCTGGTCAACCTGGGGTTCGGCGGCAGCGCGCTGCTGGACCCGTTCACCGCCCGCGCGATGCGGGACACCCCCGCGGACCTGATCAGCGTCAAGCTCGGCATCAATGTCGTCAACGGCGACGTGATGCGCCTGCGCGCCTTCACCCCCGCGGTCCACGGCTTCCTGGACACCATCCGCGAGGGGCATCCGGCGACTCCGCTGCTGGTCGTGTCCCCCATCCTGTGCCCGATCCAGGAGGACACCCCGGGCCCGCTCGCGCCCGACCTCGACGGCGGGACCCTGCGGTTCAGGGCCACGGGCGACCCGGCCGAGCGTGCCGCCGGGCGCCTGACACTCAACGTCATCCGCGACGAGCTCGCGCGGATCGTCGAGCAGCGGGCGGCCGACGACCCGAACCTGCACTACCTCGACGGCCGTGACCTCTACGGCGAGACGGACTACGCCGAGGTCCCGCTGCCCGACGAGGTTCACCCCGACCCCGAGGGACACCGCCGCATCGGCGAGAACTTCGCGCGGCTCGTGTTCGGCGCCGGCGGCCCCTTCGCCACCGGGACCGGCTGACCACGGCCGCACCGACCCGATTCCGCGTACCCGGCCGATCGGGCGGGCCCGCTCAGCGCTGCTCGGGCAGGTGCGCTCAGCGCTGCTCAGGAAGGTGCGCTCAGCGCTGCTCGGGCGGGCGTCCGATGTTGCGGCGCAGCTGCTCCAGCTCCGCCTCCAGCCCGGCGATCCGGGTGTTGGCCCCGGGCCCCCTGGAGCCTCCGGAACTCCCCGGCGGCGGGCCGTAGGGCGAGTGCGGGCGGACCGCCCGGGTGTCCTCGGGCGCGGCCGGGAGCGGGTGGGGCGCTCGCTGCTGGTACTGCTGCGGCGCGCCGTACGGCTGTCCCTGCTGGCCGTACGGCGGCTGGCCGTACTGGGCGGCGCCGTGGACCTGCGCCGGGTAGCCGGGCTGCGCGCCGTACGGAGCGGGCGGGAACGGGGCCGGCCCCCTGGAACGGCGCTTGCCCCTGGCGACCGAGGCGAGCGTGCCGATCACGAACAGGGCGACCAGGCCGCCGCCGCCCCACAGCAGCCACGGCAGGATCGGCGTGCCGCTCTCGTCCTTGCCCGCGGTGATGGCCTGCTGGGAGTCGCTGACGTACTTGGCGACGTACGGGTGGTTCGGCTGCAATGCCTGCGTCTCGCGGAACTTGGGCAGCGCGTCGGAGTACTTGTTCTGGAAGAACAGGTCGAGCGCCTCGTTGTAGGCCTTCGTCGTCGTCGACTCGGCCGGCTTGATGTTCTTCTCGTTCAGCTTCTCCTTGACGATGCTGACCGGCAGCACGAAGCTCTCGCCCTCGGTGGAGCCACCGTCCTGCTGGATCAGGCCGCCGACGAGGATGCCGATGACCCTGCCGTCCTTGCTGAACACCGGCCCGCCCGAGTTGCCCGGGTAGGAGGGCGCCTGGGTCTGGATGTACGGCACCCCCTCGGGGGTCTGGCGGGCGGCGTTGTAGGGACCCTCGGTGAACGCCGGGTCGAGCTTGGACTCCAGGTTGAAGATCGAGGTCTGCGTCACCGTGCCGGGGAACCCGCTGATGTAGAGGGTGTCGCCGACGCGCACGTCGGAGTCCTCGCCCAGCGGCACGGTCGGCAGGTTGTTCTGCCCGTTGGCCTTGAGGATCGCGACGTCCTTGCCCGGGTAGACCGTGCCCTTGGCGACCAGCTCGATGGGCACCGTCTTGGTGGTCTTGTCGACACCGCCGCCCGGCAGGCTCTGCAGCAGCGAGAGCGAGCTCTTGACGTTGCGGATCTTGATGTTGTCCGCGTTCCAGACCTGGAAGATCTTCGTCGCCGTCCTGAGGATCTCCTCGTCCGAGGCGATGTCGCCGAGGTCGGCGACCAGGTCGGCGGCGTCCTTCTCATTGATCTTCGTGAGGGCCTGGGCCGCGAAGGTCCGCGCCAGCTCGGTCTCCTCCTGGCCGACGCAGTGCGCCGCGGTGACCATGTAGCCGTCCGGCGTGACCCACCAGCCGGTGCACAGCCCGCCCGCCGTCGCCTCGACCACCCGCTCCTGCCCGCCGGGCGAGAAGTAGCGGCCCGGGTCCTTGGCCATCTGCTGTACGACCCAGCGGTAGATGCTGTTCTCGTCGGAGGAGATCTTGCCGCTCTGCACGGCGTCGACCCCCTGCTGGGTGAGGGTCCTGATCGCCTCCAGGTTCGCCTCGGGCGTCGGCACGGCCACGTCGGCCGTGTAGGACACCGAGGTCAGCTGGACGGCCGGATGGGTCCTGGCCGCCAGCCACGTCCCGACGGGGACGTCCACCTCCTTGGGCTTCGCCATCGCGGTGCCCGGCAGGGCCAGCGTGCTCGCCAGCACCAGTCCGGCGACGGCGCCGATTCTTCCCCACATCTTCGTACTCTCCCCAAACTCGCTTCCCGGGCGAGAGCCTGGCGGAGACTACTTGGGGAGGACTTGGAAGCGACTGGGACACCGGCCGGCGTTCCTCGCGCCGTACGCACGGACCACCTGCCCCGCGGCCCTTCCGGCGGCCGGAACCGGGACCGACCGGCCCTGCACGGTACCGGGGACCGGCGGGCCCTGGACGGGACCGGGGACCGGCGGACGGGACCGGGGACCGGCGGACGGGACCGGGGACCGGCGGACGGGACCGGGGACCGGCGGACGGGACCGGGGACCGGCGGGCCCTGGACGGGACCAGGGCCGGCGCCCGCCCCCGTCAGCCGTGACCGGCGCCGACGAGCTCCCTGCGCGGACGCTCCGGCCCCTCCGGCCCCTCTTCCAGCTCGTCCTCCTCGTGGCCCTCGACCGAGAGGTCGGGCAGGATGCGGTCCAGCCAGGCGGGGCACCACCAGTTGGCCCTGCCGAGCAGGGCCATGGTCGCCGGGACCAGCAGGCCCCGGATGATCGTGGCGTCCACCGCGATGGCCACCGCGAGACCGACACCGAAGATCTTGACCATCGGGTCCGGGTAGGCGACGAACGCGACGAAGACCGCGACCATGATCAGGGCGGCGGAGGTGATGACCCTGCCGGTCGACCCCAGCCCCTCGGCCACCGCCCTGCGGTTGTCCCCGTGCCTCAGGTACGCCTGCCGCACGGCGGTGAGCAGGAAGACCTCGTAGTCCATCGACAGGCCGAACAGGATCGCGAACAGCATCAGCGGGATGTAGCTGTCGATCGGCACCGTGAAGAACACCGTGCTCAGGTAGGAGCCGTCCGCGCTGACCGGGGTGTCCATGCCGACCAGGCTGCTGCCCAGCCCCAGGGAGAAGACCAGCGACAGCGCGCCGAACGCGGCCCCCAGGGAGACCAGGTTCATCAGCGCGGCCTTGATCGCGACGACCGGCGAGCGGAACGCCAGGAGCAGCAGCAGCGCGCTCAGCAGGACCACGACACCGACGACCAGGGGCGTGCGCCCGGCGATCCTGTCACCGGCGTCGGCCATGCCGGCGACCTGCCCGCCCACGTGCACCTGGGCTCCCTCGACGTCGAGCGCGCGCACGGCCTTGACCACGTCGAGCGCCCGGGGGTCACCGGGGGCGTAGGCGGGGATCGCCTGCAGCAGCGCCGCCGTACCGCCCCTGTTGAGGATCGGGTCGCCGACGTGGACCACTCCCTCGACGTCCGCGACGCGGTCCTTCAGGTTGCCCAGTACGGCCGGGGCCGGCTCCCGGTCGACGACCCTGGTGTCCAGGTCCGCCACCACGACGAGCGGGCCGTTCATGCCGGGCCCGAACCCGGCCTGCAGGAGCTCGTAGGAGCGCCGCGTGTCGGTGCCGCGGTCGGCGTAGCCGTTGTCGAGCGTGCCCAGCTTGAGCGCGAGCGCGGGCGCGGCCAGCGCGGCCAGGATGGCGACGCTGAGCGCGAGCACGCTCCACGGCCGCCGGGCCACCCAGTTGCCCAGCGAGGTCCAGCCGGAGGAGCCGTGGCTGCCCTTCCGCGCGGTGAACGGCAGGCGCAGCGCGTTGACCCGGTGACCGAGCAGGCCGAGCAGCGCGGGGACCAGCGTGACCGAGGTGACCACCGCGCAGACGACCGAGATGCCGGTGATCCAGCCGAGCGTCTGCAGCAGGGGGAAGCCCGCGAGCATGAGCGCGCTGAGCGCGATGATCACGGTGCCACCCGCGAACACCACCGCGCCGCCGGAGCTGGAGGCCGTCCGGCGGACCGCCTCGTGGACCGGCAGGCCGTCGGCGAGCAGCTTGCGGTGCCTGCTGAGCAGGAAGAGCGCGTAGTCGATGCCGACACCGAGGCCGATCATCGTCGCCATGATCGACGCCTGCTTGGGCACGTCCACGATGTGGCCGAGCAGGCTCACCACGCCGAGCCCGGTCGCGATGCTGACCAGCGCGGTGAAGATCGGGATCATCGCGGCGACCAGGGTGCCGAACGCGAGCAGCAGCACCAGCAGCGCGCAGACCACCCCGATGATCTCGCTCGTCCCGGTCTTGATCTCCTTGTCCGCCGGGCTGCCCGAGGACGCGGGGACCGCCTCGAGGCCCGCCTCCCGCGCGGGTTCGGCCGCCTCGGAGAGGAGCTTGGTGGTCTCGGCGATCTTGGCGGTGTCGTTCCCCTCCAGCTTGATCGCGATGATGCCGATCTCCAGGCTGGGGGCGATGCCGCCGCCCTCGTAGGGGGACTTCACCTCCTTCACGTGCGGCACCTCGCGGATCCGGTCCGCGGCGCGCTCCACGGCGCGCTTCCTGGCGTCGGTGATGAGGGGGCCGTCCGGCGAGTAGAGGACGATCTGGGCCGAGCCGCCCGCCCCGTACCCGGGACCGAAACCGTCCTTCATCAGGTCGACGGCCCGCTGGGCGTCGGTGCCGGGAATGCTGACGTCGTTGCTGACCGGGCCGGGGAAGAACACCGATCCCGCCGTCAGCAGCACCGCCGCGACCACCCACAGGGCCAGCACGGCCCTGCCGTGCCGCGCGCACCAGCTTCCCAGCCGCCCCAGCAAACCAGACATCGGCGAACCGCCCCGCTTCAGTATCAAATGTCCTGAAATGCCGTACTGTACGCTCGTACAGTACCTACGGTATGAGCGTAGGGGGACAAATCTGTAAATGCTCTAGAGAGCGTGGGAATGAGACGATGACCACACTTGAGCACGGGCACGACACGCGTGAACGGATCCTCGACGCCGCCCGCCGGCTGTTCGCCGAGCGCGGCTACGCGGCGACCTCACTGGCCGACATCGCCTCCGCCGTCGGCCTGACGAAGACGGCCGTCGCCTACCACTTCCACCCCAAGGACCGCCTGGCCACCGAGCTGATCGCGCCCGCCGCCGAGGACATCGTGGCCCTGATCGAGGGCGACTTCGACGACGACCGCGCCTTCGTCGAGGCCCTGGTGACCTTCGTGGTCAGGCACCGGGCGATCATACGGCTCATCCTGGAGGACATCAGCGGCGCCGACGACGCGCCTCCCGGCTCCCCCGGCGAGGCCATCCGCGTCTTCCGCGACGTGATCTACCATCGCCTGGCCGGCCACGAGCCGGACGCCACCCGCCGGATCTGGGCCTGGGCCGTGCTCGGCTCACTCCAGTCGGTGGTCAAGACGATGGACCTCCCCCAGGAGGACGTCAGGCGGACCCTCCTGGCCACCACCCTGGCCTCCCTCTGAGGACCGCCCTTCCCGGCCGGACGCCTCACCCCGAGGGGGCGGCCTCCCCGGGAACGGGCGCCGGCGAGGCCGTGGGATCGGGAGGCTCGGTGCTCTCCCCCGGATCGGGTCCGGGCCCCGGTCCGGGTCCGGGCCCGTTCTGGCCCCCGACACCGACCGTGATCACGACCGTCGCCCCGGACCTGGCGCAGGTGCCGGGCGCCGGGCTCTGCGCGAGCACCACCCCGTCCTGGCCCTCGCCGGTGACCAGCCGCGCCCGCGTCCGTACGGCGAACCCCGCCCCGCCCAGGGTGTTGGAGGCGTCGCCCGCGCTCTGACCGGTGACCGGCGGCACCGGGACACCGCGCCTGGAGACGACGAGATCCACCGCGCTGCCCGGGGAGACGCTCCTGCCCGCGCCGGGGGTGCTCGCGAGCACCCGTCCCGCCGGCTGGTCCGAGCAGCGCGCGCTGACCCCGCCGACGACCAGCCCGGCCTGGGCGAGCGCCGCCTGGGCGCCTCTCCTGGCGAGGCCGACCAGCGCGGGAACCTGGATGCCGCCGGAGACCCGCAGGTCGACCCTGCCCTTCTTCGGCAGCGCGGTCCCCGGCGCCGGGTCGCTCGCGAGCACCTCGCCGAGCGGCCGGTCCGAGGTGACCGCGGTGACGGACCCGGCGACCAGCCCGGCCCGTTTGATCAGACGCGCCGCCTCGGAACGATCCAGTCCGACGAGCGCGGGCACGACCACCGTGGCGGCGGGGGGCGGCAGGGGGGAGGACCTGACCTCCTCCGCGCGCGGGGGCCTGGCCGGGGTCGTCGGCAGGGGCTGGAGCGGCTTGATCGGAGCGCTCGTCCTGCCCGCGTGCGGCACGGTCTCCCCCTGGGAGGTGGACTCCACCGCCGGGACGACCGGCGGGGCGGGCGCGGCTCCCGGCGAGACGCCGCTCAGCGCCGGGACCAGGACCCCCACCAGCACGGCGGCGCTGATCAGCAACGCGCCGGAGACCGCGACCGAGGCCCGGGTGGCCGCCTGCCCGGGGTGGGTCCGGGGCTCGTCGAAGTCCTCGCCCCCGGCGAGGAACGCCCGCACGCCGCGCCTCGCGCCCGCCGAGGAGGTGCCGCCCGGCTCACCGGCCCCGCCGGACCAGGCCCGCCAGGCGGCCCCCGACGCACCCGACGCACCCGACGATCTGGAACGGCCCGGGGCGCCGGGCTCGGCGGAGAAGCCCGAAGGGGCGGAGACGTGCCACGGGCCGGAGGACTCCGGCCCGCCGGACACGGGCGGGAACCCCGGCACCGGCGAGGACCGGGACACGCTCACCGACCGGCCCCCGTCGTCGCCGAGCAGCGCGAGCAGCAGCTCCCTGCTGGTGGGGCGGTTGCGGGGGTTCTTGTCCAGGCAGTCGACCACCAGCGCGCCGAGCAGCCCGTCGAGACGGCCCAGCTCCGGGGCCGCGGTGAGGATCCGGTTCAGGACGGCCGCGATCGAGTCCTGGCCGAAGGGCGCCTGGGCGTTGGCGGCGAAGCACATCGTGGCGCCCCAGGCGAAGACGTCGGCCGCCGGGTTGATCTCGGCGCCCTCCACCTGCTCGGGCGCCATGTAGGCGGGGGTGCCCGCGCCGCGCCCGCTCTGGGTGGCCGCGGCGTCCAGCGCCCTGGCCAGCCCGAAGTCGATGACCCTCGGCCCGTCGGGGCCGAGCAGCACGTTCTGCGGCTTGAAGTCGCGGTGCACGATCCCGGCCCGGTGGATGGCGGCCAGCGCGGTGGCCGTGCCGATGGCGAGGCGTTCCAGCCTGCCCCCCTCGCGCGGGCCGCTGACCGCGACCTCGCGGTGCAGGGAGGGGCCGTCGACGTACTCGCTGACGATGTAGGGCCGGTCGCCGTCCAGTCCGGCGCCGATCACCTGGGCCGTGCAGAACCTGGCCACCTGCTTCGCCAGCTCGACCTCGCGCAGGAAGACCTCCGGGTCCTCCCCCACCGAACCGTGCAGAAGCTTGACCGCGTAGGGCTCGGAGCCGGTGTCGGGGCGCACCCCGACGTAGACCACCCCCTGCCCACCCTCTCCGAGACGCCCGATGATCTCGTACTCACCGAGCGCCGCCGGATCCCCCGTTTTGAGCGGCTGCGCATACGGCACGCGAGCCTCCCCTCGCCGCCACCCTTCTCACTCAAGAAGAAGCATCGCCGACAGTCAACGGGGGTGAAGGTCTTGTCTCCCTCACCGTGACACTCATGTGATGCTCAGGTCAGGGCAAGACACAACACATTCGTACGAATCTTCAACCGCTTCTCCGCCCGTCCCCTCCTCCTTCCTCACGAGTTCCTCACGAGTTCCTCACGAGCCCTCTCCTCGCGAACGGTGGCCCTCACCTGGGCCGAACCCGGCGGCCTCCCGGCGCGGACGGCACCCTCGGGCCGACCGGGTAGCCTGGCCAGGTGCTCGAAGCGATCAAAGCCACCCGTTACGTGACACCGCTGCGCGAGGGCGGCTCGCTGCCCGGCGTCATGGAGGCGGACGACCTCGGCACCCACGTCGTGAAGTTCCGCGGTGCCGGGCAGGGTCGCCGGGTCCTGGTCGCGGAGATCGTGTCCGCCGGGCTGGCCCGGCGCCTGGGATTCCGTACGCCCGAGCTGAAGGTGATCGACGTCGATCCGCAGCTCGGCGCCCGCGAGCCCGACGAGGAGATCCAGGACCTGCTCAAGGCCAGCGAGGGCAACAACCTGGCGGTCGACTTCCTGCCGGGCGCGCTGGGCTTCGAGCCGCTGGCCTGGCCCCCCGAGCCCGCCTTCGCCTCCCGCCTGCTCTGGTTCGACGCGCTGATCCACAACGTCGACCGGAGCTGGCGCAACCCGAACCTGCTCCTGTGGCACGGCGACACCTGGCTGATCGACCACGGCGCGGCGCTCTGGTTCCACCACAACTGGCCCTCGGCCAACCCGCTGCGCGGCTTCGACGCGGGCGACCACGTGATGGCGCCCTTCGCCACCCGGATGCCCGAGGCCGACGCCGAGCTCAGCGAGCTGATCACCAGGGACCTGCTCGACGGGGTGGTGGACGAGGTCCCCGACGAGTGGCTGGAGGACGAGCCGGGGTTCGACGGGGCGCAGGCCGTGCGGCAGGCGTACGTCGAGCACCTGCTGGCCCGCGCGCAGGGGCCGCGCACCTGGCTGCCGGAGCCGTCGGGCCCGTCTGACCGGCACCCCCGTCAGGACCAGGAGAGGAAGACCGGCTCGGTGGGCGCGTTCTGGAAGGACAACCGGTGAAGGACGTCTACGAGTACGCGATCATCCGGGTCATCCCCCGCGTGGAGCGCGGCGAGCTGATCAACGCCGGCGTGCTGCTGTACTGCCAGCCCCGCGGCTACCTGTGCGCCCGCGTCGAGCTGGACGAGGCGCGCCTGCGCGCCCTCGACACCGGCGTGGACCTCGACGGGGTACGGCACGCGCTCGGCGCCTACCAGCGCTCCTGCGACACCGACTCCGGCCCCCTGACCAGGGAACCGCTGGGCAGCCGCTTCCGCTGGCTCACCGCCCCGCGCAGCACGATCGTGCAGACCGGCCCGGTCCACGCGGGCCTCACCGCGGACCCGGAGACGGAGCTGGAGCACCTCGTGACCCGGCTGGTCCGCAGCCCCTGACCGGACGGACGCCTCGCGGGAGCACCGGGCTTCGGAAAAGCACCGGGCCTCGGAGAAACACCGAGCTTCGAAAGAGCACCGGGCTTCGAAAGAGCACCGGGCTTCGAAAGAGCACCGAGCCTCAGAAGAGCACCGACATGAACGTGCCGACCTCGACGAAACCGGCCCTGCGGTAGGCGGCCCTGGCGGGGGCGTTGTAGTCGTTGACGTACAGCGACACCACCGGGGCGAAGTAGTCGAGCGCGTGCTTGACCACCGCGGCCATCCCGGCCACCGCGTGGCCGCGGCCGCGCATCTCGGGGTGGACCCAGACGCCCTGGATCTGGCAGGCGTGCGGCGTCACCGCGCCGATCTCGGCCTTGAAGACGACCCGGCCGCCCTCGATGCGGGCGTAGGACCTGCCGATCCTGATCAGCTCGGCGACCCTGGACCGGTAGAGGGCGCCGCCGTCCCCGGCCTCCGGGGAGACGCCCACCTCCTCGGTGAACATCGCCACGCAGGCCGGGAGCAGGATGTCGAACTCGTCGGGCCGCACGCGCCGCACCAGCGGGTCGGCGGGGACGGGGGACGGCTCGCCGATCACCATGACCGGCTGCGCCCAGCGGATCGCGCGGGCGGCCCCCCAGTACGGCTCCAGCCGCTCCCAGAGCACCTCGACCGCGTCCGCCGGGCCGACGATCGAGGAGCAGCGGCGGCCCTGCTTGCGCGCGCGATCGGCGAAGGCGTAGACGGCGTCCGTACCGGCGTTGACCGGGACCAGGTTCGCCCCGGCGTAACAGAGGGAGGTCAGGCCGCCGCGCGGCCCGAACCCCCACATCTGGCCACCGAGCCTGGCCGGATTGAGCCCGACCGAACGGACCCTGGAGGCGACGAAGACATTGCCGACGGGGTCGGTGTCGAGAAGCGCCAGGACCTCGTCTCGATCGTTGTCGTCGAGCACGCGCGACGCCGTTGTGCGCAGCATCACGTGCTCAGCCTACGCGACCCCCTCGAATTTGGCAGGAACCAACACAGAGCCTCTCATCTACCTGCTTCGGTCATCTCGTACCGCCGTGTGCCCGGCGGGCACCCGGACGGTCGCGGGGGCGACCACCGGCACGGGCGCGGGGATTCCCGGGCACCGGGCGTCCGGAGCGTCCGGGGCGTCCGAGCCCTGGCGGGCGCCGGGCAGGGTGCCCTCCCTGAGGTAGGCGGCCAGGCGCCGGTCGACGCAGGCGTTCCCGTTGAGCGCGACCCCGTGGTTGCCACCGGGCACGGCCAGCAGCCGGGAACGCTGGAACAGGGCGCGCATCCGCACCGCCCCGGCGTACGGGGTGGCGGCGTCCCGCTCGCCCTGGATCAGCAGGATCGGCGGCAGCGCGGCGTTGTCACGGATCTGCACGGGAGTGCCCGCCTGCTGGGGCCAGAAGGCGCACGGCGCGTTGTACCAGGCGTTGGGCCAGGTCAGGAAGGGCGCCCTGGCGTTGGCCCTGGTCATGTCGGTCCGCCAGCGCGCCCAGTCGCGCGGCCAGGCGGCGTCGCGGCACTGCACCGCCAGGTAGACCGCGTAGCTGTTCTCGTCCTTGGCGTCGTTCACCGCGTGCTTGCGGTAGGTGTTGACCAGGGGGGTCGCCTCCCCCTTCTTGACGTAGGCGGAGAACGCCTTGGCCAGTTGCGGCCACACGGCGTCGGAGTAACCGCCGAGGGTGTAGACGTCGTCGAGCTCGCTCGGGCCGACCACCCCTCCGGCCGGGCGGTCGCCCAGCCGGTCCCGCATGGCGTCCCAGGCGAAGGAGACCGCCCTCTCGGTGGCCCCGAGCCGGTAGACCGGGTTGTGGCGGGCGATCCACTTCAGGAAGTCCCTGTGCCTGTCCTGGAAGGCGATGCTCTGGTCGAGGTTCGAGCGGTACCAGATGCCGCGCGGGTCGACCACGCTGTCCAGGACGAGCCGCTTGAGCCGGTCGGGGAAGAGCGTCGCGTAGACCGCGCCCAGGTAGGTCCCGTACGAGTAACCCAGGAAGCTGATCTTCGACTCGCCGAGCGCCTCCCGGATCACGTCCATGTCCCTGGCGGAGTTCTCGGTGGTCATGTGGGGCAGCATCCAGCCCCACCGCTCGCCGCACGCCTGGGCGTACTTGCGGGCCCGGGCGATCAGCACGCCCTCGTCGCGCCTGGTCGCCGGCACCTGGTCGGGGCGGGGCGCCGCGTAGTACCGCTCGGGGTCGACGCACCTCAGCGCGGGCTCGCTCGCCCCCACCCCGCGCGGGTCGAAGCCGATCACGTCGAACCGGTCGGCCAGGCCGTCGGGCAGCCCCGCCGCCACGCCCCTGACCAGGTCGCGGCCCGACGCCCCGGGGCCGCCGGGGTTGACCAGCAGCGCGCCGAGACGGTCGTCGACGGCTCTCCCCCTGATCCGGTTCAGGGCGATGCCGATGGTCCGCTGCGGGTTGGCGTAGTCGAGCGGCACCCTCAGGGTGGCGCACTCCATCGAGTTGTCCGCCCGCCCGGCGGAAGGGGGCACCGCCCCGCCGCCCCCCAGGGCCGCCCCCTCGCAGGGCCCCCAGACCAGCCCCTGTCTCTCCTGGGCCACCGCCCCCTGCGGCACCCCCACCGCCGCGGCCAGCATCGCGATGCTCGCGGCGATCCCGACGACCCTCTTCTTCACTGTGTGATCCCCCTACTCGTACGGCAGAGGCGATGGTCTCCCGAGGGCGGCGCGATCATCCGGAACACAGCCGGATGCCTGGCAAAGTGTAGTCAGATGATTGCTAAGTGTAATGACACGAGGTGGAGCGGAGCCCCGGCGCGAGGAAGGGCGCACACACGGACCCGCCCGCACCCCGGTGTGATCCCGGGAGCGAGCGGAGGTCCTTCTGTTCGGGTCGCCGGGCGGCCGGTCGGCCGGGGCGGTTCAGCTGACGACGACCTGCGGGCCCGGGGCGTCGTCGTCGAGGTCGACCTCCACGCCCATCTCGTCGGCGAGGCGCAGGGCCTCCTCGATCAGGGTCTCCACGATCTGCGACTCGGGGACGGTCTTGATGACCTCGCCCTTGACGAAGATCTGGCCCTTGCCGTTGCCGCTCGCGACGCCGAGGTCGGCCTCGCGGGCCTCGCCGGGGCCGTTGACGACGCAGCCCATCACCGCGACGCGCAGCGGGACCTTCAGCCCTTCGAGCCCCGCCTGGACCTGCTCGGCCAGGGTGTAGACATCGACCTGGGCGCGCCCGCAGGAGGGGCAGGAGACGATCTCCAGGCCGCGCTCGCGCAGGTTGAGCGACTCCAGGATCTGGTTGCCGACCTTGACCTCCTCGACCGGAGGGGCCGACAGCGACACGCGGATGGTGTCGCCGATGCCCTCGGCGAGCAGGGCGCCGAACGCGACCGCGGACTTGATCGTGCCCTGGAAGGCCGGGCCCGCCTCGGTGACGCCGAGGTGGAGCGGGTAGTCGCAGCGAGCGGCGAGCAGGCGGTACGCCTGGACCATCACGACCGGGTCGTTGTGCTTGACGGAGATCTTGATGTCGCGGAAGCCGTGCTCCTCGAACAGGGAGCACTCCCACAGCGCCGACTCCACCAGCGCCTCGGGGGTGGCCTTGCCGTACTTCTGCAGCAGGCGGGGGTCGAGCGACCCGGCGTTGACGCCGATCCGGATCGGCACGCCGCGCTCGCCGGCCGCGCGCGCGATCTCACCGACCTTGTCGTCGAACTTCTTGATGTTGCCGGGGTTGACCCGGACCGCCGCGCAGCCCGCCTCGATCGCGGCGAAGACGTACTTCGGCTGGAAGTGGATGTCGGCGATCACCGGGATCTGCGACTTCCTGGCGATGATCGGCAGCGCGTCGGCGTCGTCCTGGGAGGGGACGGCGACCCGGACGATCTGGCAGCCCGAGGCGGTCAGCTCGGCGATCTGCTGGAGCGTCGCGTTGACGTCGGCGGTGACCGTGGTGGTCATCGACTGGACGGAGACCGGCGCGTCCCCGCCCACGGGGACGGAACCGACCATGATCTGACGGGATATGCGTCGCTCGGCGATCGGCCTGGTCCTTACGGACGGGATTCCGAGAGCAACAGAAGTCATTTTCAGCCCTTGAAGAGTCGACGACGCTCACCAGTCTAGGCAGTCCCGGTGAACTCTCGTGCCCGTATGCGCGCCCACGCGTCGGCATCGAGCACCTCGGCCACCGAACCGGCCTCGGTCACGGTGTGCTCGGAGACCACCGCCGCCACGGTGTCGACGATGCCGGGGAAGGGCAGGCGCCCGGCCATGAAGGCCTCGACGCAGACCTCGTTGGCGGCGTTGTAGACGGCCGGGGCCGTGCCTCCGGCCGCGCCGACGTGGCGGGCCAGCGCGACGGCGGGGAAGGCCTCGTCGTCGAGCGGCTCGAACGTCCAGGTGTGGGCGGTGGTCCAGTCGACCGCCGGGGAGGCGTCGGCGACCCGCTCGGGCCAGCCGAGGGCGAGGGCGATGGGCAGGCGCATGTCCGGCGGGCTGGCCTGGGCGATCGTCGAGCCGTCGACGAACTCGACCATCGAGTGGATGACCGACTGCGGGTGGACGACGACCTCGATGCGGTCGAAGCCGATGTCGAAGAGCAGATGGGCCTCGATGACCTCCAGGCCCTTGTTGACGAGTGTGGCGGAATTCACCGTGATGACCGGCCCCATCGACCAGGTGGGGTGGGCGAGGGCCTGCTCGGGGGTGACGTCCGCGAGGTCCGCGCGCGACCTGCCGCGGAAGGGCCCGCCGCTCGCGGTGACGACCAGGCGGCGTACGGCGGAGGCGTCGGGGCCGGTGGGCCCGGCGGCCCACAGGCACTGGGCCAGCGCGGCGTGCTCGGAGTCGACGGGGATCAGCTGGCCGGGTTTGGCCAGGCGCTTCACCAGCGGGCCGCCGACGATCAGCGACTCCTTGTTGGCGAGCGCGAGCGTCCGGCCCGCCTCCAGCGCGGCCAGCGTTGAGGTGAGCCCCAGCGCCCCGGTGATGCCGTTGAGGACGACGTCGGCGGACTGGACGGCGGCCTCCGCCACCCCCTCGGGCCCGGCCAGCACCCGCGCGCCGACACCGCGCGCGGCCAGGGCCTCGCGCAGCTCCGGCACGGCGGCGGGGTCGGCGACGGCGACCACCTCCGGCCGGAACTCGGCCGCCTGCCGGGCCAGCAGGTCGATCCGGCCGCCGTAGGCGGCCAGCGCGACCACCCGGAACCTGCCGGGGTTGCGGGCGATGACGTCGAGGGACTGGGTCCCGATGGACCCGGTCGAGCCGAGCAGGACGACGGAACGGACGGTGTCTGGCTGCACCGCACCATTCTCCCGGCTCGGGCCGCGCTGTCGAATCGGCCGTACCGGGCCTGATCAAGGTGGATCAGCCTGAATCACGGCGAAAAACTGTTAGGCGTGAAACACGCGATAAAAGGCGGTATTTAAGTCCGAATTTAGTCATATCAAAAGTTGCAAAGCTTGAGAAATACGCATGTAGGGCGCACTAGCTTCCCGGAACAGCAACAGGCCCTCGGGAGGTACATATGCGGCGCACGGCACGGCTCGTCCCCATTCTCACCGCCATCGCGGGAAGCACCCTGCTCTCCACGACGATCGCGCACGGCGCCACGGCGGACACGTCGAACACGGCGGGCACGGCGGGCACGGGCGGAGGCGGCGTCACCCTGGCGCCGGCCGTCCCCCAGCCGGTCGAGAAGGAGGCGGCCGACACCAAGAAGGAGCAGCAGACCGTCCAGCGCTACTGGACCGAGGCGAAGATGGAGGCGGCCAGGCCGCTCGCCGCCCTCGTCCCCGAGAAGGACGGCGCCCGGCTCGCGGCGGGGGCGCTCGCGGCCCAGGCCGCGGCCGATCCCGTCTCCGTCCCCCCGACCGAGCCCGGCGGCGACACCGTCACGACCACCAGGGGCGCGGCGGCCGCCCGCGCCTCCACCGGCGCGGCGTGGACCCGCGGCGGGGCGATCGTCAAGACCGCGGGACGCGTGTTCTTCACCTACCAGGGCCGCAACGCCTCGTGCTCGGCGAGCGCGGTGACCAGCGAGAACAAGAGCACCGTGATCACGGCGGGGCACTGCGTGAGGATGGGCGGCGCCTTCCACGGCAACTGGGTGTTCGTGCCGGGATACCGCAACGGCGACCGGCCGTACGGCACCTGGGTGGCGACCACCCTCTACACCACGCCGCAGTGGAACAACAGCGAGGACGTCAACCACGACGTGGCCTCCGCCGTGGTGGCCCCGCTGAACGGCAGGCTGCTGACCGACGTGGTCGGCGGCCAGGGCGTCTCCTTCAACCAGGCGCGCCGCCGGCAGATGCACTCCTTCGGCTACCCCGCGGCGGCCCCGTACGACGGCTCCAGGCTGGTCTACTGCGCCGGGAGGGCGTTCGACGACTTCCTGATGTCCCGCGACATCGGGCTGAACTGCAACATGACCGGCGGATCGAGCGGCGGGCCCTGGTTCCTCGACTTCGACGAGAGCACCGGCCTGGGCACCCTGAACTCGGTGAACAGCTTCAAGTACGCCTTCGCGACCGGCTGGATGTTCGGCCCCTACTTCGGGACCGAGGCGCGGGCCGTCTACGAGGCCGCGCAGACCACCGGCACCCCCTGATATTCACCAGAAGTAATCACAAGAACACCCCTCGTAGTGCAAACTCGGGTCTCATGACCTCAAGCCTCCCCCTGCTTGCGGCCGCCCCGCTCGTCGCCGGGTTGCTGAGCGCCCCGACGACCGGCGCGACGGCCACCTGGCAGACGGCCACCGCGTTCGGGCAACGGGCCGTGAAGACCCTCATAGCGCCTTTCGTTCAGAAGACCGCGTCCGGCATGCCGGACGTCGTCGGGCACGCGACCGCTCCCACCGCGTCGGAGCGGGAGCGCGTGCTCGGCTACTGGACCCCCCGCCGGATGGCCTCGGCGCTCCCCGTCGACCGGCTCGCCAAGGTCACCGGGATGCTCAGGCGGCTCTCGGCCGCCGGGCAGGGGGTGGCCCCCCGCCGGAGTCCGCACGGCGCCGCGTCCCGCACCGCGGGCGCCCGCTGGACCTCCGGCGGGGTGGTGGGGCGCACCACGGGGCGGGTGTTCCTCACCGTCAAGGGCAGCGACTTCGTGTGCTCGGCCAGCTCGGTCAAAAGCGCCAACAAGGACCTGGTGGTGACCGCCGGCCACTGCGTCAAGGACGGCACCGGCGCCTGGGCCGACAACTGGACCTTCGTCCCCGGCTACGGTCAGGGCCACCGCCCCTACGGGCAGTACACCGCGCGCCGCATGTTCGTCGCGGGCCCCTGGTCGCGCGAGGGCGACGACAGCCACGACATCGGCATGGTGGCGGTCAACACCAGCGGCGGCAGGCACCTCGGCGACGTCGTCGGCGGCCAGGACATCGCGTTCGGCGCCCCCCGGGGACGCCTGGCCAGCGGTTTCGGCTTCCCCGCCGACGCGCCCTACGACGGCGAGCACCTGGTCTACTGCGCGGGCCCGCTGCGCGACGACCCGAACGGGCAGACCGGCGACCAGGGCATGCGCTGCGACATGACCGCCGGGTCCAGCGGAGGCCCCTGGCTGAGCGGTTTCGACGCCTCCACCGGCCGGGGCACGGTCGTCTCGGTCAGCAGTTTCAAGTACAGCGACGACCGCCACACCATGTACGGCCCCTACTTCGGCGACTCCGCCAGGACCCTCTACGCCACGGCCTCCACGTCGTGACCCCGGCGCGGAGGTGCGACCGGCTCAGAGGGTCAGGCCCGTGAGCACCATCACCTTCTCGTAGGTGAAGTCGGCGATGGCCGAGCGGAGCCCCTCGCGCCCGACGCCCGAGTCCTTGACCCCTCCGTAGGGCATCTGGTCGGCACGGTACGACGGCACGTCACCGATGATCACACCGCCGACCTCGAGCTCCCGGTTGGCCCGGAAGGCGTTGTCGAGGCTGCGGGTGAACACCCCGGCCTGCAGCCCGTACCTGGAATCGTTGACCGCGGCGAACGCCTCGTCCACCCCCGGCACCCTCTGGACGACCATCACGGGGCCGAAGACCTCCTCGCGGCAGACCTTGGCGTCGGCCGGGACGTCGGCGAGCACGGTCGGCGCGAAGGTGGCGCCCTCGCGGGTGCCGCCGGTCAGCAGGCGGGCGCCCGACGAGACGGCCTCGCCGACCCACCGCTCCACGCGCTCGGCGGCCTCGGCCGACACGAGCGGGCCGACCTGCGTCTTCTCGTCGGCGGGGTCGCCGGTGACCAGGGCCTCGACGGCCGGGACGAGCCTGGCCACGAAGTCGTCGTGGACCGACTCCTCGACGATCACCCGCTGGACGGCGATGCAGCTCTGACCGGCCTGGTAGTTGGAGAACAGCGCGATCCGCGAGGCGGCCCAGTCGAGGTCGGCGTCGGCGAGCACGACCGCGGCGGCGTTGCCGCCGAGCTCCAGGGTCACGTGCTTGCGCGGGACCCGGTCCATGATCGCGTACCCCACGGGAGCCGAGCCCGTGAAGGAGACGACCGGCAGGCGCGGGTCCTCGACCAGCGCGCCGGCGCGGTCGTTGGACACCGGGAGCACGGAGAACATGCCCTCGGGCAGGTCGGTCTCGGCCAGGATCTCGCCCAGGACGAGCGAGGAGACCGGCGTCGCCGGGGCGGGCTTGAGGACGATCGGGGCCCCGACGGCGATGGCGGGGGCCACCTTGTGCGCCACCAGGTTGAGCGGGAAGTTGAACGGGCTGATGCCCAGGATCGGGCCGTACGGGACGCGCGAGACGTAGGCGAGGCGGCCGGCGGAGGCGGCCTCGGTGTCCAGGCGCACGGTCTCGCCGCCGAGACGGCGGGTCTCCTCGGCCGCGAACCTGAAGGTGGAGACCGCGCGGCCGACCTCGCCGCGGGCCCAGAAGATCGGCTTGCCGTTCTCGGCGGTGATCAGGGCGGCGATCTCGTCGGCGCGCTCGGCCAGGCGGCGCGAGACGTGCGCGAGGGCCTCGGCCCGCACGTGGATCGGCAGCGCGGCCGCCTGTCTGCGCACCGCCGCCGCGGCGGCGACGGCCTCCTCGACCTGGCCGTCGGTCGGCACGGAGCAGACGGCGACGACACGGCCGTCGTGGGGGTTGGTCACGGTGAGCTCTGCCTCGCCCGTGGCGGGGCGTCCGGCGAGCCAGAAGGGGCGCACGTCCATGCCCCCGACGCTATGTCACCGGCTGGGGGGCGGCCTTACTCCACTCCGCACAACAGCCCCGTGACGGTACGCCGTTCCGCATAAAACCCGTCCACCATCCCCTGTAACGAAAACAGGGGTATTCGGGGATATTCCTTACAAGGTGCCGGTTTGAATGATCCTCACCGGGGCTAAGTCACCGGATGGACGATGAGACTGGAAGGGCGTGGGCGCATGACCTCCTCGGCGCCGCGCGGCCTTCAGGGGGCCTATCTCGTCGGCGAACGGGCCTCCCAGGACCAGCTTCGCGCCAGGCTGCTCGACGTCGCCAGCCAGCTGCTGGTCACCATCGGGCCGGAGAGCCTGTCGATGCGCCGCATCGCCACCGAGGCGGGCTGCTCGACGACCGTCATCTACACCATGTTCGGCAGCAAGGAGGGCCTGGCCGAGGCGCTGTACCTGGAGGGCTTCGAGCGCTTCCGGCGCCGCCTGGAGGCCGTGCCCTCGCGCAAGGACGCGCTGGAGCACCTCATCGCCCTGGGCCCCGTCTACCGGGAGGCCGCGCTGGACGAGCCCGGCTACTACGCCCTGATGTTCGAGCGCGCGATCCCCGGCTTCACGCCGAGCGAGCGGGCCAGGACCCTCGCCCGCGCGGCGCTGAACATCGTCGACCGGGTGATCGCCGACTGCATCTCGGCCGGGTACATCGTCCCCACCCAGCCCAGGAAGATCGCCGACGCCGTGTGGGCCGCGGCCCAGGGCGCGATCAGCCTGGAACGTGCCGGGCACCTGCGCGACAGCAGCATCTACGACACCGTCACCTACGCGGTCATCTCCCGCTACCTGGTCGTCGACCGCTCCCCAGCCTGAGAGAGCCGTCCTGACGGCGCCTTCCCCGGCGGTATCCTCACCCGGCGACGGCCAGGGCGACCCAGAGCTCGGCGCGGACCGCGGGGTCCTCAAGGTCGCGGCCGACCAGCTCCGCGACCCGGCGCATGCGGTAGCGCAGGGTGTGGCGGTGCACCCCGAGCCGCTGCGCCGCCGCGTCCCAGTGGCCGTTGCAGTCCAGGTAGGCGCGCAGGGATCCCAGCAGGTCCGCGCGCGAGCCGTGCTCCCTGAGCGGGGCGAGCAGCGCCGAGGAGAACGCCTCCGCCACGTCGGGGTCGAGCAGGGAGAGCAGCCCCCGGCCCGCCAGGTCCGCGAAGCGAACGACCCGCCCGGCGCCGCGCCCGGCCGCGGCGAGAGCCTGGTCGGCCTGGTCGAGCCCCACGCGCAGGCCGTCGAGACCCACCGGGTCGCCGACGCCGACGGGGCCGTGCTCGCCGAGCGCCGCGGCCACGGCACCGGCCCGCGAGGCCGGGACCAGCAGGACCACCCTGTCGCCGTCGGCCGCCGCGAACTCGCCCCTGGCGGCCTCCAGCACCGCCTCCCGCTCACCGGCGCAGGCGACCGCCACCAGCGGCCCGTCGCCGAGCCGCTCCCCCAGCCGCTCCAGCGTCTCGCGCCCGGCGTCCACCTGCCCGGCCAGCAGCAGCCGCAGCACCGCGGAGCGGACCCGGCGCTCGGCGGCCAGGTGCTCCCCGCCGTGCTCGACGGCGAGCGTCAGCAGGGACGCGGCGGCGTTGACCACGGTGTGCCCGACCGGGGTGAAGGACCGGCCGATGCCCACGGCGAGGAATCCCCTGACGCGGCGGGCCCCGAGCGGCCGCACGATGACGTGCTCCCCGGGCGAGGACAGGGCCACGCTCGCGGGAGCGCCCTGGCTGGTGATCCTTCTCAGCCGCTCCAGCTCGGGGCCGAGGTCCGCGCCGGCCGCCGCCGCCCCGCTGCCCGCCAGGTGGCGTACGGCTCCCGCCTCGTCGAGCAGGATCGCCCAGCCGCCCAGCTCGCGGGCCAGGCGGTCGATCACCGCGCGCGGGCCCTCCGGGCGCAGCGCGGCGCGGGTGAGGCGGCCCTGGGCGGCGAAGGCGCTGCTGAGCTCGTCGTACTGCTCGGCGGCGATCAGCTCGCTGACCGTCTTGCCGATGGCGACGAACGCGGTGTCGCGCGGCACCTCGACCAGCGGCAGCCCGGCCCGCGCGGCGGCCTCGACCAGCTCCCCGGGGATCGTCTCGTGCCCGAGCCCGACGCCGAACCCGAGCCCGGCGACCCCCCTGGCGACCAGGCGCTCGACGTAGGGGCCGGCGTTGCGGGCGTCCAGGCGCATGCCCGTGGTGAGGACCAGCTCACCGCCCTCCAGGAACGGGGTGGGGTCCTCCAGCTCGCTCACCGCCACCCAGCGCACCGGCCGGTCGAGCGCCTCCCGCCCGGCGAGGACGACGAGCCCGAGCGGCAGCCGCCGCACGACGGTACTGAGCGTCGGCGCCACCACCACCTCCTTTTTATACGTTATGTCTATTCTGCTCCCGGCAATTTTGCCATAGTGCATCATCGGCACACCGGCATCGGCGACATAGCTTCACATCATGAGCACCGTCACCGAGGGCGGCCCCTCGCTTCCGCAGGAGCGCCGCCTCGTCACCGAGATCCCCGGCCCGAGATCCCGCGAGCTGCTCGCGCGCAAGCAGGCCGCCGTACCCCCGGGCATCGGCACCACGCTGCCCGTCTTCGTGACGCACGCCGGAGGCGGTGTCGTGGTCGACGCCGACGGCAACTCGCTGATCGACTTCGGATCCGGCATCGCGGTGACCAGTGCCGGAAACTCCGCCCCGCGCGTCGTCGAGCGGGTGAGCAGGCAGGTGGCGGACTTCACCCACACCTGCTTCATGGTCACGCCGTACGAGTCGTACGTGCGGGTCGCCGAGCGGCTCAACGAGATCACCCCCGGCGACCACGAGAAGCGCACGTTCCTGCTCAACAGCGGCGCCGAGGCCGTGGAGAACGCGGTCAAGGTCGCCCGGCACGCCACCGGCCGCCAGGCGGTCGTCGTCTTCGAACACGGCTACCACGGCCGGACCCTGCTGACGATGACGCTGACGGCCAAGAACATGCCCTACAAGCACCGCTTCGGCCCGTTCGCCCCCGAGGTCTACCGGGTGCCGCTCGCCTACCCGTTCCGCTGGCCCACCGGCCCGGAGAACTGCGCCGAGGAGGCCGCGGCCCAGGCGATCGACCAGATCACCAAGGAGATCGGCGCCGAGAACGTCGCCGCCGTGGTGATCGAGCCGATCGCCGGCGAGGGCGGCTTCATCGAGCCCGCCAGGGGCTTCATGCCGAGGATCCTGGAGTTCTGCCGCGCCAACGGCATCGTGTTCGTCGCCGACGAGGTCCAGACCGGCTTCTCCCGTACCGGCCACCTGTTCGCCTGCGAGGACGAGGGCATCGTCCCCGACATCATCGTCACCGCCAAGGGCATCGCGGGCGGCCTGCCGCTGGCCGCCGTCACCGGGCGCGCCGAGATCCTCGACAAGGTCCACGTGGGCGGCCTGGGCGGCACCTACGGCGGCAACCCGCTCGCCTGCGAGGCGGCGCTGGGCGTGCTGGAGAGCATCGAGGCCGACGACCTGACCGGCAGGGCCCGCCGCGTCGGTGAGATCATGCTCCCCCGGCTGCGCGCCATGGCGGAGCGCAACCCGGTGATCGGCGACGTGCGCGGCCGGGGTGCCATGATCGCCATCGAGCTGGTCGTCCCCGGCACCAAGGAGCCGCACCCCACGGCGGCGGGCGAGATCGCCAGAAGGTGCCACGCCGAGGGCCTGGTCGTCCTGACCGCGGGCACGTACGGCAACGTGCTGCGCTTCCTGCCGCCGCTGGTCATCCCCGAGCACCTCCTGGAGGAGGGTCTCGCGATCCTGGAGAAGGCCGTGAACGAGGTCTGATCGTTTAGAACGCACCAAAAGGGGCACCCGGCTTGATGCTGGGTGCCCCTTTTGCCGTTATACAGCTCGCATGTAGGCCGTGATTTAACCCCCGCTTGACATCCGCCACAGCGATCACGGGCCGCGACCGCGTTATAACGGTTCCGATAAGAAAGTGCGCGATCAAGACAGGAAACGTGTCGACGTCCTCCCCGCGGCCGAGCCACGGGAGAAGCAAGGGGTCACCACGCTGGAGGTATTTAGCATGAACTGGGGGTCGCCCAGAACGGCGAACGTCACGACGACCTTCGATCCCGAAGGGCTGACCCGCACCCAGCGTGAGGGTGACGCCTGCGTGGCCTGCCACAAGAAGTGGCCCCGCCCGCGGACCAGGATCGGCCGCCTTCCCGACGGCACAGCCCTGTTCGCCTGCCCGGAGTGCGCCGACGCGCTGCTCCCGCAGGGCGACAACCGCTCCCTCCCCCGCCGCGCGGCCTTCTTCTGAACCTTCTTGCCAGCCGCACCCGCCCGGATCCCGAACCTTCCCGGACCGCCGGCGCGGGCCACGGGCCCCGCGCCGGCCACCGGCCCCGGCTCGTCCGGCGGCCCTTTCGAACCCTTGAACCTCCGAACCGGCCCCGGCTCCCCCGACGCCCGACCGGCCCACTCCGGTAGTTTCTCCACATCGAAGCACCGAAACATCGGAGCACCGAAACATCGGAGCACCGAGGCATCTGAGCACCAAGGCATCGGAGCAGCAGAGCACCGGAGCGCGCCCGCACACCCGGGACCGAACCGCCGTACACCGTCGGAAACGGCCCCCGCGGGCGAGGGCCGGAAGCGGGGAAACCGCATCTCCCGCGCGGACGGATGTCGAGACCGGGTCCCCCGCTCCGACCTGCCTGTGAGAGGCGCCCGCGACCGGGCGCCGCGACCGCGAGGAGCGAGACCGTGAAGTACATGCTGCTGATCTACAGCAACCCCGCGATCTGGGAGGCCCTCTCCAAGGAGGAGATCGAGGGCCTGATGGGCGAGGCCGAGGTCATCATGAAGGAGCTCGCCGACTCCGGGGAGTGGGTCGGCGGGCAGGCGCTCGCCGATCCCTCGCAGAGCAAGACCGTGAAGGTGCGTGACGGCGCCCCCGCCACCACGGACGGGCCGTTCCTGGAGGCCAAGGAGCACCTGGCCGGATACTGCGTGATCGACTGCGAGACCCCCGAGCGGGCGATCGAGATCGCCGCGCGCTGGCCGGACGCCCGGCTGTGCGCGATCGAGCTACGGCCGATCATGGACGGGAGCGGCGTCGAGGCGTGACCGCTCCCGCCAGGGCCGAGGACCTGCTGCGCGAGCTCGCGCCGCAGGTCCTCGGCGCGCTCGTCCGGCGCCACGGGCACTTCGACGCGTGCGAGGACGCCGTGCAGGAGGCCCTGCTGGCCGCCGCCCTGCAGTGGCCCGAGCAGGGCACCCCGGACAACCCCCGGGGCTGGCTGATCACGGTCGCCTCCCGCAGGCTCACCGACGAGCTGCGCAGCGAGTACGCGCGCAGTCGCAGGGAGAGCATGGTCGCGGCGCGGGCGCCCGCCGACGAGTTCCTGTCGCCCGCCGCCGACGCCGAACCGGCCGGCGAGCAGGACGACACCCTGACCCTGCTGTTCCTGTGCTGCCACCCCGCCCTCACCCCCGCCTCGCAGATCGCGCTCACCCTGCGGGCCGTCGGCGGCCTGACCACCGCGCAGATCGCCCGCGCGTTCCTCGTCCCCGAGGCGACCATGGCCCAGCGCATCAGCCGGACCAAGCAGCGGATCAGGAGCACGGGCATCCCCTTCGCGCCGCCTCCCGAGCCCGAGCGGGCCGAGCGGCTGCGGGTGGTCCTGCACGTGCTCTACCTGATCTTCAACGAGGGGTACACGACCACCTCGGGCCCGGACCTGCAGCGCCGCGAGCTGACCGGCGAGGCGATCAGGCTCACCCGCGCGGTGCACGGGCTGCTGCCCGACGACGGCGAGGTGACCGGGCTGCTCGCCCTCATGGTGCTCACCGACGCCCGGCGGCCGGCGCGCACCGGCCCCGGCGGCGCGCTCATCCCGCTCGCCGAGCAGGACCGGAGCCTGTGGAGCGGGGAGTCGATCGCCGAGGGGATCGCGCTCGTCACCGGCGCGCTGGCGCGGGCCCCGCTCGGCCCGTACCAGCTCCAGGCCGCGATCGCCGCGGTGCACGCCGAGGCGGCACGCGCCGAGGACACGGACTGGCCGCAGATCCTCGCGCTGTACCGGCTGCTCGAACGCCTGGCCCCCAACCCGATGGTCACGCTCAACCACGCCGTCGCGCTCGCGATGGTGCGCGGCCCGGCGGCCGGGCTCGACCTGCTCGAGACCTTGGAGGCCGACGACCGGATGGCCGGGCACCACCGCCTGCACGCGGTGCGCGCGCACCTGCTGGAGACGGCCGGTGACCGCGAGGCCGCCCGCGCCGGCTACCGGGAGGCCGCGCGCCGCACCACCAGCCTCCCCGAGCAGCGCTACCTGGAGGGCAGGGCCGCCCGGCTGACGCGGCCGGAGCCGTAGGCGACCTTTACCAAGTAAGCCTACGGAACGGGCGTCAGGCGGACAGCAGCGCCCTGGTGGTCTGGTCGCGCATGCCCCACGGCGAGCCGTAGGCGTTGAGCAGCTCCAGGAAGGGCACCGCGTCGAACGCCTCGGGGCCGAGCACCCCGCTGCCCGACCAGGCGCCGGTGGCCAGCAGCTCCAGGGCGACCACCGGGTGCACGGCCGTCTGCCAGACCACGGCCTGGCAGCCGTACTCCCGCATCGACCACTCGTTGTCGACCACGTGGTAGAGGTAGACCTCGCGCGGCTCGCCGTCCTTGCCGATGCCCTTCACCCATGTCCCGGCGCAGGTCTTGCCCCGCATCCGGTCGCCGAGCGTGGCCGGGTCGGGGAGGCTGGCCGCGACCACGTCGCGCGGCGAGGCCTCGACGCCGCCCACCTTGATCTTGCCCGCGTTGTCCAGGCCGAGCTTGTGCAGGGTCTTCAGCACCCCGATGAACTCCTCGCCCAGGCCGTACTTGAACGTCACCCGCTTGGCGTCGATGTAGCGCGGCACGAGGAGCACCTCCTCGTGCTCGACGTTGACGCACTCGACGGGCCCGATCCCCTCGGGGAAGTCGAACACCTCGGGCTCGCTGAACGGCTCGGTGGTGTGCCAGTCGCCGTTCTCCCAGATCACCGGCGGGTTGAGGCACTCCTCGATGGTCGTCCAGATGGAGAACGTCGGCGCGAAGTCGTAGCCCTCGACCACCAGGTTGGAGCCGTCGCGGATGCCGACCTCCTCGATGGTCTCGAACAGGTGCTCGGCGGCGTAGCGCGCGAACACGTCCGCCAGCCCCGGCTCCACGCCCATGCCGACCAGCGCCAGCCCGCCCTTCTCGCGCCAGGCCTCGCCGAGGGCGAACTGCTCGTCGCCGAGCTTCACCCCGGTCAGCTCGTACGGCCTGCGCGGGTGGGGCCGCGACAGCGACATCGCCATGTCGAGGTAGTGGGCTCCGGCGTTGAGCGCGGCCTCGAACAGCGACATGGTGAAGCGGGGGTCCACCGCGTTGAAGAGCACGTCGCAGCGGTGCTCGGCGAGGGCCGCCTCGACCGCGGCCCGGTCGGAGGCGTCCAGCCCGATGGCACTGAAACGCGGGTCGGCGATCCTGGCCACGACGGCGGCGGCCCGGTCCTGTTGGGAGTCGGCGACCACGATGTGTTCGAAGAAATCTCGGCGTGCGGCGATCGGCACGACGGCGGAACCGACGCCGCCCGCTCCAACAAGAAGGATTCTCATGCGGCCCACCCTACCCACTGACTGGTCGACCAGTCGATATCAGGACCATGATTTTCCCACCGAATCCATCGTCGAAAGAGATCGAGGCAACGAAAAACGCCGCCAATGGCGAGATATACGGGCATGCCTGAGGAAGGGCGCACGCAAGGAGGACGACGGGCCCACGGCCCGTCAGGCCCGGACCCGTCCCGTCGGAACCTGAGCCGTCAGGACCTGACCCTTCGGAATCCGCTCCTTCGGGACTCGACGCCTCAAGGCATCAGGACCAAGACGGCACGACCTGATCGTCAGGCCCGGATCCGAAGGGAACCGGTCACTTCACGAGCCGCTTCCAGCGCTCCGCCCACTCGGTGTGGTCGGTGCATTCCCCGCCACGGCCCCCGCAATCGCGCGTCGGGCGGGTGGCGAAGCGGACGTCGCGCAGCCAACGGCTGTCACGCGCGTGGTAGACCTCGCACATCCGGCGGGCGTTCCCGCCGCACGCCTGCGGGTTGGCCGGGGCGAGCCCGGTCCAGGCCGCGGCGGGGCGCTGCGCCGCCGCCGAGCTCGTCCAGTCGAGCCACCGGTAGGCGCAGTTGGGGCTGGCGGGCCTGGCCGCGAGCATCCACGAGTCGACCCACCCGGTCATCGGCACCCCGGTCAGCGCCTTCGCCGGCCGGCCCGCGCGCTGGAAGAGGTCAAGGTGGTACGGGAGGGCCTGGGCGATCCGCGCCGGCCCCGCCGACAGGGCCCTGACCAGTTCGAGGGAGCCGTCCCAGTAGACCCGGTCGGGGCCGTCGCCCTCGGCGAGAAGGTCGGCGGCGGCGTCGAGCTGGGCCGGGGTGAGCTGGAAGGGGTCCTCGATCTTCAGCTCGGGACGCGTCCGGCTCAGGGCGAGCGCGGCGTCGGCGATGCTCATCGGGTTGTTCCTGATCGCCGCGGGAACCGCCCCGTAGAGCGCCGACGGCCCCTCCGGCCTGGCCCCCTCGTAGACCACCTGGTTGACCCCCCACAGGTAGGGGACGCCGTAGACCTTGCCGTCCTCGCGCAGGCCGGGCAGCTCGCGCAGGCGCTTGGGGATGTGCTTGTAGCCCGAGACCAGCCTCGTGTCCAGCGGTGCCACCTTGCCCTGCGCCACCAGCTGACCGGCCAGGTCGGGAGAGGGCGAGACGGCGTCGTGGGCGCCCGCGGCGAACCTGGCGGCCATCTCCTCGCTCGTACGGACCTGGTCGAGCTTGACGACGCAGCCGGTCTCCCGCTCGAAGGGCGCGATCCAGTTGACCCGCGAGCTGGTCCCGCCGTACTCGGCGTACCCCTGGAAGGTCAGCACCTGGAGCGTGCCCTCGCCCTTCCCGATGGACGCCGAGGGCGTCGGTGTCGGGGTCGGCGTCGGGGTCGGAGTCGCGCCGGGACCTGCGGTGGACGTCACGGGCGTGGCGGAGGGCGAGGGAGCGCGCACCGGCCTCGCCCCGCTCGCGGCTCCCGCCTGGGCGCAGGCGGCGAGCACCAGCCCGCCCGCTCCCAGCAGCGCCCCCAGACGCGCCCGGCGGAGCCTGTCCCTGCCTGCGAGGCCCACGAGGTCTCCTCCCGACGTCGCCACCGATCTGCCCGGGAGCCTACCGGCCCGCACCCCACCCCGGGTCTCGCGGACGCGCGCCCCGCACGCCGGACCGGGGAACACGCGAGGCCCGCGCCCCGGCAGGAGGGGCACGGGCCTCGCGGGCCAGAGGCTACCCGTTGGTCGGGAAGCCGAGATTGACGCCCCCGTGGCTCGGGTCGAGCCACCGGGAGGTGACGACCTTGCCCCGGGTGTAGAAGTGCACGCCCTCGGTGCCGTGCACGTGGGTGTCGCCGAAGAGCGAGGCCTTCCAGCCGCCGAAGCTGTAGAAGGCCATCGGCACCGGGATCGGCACGTTGATGCCGATCATGCCGACCTCCACCTCGTTCTGGAAGCGCCGGGCCGCGCCGCCGTCGTTGGTGAAGATCGCGGTGCCGTTGCCGAACTCGCCGCCGTTGATCAGCTCCAGGCCCTCCTCGTACGAGGAGACGCGGACGATCGCCAGGACCGGGCCGAAGATCTCTTCGGTGTGCACCCGGGAACCGGCGGGCACGTGGTCGAGGACCGTGGGGCCCAGCCAGAAACCGGGGGTCTCCCGGGCCGCGCCGCCGCCCAGGACGGGGGTGAGGCGGCCGTCCACGACGAGCTTCGCGCCCTCGGAGACGCCCAGGTCGAGGTAGGAGACGACCTTGTCGCGGTGGACCCCGGTGACGAGGGGTCCCATCTGGGAGGACGGGTCGTCGCCGGGGCCGACGGTCAGCTCCGAGACCCGAGAGACGATCTTGTCGACCAGCTCGTCCCCGACCGGGTCCACGGCCAGCACGACGGAGATCGCCATGCAGCGCTCCCCCGCCGAGCCGAAACCGGCGGACACCGCGGCGTCGGCGACGAGGTCGAGGTCGGCGTCGGGCAGCACCAGCATGTGGTTCTTGGCGCCGCCGAGCGCCTGGACCCGCTTGCCGTGGGCGGTGCCGGTCTCGTAGACGTACCTGGCGATGGGCGTGGACCCGACGAACGAGACCGCGCGCACGTCCGGGTGCTCCAGCAGCCGGTCCACCGCGACCTTGTCGCCCTGGACGACGCCGAAGACGCCGTCGGGCAGCCCGGCCTCCTTCCAGAGCGCGGCCATCAGCAGCGACGCCGAGGGGTCCTTCTCCGACGGCTTGAGGACGAAGGCGTTGCCCGCGGCGATCGCGATCGGGAACATCCACATCGGCACCATGGCCGGGAAGTTGAACGGGGTGATCCCGGCGACGACGCCCAGCGGCTGCCGGATCGAGTAGGAGTCGACCCGGGTGGAGACCCCCTCGGAGAAACCGCCCTTGAGCAGGTGCGGGATGCCGCAGGCGAACTCCACGACCTCCAGGCCCCTGGCGACCTCGCCCAGCGCGTCGGAGTGGACCTTGCCGTGCTCCTCGGAGATGAGCCGGGCGAGCTCGTCGCGGTTGGCGTACATCAGCTCGCGGAAGCGGAACAGCACCTGCGAGCGCTTGACCAGCGAGGCGTCCCGCCACGCGGGCCAGGCCGCGACGGCGGCGGCCACTGCCGCGTCGACCTCGTCCGCGGACGCGAGGTGGACCCGCCCGGAGACCTCCCCGGTCGCGGGGTCGAAGATCTCGGAGGTACGGCCGGAGCCCTCGACGGGGCCGCCGCCGATCCAGTGGGTGACGTTCTTCACGAGACGACCTCGGCGTTGATGGTTTCGAGCGCGTTGACGATGATCCCGAGCCCCTCGGCGGCCTCGTCGGGGGTGAGGGTGAGCGGCGGGGCCATCCGGAGCACGTTGCCCTTCAGACCGCCCTTGCCCGCGAGCAGGCCGGACTTCCTGGTCTCCTCCATGAACCGGGCGGCGAGGGCCGGTGAGGGCTCGCCGCTCGCCGGGTCGACGAGCTCGACGGCGAACATCAGGCCCTTGCCGCGGACGTCGCCGACGATCGGCAGGCGCGGCGCCGCCTCGCGCAGCCCGTCAATGATCAGGGCGCCGGTCCTGGCGGCGTTCGCCTGCAGGTCGTGGTCGAGGACGTAGTCCAGGGTGGCGTTGGCGGCGGCCATGGAGACCGGGTTGCCGCCGAAGGTGGCGAGCCCGACGGCGTGCAGGTTGTCCATCAGGTCACCGCGGGCCACGACGCCCCCCACCGCGAAGCCGTTGCCCAGCCCCTTGGCGAAGGTCATCATGTCGGGCGTGACGCCGTGGTTCTGGATGCCGAAGAAGGCCGAGCCGGTGCGCCCCCAGCCGGTCTGCACCTCGTCGGAGATGAGGAGGATGCCCTCGGCGTCGAGGACCTCCTTGTAGGCGGCGAACAGCCCGTCGGGGGCCATGGTGAAGCCGCCCACCCCCTGGATCGGCTCGGCGATCAGCGCCGCCACGTCACTGGAGACCGCGGTGGAGAGCACGTGGCGCAGGTCCTCGACGCAGGCCGCGATGTAGCCGTCGTCGGACAGGCCGCGGAACTGGGCGAGGTGCCGGTCGGCGCCGTGCAGGAAGTGCACGTTCAGCGGCGACAGCGAGTTGTTCTTCCACGCGCGGTTGCTCGTGACGCTGACCGCCCCGAAGGAGCGGCCGTGGTAGCTCTGCCGCATGGCGAGCACCTGGTCGGACTTGCGCGCGTACGTCGCCAGCAGCAGCGCGGTCTCGTTGGCCTCGGTGCCGGAGTTGGTGAAGAAGACCTTCGCGTCCGGGATGCCGGAGAGCCTGGCGATCTTCTCGGCCAGCTCGACCTGGCCGCGCAGCAGGTAGACCGTGGAGGTGTGCACCACACCGGTGGCGATCTGCCGCTCGACGGCCTCCCGCACCTCGGGCACGTCGTACCCGATCATGTTGGTCAGGATGCCCGCGAAGAAGTCGAGATAGCTCTTGCCCGACGCGTCGACGACGCGGTTTCCCTTGCCCGAGACGATCTCGACGGGCTCGTCGTAGTAAAGGGCCAGCCAGTTGGGCATTACCGCGCGGTGGCGCGCAAGGAGGTCCGACATACATCGAGTATCGCCTCCCGGTGCCACCGCTCATACCTACAACATGTCGGGATGTTCGCGCCGAACCCATCACACTGTCAGGTCTCCCCGGCGTGGATCACCCTTCACGAGCGCCTGTGCGGCTCACGCCCCGCGACGCGTCCCGTGCGGCTCGCGCCACGCGACGGATGGCGCGAGCCGCACAGGAGGGCCGGGCGGAGCACCCCCCAGGTTCCCCGCCCGAGCTTCTTCAGTCATGAGGCTTGGTAAAGTCCAGCATCGCTCATATTTCCTATCAAAGCAACCTGAAATACATGAATGATTCCCGGCCCGGACGGCCCGGACGGCCCGGACGGCCCGGACGGCCCGGCGGCTCGTCGCCCGCGTGCGGTGTCCGGCCTGTCCGGGCGGGCCGGACACCGCGCGCGGGACCGGCGGCCCGGAGGACCGCTCAGCGCTCCGCCTCCACCAGGTCCGCGCCCGGACCGGCCGCGGGCGCGGGCGCCGGGCGCAGCACCAGGAACGCCAGCGTGGCGGCGGCCAGGGTGAAGCCGGCCCCCACCCAGGAGCCGAACGACATGGCCGAGACGAACGCCTCGCGCGCGGTCCCGACCACCCCCGCGTCACCCAGCCGCAGCGCCTCGCCGATCGACTCGCGCGCGGCGGCCGGGGCGTCGGCGGGCATCGACGAGGTGTAGACCCCGGCCAGCACGCTGCCGAGCACGGCGATGCTCAGCGCCATGCCGACCTGCTGGACGGTGTCGTTGAGCGCCGACCCGACACCGGCGTGCGCGGGCGGCACCGCTCCCATCAGCGTCGTGTAGGCCGCGGGCCCCGCCAGGCCGCCGCCGACCCCCATCAGCATGAGGCCGGTGATCAGCAGGCCGTACCCGGTGCCGGCGTTCATGAGGGCGAGCACCCCGAAACCGCCGGCCATCACGGTGAGGCCGACGGCGACGAGCACCCGGTTGCTCACCTTCCGCCCCAGACCGGCGCCGACCCCGTTGAACAGCGCGGCCGCCACGGCGTACGGCAGCAGCGCGAGACCGGCCTGCATGGGGCCGTACCCCAGCACGAACTGCAGGTACTGGGTGAGCATCAGCAGCAGCGCGCCCGTGCCGAACGACATCAGCACGATCGAGAACGACGCCCCGCTGAAGTTCCGGTCGCGGAACAGTTCGAGCGGGAGCATCGGGTGCTCCGACCTCAGCTCCCAGATCACGAACGCCGCCAGCGCGACCACCGCCACCCCGGCGGCGACCAGCGACCCCGCCGAGGTCCAGCCCGCGGTCGGCGCGGAGATGACCACGTAGACCAGGGCGCCCATGCCGGTCGTGGACAGCACCACGCCTGCCGGGTCGAGCTTTCTCGCCGGGCCGCGCGACTCGGGCATCAGCAGCGCCGCCGCGATCACGGCGACGACCGCGACCGGGATGTTGAGCAGGAAGATCGACCCCCACCAGTAGTGTTCGAGCAGGAAGCCGCCCAGCGTGGGACCGGCGATCACGCCGACCATCGCCACCGCGCTCCACGCGGCGATCGCCTTGCGGCGCTCCTCCTCGTCGAAGACGGTGATCAGGATCGACAGGGTGCTCGGCATCAGGATCGAGCCGCCGACGCCCATCAGCGCGCGGGCGCCGATCAGGTGCCAGGGCTCGGTGACCAGCACGGCGACCAGCGAGGCACCGCCGAACAGCACCAGGCCGACGATCAGGAACCGCTTGCGGCCGTAGCGGTCGGACAGGCTGCCCGAGGTGAGCAGCAGACCGGCGAAGACCAGGACGTAGGCGTCGATGATCCACTGGATGTCCGCCGGGCTCGCCCCGAGGTCGACCATCAACGCGGGGATCGCCAGGTTCAGCACGGTGTTGTCCACCACGAGGACCAGCAGGCTCAGGCAGAGCACCCCGAGGATCCACCAGCGCCTCGGGTCGCGTTCGACTCGTACAGTGTTCGATTTCACTCGCACACCGTACGATAACCTCGAACAGTGTGCCATCGGATTTATGCTTGAGAAGTGAAAGAGCACTTCAGCTCCGTCTGGACGCGTGAGCGGCGCACCGCGAAGAGCCCTGCCCTCAGCCGCGAGCAGATCGTGCGCGCGGCGATGGAGCTGCTCGACGCCGAGGGGCTGGACGCCCTGAGCATGCGCCGCCTGGGCGCCAGGCTCGGCTCGGGGACGACCAGCTTCTACTGGCACGTGGCCAACAAGGACGAGCTGCTCGAACTCGTCCTCGACGAGGTCTACGGCGAGCTCACCATCCTGGACCCCCGGGAGACCACCTGGCGCAACGCCGCCTCCTCCTTCGCGTACGGCATCCGCCAGGCGCTCTTCAAACACCCCTGGGTGATCAGCTTCATCGGGACGACCCCCGCCATCGGCCCCAACGCGATGCGGATGATGAGCGGGCTCGTCGCCACCTTCGACCACGCCGGGTTCCGCGGCCTCGACCAGGACTACGCCGCCTCGGCGCTCATGGCCTACGTGTTCGGGATCACCGCGCCCGAGCTGTCCTGGAACTCCGTGCTGAGGCGGACGGGCCTCAGCTCCAACGAGCTGCAGGCGTCCATCCAGCCCTCGGTGGAGAGGGCCGCGGCCGACCATCCGGGACTGGCCGCCCGCTACGCCGAGTTCAGGGACATGGACGTCGACACCGCCAGGGCGCTCAACTTCGAGTTCGGCCTGACCTGCTTCCTCGACGGCCTGGAGGCCCGCCTGGACCGCGCCTCGTCACCTCCGGCGCCGCCGGACGTCCCTTGCCCTGAGCGTCCCCTGCCCTAGATCTCCAGCCACCGCTGGATGCGGCGGAGCAGTTCCTGGGCGTCGACGGGTTTGGTGACGTAGTCGCTGGCCCCCGCCGACAGGGTCTTCTCCCGGTCGCCCTGCATGGCCTTGGCGGTCACCGCGATGATCGGCAGGTCCGCGAAGTCGGCCATCTTGCGGATCGCGGCGGTCGCGGCGTAGCCGTCCATCTCCGGCATCATGATGTCCATCAGGACCAGGTCGATGTCCTCGTTGCGCGACAGGATCTCGATGCCCTTACGGCCGTTCTCCGCGTAGAGGACCTGCATGCCGTGCAGTTCCAGGATGTTGGTCAGCGCGAAGACGTTGCGGACGTCGTCGTCGATGACCAGGACCTTCCTGTCCACCAGCACGGTGTCCACCTCCTCCACCGGCTGCGGCCGCTCGTCCGGGCTCGGCTGCACCAGCGGCAGCACGTCGCCGGGCTCCGGGGCCGACAGATGCAGGGTGATGCGCTCGCGCAGCTCGTCGAGGCTGGGCAGGCGCTCCAGCGGCTGGGTGTTGGACCGCCCCTTGAGAAGGTTCTCCTGCGGCCGGGTGAGCGTGCGGGTGTGGTGGGCGAGCACCGGCAGCCCGCGCAGCACCGGGTCGTCGTCCAGCATGCGCAGGAAGTCGGCCGCCGCGTCCTGGCGCATGCCCAGGTCGAGCACGATGCAGTGGTGGTCGTCCGCGCCCAGGATCTGCAGGGCGGAGACCGGGTCGTTGGCGGTCGTCACCTGGACGGGACCGTGCGTCTCGGGCAGGTCGGCCACGACGCTCTCGGCCAGCTGCGAGAGCAGCCCGTTGGGACGGGACTCCACGACGAGCAGCCGCCGCCCCTCCGCCCTCGGGAACCTCTCCGAGGGCACGGTCACCGACGCGGGAAGCGCCGGCAGGACCGGGGCGGGCGCGACGCCGTGGGCACCCCCGGTGGCGGCGCGGGAGGCGCCCGGGGTGAGGTCGGCGATCGGCAGGTAGAGGCTGAAGGTACTGCCCGAGCCCAGGACGCTGACCGCCCGGATCTCGCCGTTGAAGAGCGCGGCGATCTCGCGGCTGATGGACAGCCCCAGCCCGGTGCCGCCGTACTTGCGGCTGGTCGTGCCGTCGGCCTGCTGGAAGGCGTCGAAGATCTGGGAGAGGTTCTCCTCGGCGATGCCGATGCCGGTGTCGACGACCTGGAAGGCGAGCACCTCCTGCCCGTACGCCCCCGGCAGGCTCATCGCGCCCACCCGCTCGATGCGGAGCTCCACCGAGCCCCTCTCGGTGAACTTCACCGCGTTGGAGAGCAGGTTCCGCAGCACCTGCCTGAGCCGCTGCTCGTCCATGAGCAGCTCCTCGGGCACGTCGGGGGCGACCACGACGTCGAAGCGCAGCCCCTTCTCCGTGGTCAGCGGGCGGAAGGTGGCCTCGACGTAGTCCAGGAGCTGGCGCAGCGGCAGCGGCTCCAGGCTGATGTTCATCTTGCCCGCCTCGATCTTCGACAGGTCGAGGATGTCGTTGATCAGCTGGAGCAGGTCGGTGCCCGCCGAGTGGATGACGTTGGCGTACTCCACCTGCTTGGCGGTGAGGTTGCGGGCCGGGTTCTGCGCCAGCAGCTGGGCCAGGATGAGCAGCGAGTTGAGCGGGGTGCGCAGCTCGTGGCTCATGTTGGCCAGGAACTCGCTCTTGTACTTGGAGGCGAGCGCGAGCTGCTTGGCCCGGTCCTCCAGCTCCTGCCGCGCCTGCTCGATCTCCCGGTTCTTCGTCTCGATGTCGTGGTTCTGCCGTACCAGCAGCTCCGCCTTCTCCTCCAGCTCGGCGTTGGAGCGCTGCAGCTCCTCCTGCCCGACCTGGAGCTCGGTCGCGAGGCGCTGCGACTCGGTGAGCAGGGAGTCGGTACGGGCGTTGGCGACGATCGTGTTGACGTTGACGCCGATGGTCTCCACCAGCTGCTCCAGGAAGGCCCGGTGCACCTGGGTGAAGCGGTTGAGGCTGGCCAGCTCGATCACCCCGAGCACCTGGTCCTCGACGATGATCGGCAGCACGATGAGGTTGACCGGACCGGCCGCGCCCAGGCTCGACGAGACGGTGATGTACCCGGCGGCGATGTCCTCGACCAGGATGGACCGCTTGGCCACGGCGGCCTGGCCCACCAGCGAGTCGCCGAAGAAGTGGCGGCGGGCCGTCTCCCGGTGGCCGTAGCAGCCGACCACTCGCAGCTCCGAGCCGTCCGGCTTCTCCTCGGCGAGCAGGAACGTGCCGTGCTGGGCGGAGACCAGCGGGGCGAGCTCGTTCATCACCAGCTCGGCCACGACGGCGAGGTCGCGGTGGCCCTGCATCAGCCCGGAGATGCGGGCCAGGTTCGACTTGAGCCAGTCCTGCTCCTGGTTGGCCAGAGTGGTCTCGCGCAGCGACTTCACCATGGAGTTGATGTTGTCCTTGAGCTCGGCCACCTCGCCCGAGGCGTCGACGGTGATCGAGCGCGTCAGGTCGCCCGAGGTCACCGCGCTGGTCACCTCGGCGATGGCCCGCACCTGGCGGGTGAGGTTCCCGGCCAGCTCGTTGACGTTCTCCGTCAGCCGCTTCCAGGTGCCGGACACGCCCTCGACCTCGGCCTGGCCGCCCAGCCGCCCCTCGCTGCCGACCTCGCGGGCCACCCGGGTGACCTCCGCGGCGAACGACGACAGCTGGTCGACCATCGTGTTGATGGTGGTCTTCAGCTCCAGGATCTCGCCCCGGGCGTCCACGTCGATCTTCTTGGTCAGGTCGCCCTGCGCGACGGCCGTGGTGACCTGGGCGATGTTGCGCACCTGGTTGGTCAGGTTGTTGGCCATCGAGTTGACGTTGTCGGTGAGGTCCTTCCAGGTGCCGGCCACGTTGGGCACGCGCGCCTGGCCGCCCAGCTCGCCCTCGGTGCCGACCTCGCGGGCCACCCGCGTCACCTCGTCGGCGAACGCGCTCAGCGTGTCGACCATGGTGTTGATGGTCTGGGCGAGCGCGGCGACCTCGCCCTTCGCCTCGACGGTGATCTTCTGCGACAGGTCGCCCCTCGCCACCGCCGTGGTGACCTGCGCGATGCTGCGCACCTGGCTGGTCAGGTTGTTGGCCATCGAGTTGACGTTGTCGGTGAGGTCCTTCCAGGTGCCCGAGACCCCCCGCACGGTGGCCTGGCCGCCGAGGTTGCCCTCGGTGCCCACCTCGCGGGCCACCCGCGTCACCTCGTCGGCGAAGGCCGAGAGCTGGTCGACCATCGTGTTGATGGTCTCCTTCAGCTCCATGATCTCGCCGCGGGCGTCGACCCGGATCTTCTGCGACAGGTCGCCCTTGGCGACCGCCGTGGTGACCTGCGCGATGCTGCGCACCTGGGCGGTGAGGTTGTCGGCCATCACGTTCACCGACTCGGTCAGCGCCTTCCAGGTGCCCGAGACGCCCTTGACGTCGGCCTGCCCGCCCAGCCGGCCGTCGGTGCCCACCTCACGCGCCACCCGGGTGACCTCGTCGGCGAACGACGACAGCTGGTCCACCATCGTGTTCAGCGTGTTCTTCAGCTCCAGGATCTCGCCGCGCGCCGAGACCGTGATCTTCTGCGACAGGTCGCCGCGGGCCACGGCGGTGGCCACCTGCGAGATGTTGCGTACCTGGTCGGTGAGGTTGCCCGCCATGTAGTTGACGGAGTCGGTGAGGTCGCGCCAGGTGCCCGAGACGCCCTTGACGTCGGCCTGCCCGCCCAGCCGGCCGTCGGTGCCCACCTCACGCGCCACCCGCGTCACCTCGTCGGCGAACGACGACAGCTGGTCCACCATCGTGTTGATGGTGTTCTTCAGCTCCAGGATCTCGCCCCGGGCGTCCACGGTGATCTTCTGCGACAGGTCGCCCTTGGCGACCGCCGTGGTGACCTGCGCGATGCTGCGCACCTGGTCGGTGAGGTTGCCCGCCATGAAGTTGACCGAGTCGGTGAGGTCGCGCCAGGTACCGGCGACGCCGGTCACCTCCGCCTGCCCGCCCAGCCGGCCGTCGGTGCCCACCTCGCGCGCCACTCGGGTGACCTCGTCGGCGAACGACGACAGCTGGTCCACCATCGTGTTCAGCGTGTTCTTCAGCTCCAGGATCTCACCGCGCACGTCCACGGTGATCTTCTGCGACAGGTCGCCGGTGGCGACCGCGGTCGCCACCTGGGCGATGTCGCGCACCTGGTCGGTGAGGTTGCCCGCCATCGCGTTCACCGAGTCGGTCAGGTCCTTCCAGGTGCCGGAGACACCCGGCACCTCGGCCTGCCCGCCCAGCTGCCCCTCGGTGCCCACCTCGCGGGCCACCCGGGTCACCTCGGAGGTGAACAGCGACAGCTGGTCCACCATCCCGTTGAAGACGGTGGCGATCTCCTGCAGCAGCCCGTCGCCCTCCTCGGGCAGATGCGTGCCGAAGTCGCCGTCCCGCACCGCGGTCAGGCCCGCCAGGAGCTGTCGGAGATCGAGCTCCTCCACGCCTGAAGCACCCTTCGTGGCCCTGCCCCGCACCGTGTCGGCGGTCTCAACCATGTCCACCATCGCGCCCCTCGGCCGTAAAAGGTGAGGCAATCCTAGGCTGGCGAAAGCGGGCGGGAAACGGGGGAATGGGGTGATACGGGCGAAAGGGCAGGCGGGAAACAAGCAGGGGTGAACAAGTTGTAAAGCACCTGTCACCCGCGCTTACATCCTGATCGGATATTCTCGACGAGTGCTCCCTACTGTCGCCGACGTCCTCGCCCTGGACACCGTCCGCCGGGGCAACCCACGGGTCGTGGCGGGAGCCGACCGGTTGGACAGCCGGGTGCGCTGGGTGCACGTGGGCGAGGTCACCGACATCGCCCACCTGTTGCGCGGCGGCGAGCTCGTGCTCACCACCGGTATAGCGCTGCCCGACGACCCCGGCAAGCTGGCCGACTACATCGCCGACCTGGTCGCCGTGGGCGCCTCGGGGCTGATCGTGGAGCTGGGCCGCAAGTTCATCGGCGAGCTGCCCGGCGCCGTGGTCCGCGCCGCCGAGGATCACGGCCTCCCCCTGGTCACCCTGGCCAGGGAGACACCGTTCGTGCAGATCACCGAGTCGGTGCACGCCCGGATCATCGACTCCCAGCTGGAGGAGCTCCGCGCCTCCGAGCAGCTGCACGAGGTCTTCACCGAGCTGTCGGTCGAGGGCGCCTCCCCCGCCGAGGTCCTGGGCCAGGTCACCCGGCTGTCCGGCCACCCCGCGCTGCTGGAGAACCTCGCGCACCAGGTGCTGGCCTGCGAGACCGCCGGCCGCGACACCGGCTCGCTGCTGGCGGGCTGGGAGACCCGCTCCCGCGCGGTCGCCCCCGACCTGCGCACCGCCTACGACGCGGCCTCCGGCTGGCTGGTCACCATGGTCGGCGCGCGGGGCCAGGACTGGGGCCGCCTGATCCTGCTCTGCGACGCGGAGCCGGGTCCGCGCGACATCGTGCTCGCCGAGCGCGCCGCGACCACCCTCGCCCTGGGCCGCCTGCTGGAACGCCACCAGGAGTCATTGGAACGCCAGGCGCACGGCACGATCATCACCGGCATCCTGACCCACGCGTACGCCGACCCCGAGGAGGCCGCGGCACGCGCCCGCGCGGTCGGCGTGCCGCTCACCGGCCGCAAGCTCGTCAGCGTGGTGCTCCGTCTGGCCGGGCCGGCCGAGAATCCGCCCGACGGCCAGGAGCAGCTCGCCCGGCTCGGCGAGCTGGCGGACGCCGCCTCCGCCGCCTGCCGCGAGGCCCGCCTCCCCGCCCTGATCGGCGCCCTGGACCAGAACCGGGTCGGCGTCCTGCTCCCCCTGCCGCCGCGCGTCCTGCCCGAGGCCGCGCTGACCACGCTCGCCGACCACCTGCGCGTGGCCTTCACGACCCCCTTCGTCCTCGCCGCGGGCTCCGTCGTCGAGTCGGTCCGCGACGTACGCAGGAGTTTCCTGGAGGCCGAGCAGGTCGCCGACGTGGCCGTCAGGCAGCCCGACGGCCGCGCCTTCTACCGGTTGCCCGACCTCCGCCTGCGCGGCCTGCTCCATCTCCTGCGCGACGACGCCCGGCTGCAGACCTTCGCCGAGCGCGAGCTCGGCCCGCTGCTCGCCCACGACGCCCAGCGCGGCGGCGACCTCACCAGGATCCTGCGGGTCTACCTCGACGCGGGCCGCAACAAGGCCGTCGCCGCCCAGCGGGCCCACCTGTCCAGGCCCGCCTTCTACGACCGCCTCCGCAGGCTGGAGCGCGTCCTCGACACCGATCTGGACGATGTCGAATCCTGTCTCTCCCTCCACGTCGCCCTCCTGGCGCTGGAGTCCTTCCGCAGAGACAGCCCCCGTTCCTGAAAGGCCCCCGATGACCGAGATCTTCGTTCCCGAGACCGCCGATCTGGCCCGGATGGTCACCGCCGCCGGGGCGTTCTCCGTCCCCACCGACGACGTACGACTGTCACCCGACGAGCTGGAGCCCCACCAGATCCTGGCTGGCTCCCCGCGCGTCTCGTCGATCGAGCTGTGGTCCTCGCCGGACGGCACGCAGAGCCGGGGCATCTGGGAGATCACGCCGGGCACGGTGACCGATGTGGAACGTGACGAGATGTTCGTGGTCCTGTCCGGCCGCGCCACGCTGGAGATCGACGGCGGCGCCACCCTGGAGCTCGTCCCCGGGTCGGTCTGCCTGCTCGCCGAGGGAGCCAGGACCGTCTGGATCGTCCACGAGACCCTGCGCAAGGTGTACCACTGCGTGGGCTGACCACGGAGACGCGGGCCACCCGACATCCTGATGCCGTACGGCCCAGTGGTCCGCTCTCTGCCACGATCACCGTTTTGTGGACCGTGTCTCGCGGCCCGTCCTCCGGCTTGCCCCTCGGCCCGTTCTTTGGCCCCTCCGTCCTGCCTCGTGACGATCCCTCGAAGCCGCGCGGCCCCCTGAAACCGCGCGGCTCACCGAAGCCGGGCGGATCCCGACTTCGTACGGCTCCTCGAAGCCACGTGACTCCCCCGAAGTCGTGCGGCGACTTCCGCGGACTCTCCGTGGCCTCTCGGAACTCTTCCTGGGACTCTTCTCGGGAATCTTTTCGGGACTTTCCGGGCTTCCCGGCGACCGGGCCCGTCTGAATCGACGGTGTCCGGACTAACCCTGTCTGTCGGACGCGGTGTCCACGCGGACGTGGTCGACGGGATCGTCCGCGCAGATGTGCAGATCCCAGCGGCGCGGACGCGTCAGGATCGCCCCCAGGATGACACCGAGGAACACACTTGCGATGATCACGATGAGAACGCTCAGCCCCATGACGGCTGCCTCTCGGAAAGATGTGCCGCTTGATCTGAGGGAATGCGGCCTACCGCACCGTAGCGCCGATTTCCCGCCCGCGCGACAAAACATCTGGAGACTAATCCTTATTGACCAGGCCCATTGACCCGGCCGGAGCCTTCACGGGCGCAAGAATTCTCCTTCGCCTCCCCCGTCCGGCCATCTGGTCGCGCGTGAGCAATGACACTTTCTTGGGATGTTTCGCGTGTTTCGCTCCCCCGCACCCGTGGATCTCGGCACGATGGTGCACGAAGTTCGGAGACCACCGGGGAGAGATGCACATGTCGCGACACCTTGTCGCTGGATTGACGGCCTTGACACTCACTACCGTGGCGATTCCCGCCGAGGCGGAACAGGCGAGTTCGGGCTTTCCCTCCTCCGCGTTCCCCCTGGGTGTGAGCGTGGCCCCGGTGAAGACCCAGCAGAACGTGGCACCAGGAATCACCCTTTTTAGTGTGAAACACGGCAAATCCACCCAAGGATGGACAGTTTCCGCTCTTATGCCCAACGGGCATGACGCCGGCTCCCTTGTCACCGCGCAGACGGTGGCCGAGGCGGTGGAGGCCGCGGGGCACACCCCCGAGATCCTGAAGGTCGTGCAACCCGCCGCCTCGGACGCCCCCGCCGTGGAGCGTTACATGGTCAGGACCGGCCTCTGGTCGTTCGGCCAGCGGGCCAAGGCCGACAAGGTCGTGAAGGAGCTCAAGGAGCTCGACGTCCGGGCCAAGACCGACTATCTCGGCGACGACGGCACCGAGAGCACCGGCCCGTGGGACATGCGCGTGCTGATGGTCAACCCGAAGGTGTTCAAGGGATCCTTCAAAACGAGCGTCGGCAAGAGCGTGGCCAAGCGCGAGAGCACCAGCTCGATGTCGAAGCTGACCGGCGCCATCGCCGGGGTCAACGGCGGGTTCTTCAACATCCACACGGCCAAGGCGCTCCAGGGCGACCCGGTCGGCGTGTCCGTCGTCGGCGGCAGGCTCCTCAGCGAGGCCGTTCCCGGCCGTAGCGGCCTCGTCATCACCCAGGGCCGCAAGGCCCGGATCACCGAGCTGCGGACGGCGGTCACCGCGATCTCCTCCGACGGGGCGAAGGCCGAGGTCAACGGCATCAACCGGGCCGCCGCGGCCGAGGAGCTCGTCCTCTACACCGAGGAGTTCGGCGGCAAGACGGCCGCCGACGGCGGCATCGAGGTCGTCGTCGACGCCGTCCAGCACAAGGTCATCAAGGTCCGCCAGGCCGGTGGCATCGTCGCCCGGGGCACCTACCTGCTCCACGGCACGGGCCTGGCGGCCGTCTGGCTCCAGGAACACGCGCAGGGAACCTGGATCAAGGTGGACAGCAAGGTCATCGACCTGCGCACGCAGCGGGCCATACCGCTCACCCCGGAGACGCACGTCATGGGCGGCGGGGTCGGGCTGGTCAGGAACGGGCGGGTACGCATCACCGCGGCGGCCGACGGGCACGCCTCGATCAACATGATGCTCCGGCGCCACCCGCGCACGATGGTCGGTATCGACAGGTCGGGCGGGCTCATCCTGGCCACCGTCGACGGGCGCAACCCGGGCGTCACCGTGGGCGCCTCGATGGTGGAGGCGGCCCGGTTGATGCGGTGGCTGGGAGCCAGGCAGGCCATCAACTTCGACGGCGGCGGCTCCAGCGTGATGGTCGTCGGCCACAAGGCCGTGAACCGGCCCTCGGACGGCGCGGAGCGCACCGTGGGCGACGGTCTCTTCATCACGCCCTGAGAAGCGGTCCCCAGACGAGGAAGCCCCGGCCTTCTTTGGGTTCACGTGGTCGTCGCAACGTCTCGATCTGAGGAGTTGCGACGACCATGTCGTTGTCGGAGGGGATTGGCGCGGAGCGGGATGAGCTGTTGAGGCTCGTCGACGCTGGGGCTTCCTCGTTCTCCGGAACTTCTCCGTGTCCTGGGCTTCTCCGTGTCCTGGGCTTCCTCGTTGTCCGGGGTTCGCGGGTGGAGCCACTACCTCGGCGGCAGCTGTCGGCCCCGGTCCTCGCGGCGGGAGAGCGCGGATCCGCCGACGCGCTGCCCGGCCCCTCTGACGCTGCCGGGCAGGTCGGTGCCGGGCAAGGTTGTGCCGGGCAGAACCGCGGCGTCAGGGTGGCCGGGCAGGTCGGTGCCGGGCAACCGGCGGTGCGGGATCCCGGGCGGGTGTTCCGTGACCGGCCCATGCGATGTCGTCGACCGCCAGCCACGGCTCGCGGGCCACGGCCGCCGGGGTCACCCCGGTGAACGCCACGACATCCCGATGCAGGTGGGACTGGTCGGCGTAGCCGCCCTCCGCCGCGACTCGGGCCGCGCCCTCACTCGCGGCCAGGCGGTGGGCGGCATGGTCGAAGCGGACCAGCTTCGTTCTCGCCACGTACCCAGACCACGTTCGTGAGCCCGACCCCGGCGACGAGACTTCCCTGCTGCTGCCGCCCAGCGGCATCGTCCACGACGGGCCGACCGGCCCCGAACTCCAGGGCCAGCGTCACGGCCGGGTGCGGGACCACCCGGTGGCCGGCCGCGGCCATGTCACGGGCACGGAACCCGGCCATGCTGACACCCGCCACCCGGCTGGGCCGCTCCGAACGTGCGACGTCCCACACAGCCGCATCATCACGTTCGTACACGGTGGACCGCATCTTCACACGCTACGCGAGCCGGGGTCGGCCGGAACATTCGTCCAAGCCACCGGCGCGCACGAACGGCGACAGTGTGCCCATGATTACTCCCCCGGGACTCGACAATCCCGCCAGCTCGACGACGCCGACCCGCGCTTCCCTCACCGGCAGGCCGACGTGAACCGCACGGGAAGCCGTCGCCGGCGCCGACTGATCACCTCGGCCGTTCTCCTCTCCCTCGCCGGACTGCTCGCCGCGAACACGGTGGCGGTGGCGTGGCAGAGCGACGAGGCCACCGGAGACTCGATCCTGCCCCTCGCCGACGGGAACATCAACGTACGCCAGGACGGCCCCCACGACGCCCCGGCACTCGTCCTGATCCACGGGCTCTCCGGGTCGACCCTCTGGTGGGACCCGCTGGTTCCGATGCTTGCGAGGTCACATCGCGTCATCCGGATCGACCTGCTCGGTCACGGCCGCTCGGCCAAACCGGCCGGCCGCGGCTACGGGATCCCGGAGCAGGGACGCCGCGTCGGCGCGGCATTGGACCGGCTCGGCGTGAAGCGCGCCACCGTGATCGGCCATTCGACCGGCGGCTCGGTCGCCACCGCCTTCGCCGAGCAACGGCGAGACCTGGTGACCGCGCTCGCGCTCATCAACACCGGTCCCCGTATGGACGCCTTCATCTCACAGGGGTTCACCGGCCGGCTCATGACTGTCCCCGTCGTCGGGCAACTGCTGTGGCGGCTCCGGACCGACGGCCTGACCCGCCAGGTCATGAGCACCGGATTCAGCCGCCCCGGGTACGAGATCCCTCAACAGCTCGTGGACGACGTACGCGGCACGACCTACCACGCGTTCACCGCGACATCTCAGGCAGTCGACGACTACCTGAGGCAACGCGCGCTCCCCGATCGGCTGGCGGTCCTCGGCAAGCCGCTGCTGGTGATCTTCGGCAAGGAGGACCGGAGGTGGCGATCCTCGTCCGCCGCCGAATACCGCGCCGTTCCCGGCGCGAGAGTCGAGGTTCCGGCCGGTCTCGGGCACTCACCCATGCTCGAGGATCCGCCGCAGACCGCCGCACTCATCCTGGCCTTCACCGCGCAGGCGAATTGAAAAGAGTAACTGGCTGGGCCCAGCAGGTCAGCTCGGCCTTGGCTGGATTCGGGTCCGATGTTTCCGCTTCTCATCAGAGTTCTTCATCGGGCCTGTGAAAGCACGAAGGCCCCCACCAACGGTGAGGGCCCTACGTGAAACGATTGTCCGGCGGTGACCTACTCTCCCACACCGTCCCCGGTGCAGTACCATCGGCGCTGAAGAGCTTAACTTCCGGGTTCGGAATGTAACCGGGTGTTTCCCCTTCGCCATAACCGCCGTAACCCTATGAAACACACAAACACCTACTGTTTGTTGTCTCAGAATTGCGTAGTGGACGCGAGCACGATCCTCGATGCGGCGCTGCCCCACACCCCCTTTGAGGGGCGGAGCGCGGCACACACCGAGCATGTTGCTTTGTGGTCAAGTCCTCGGCCTATTAGTACTGGTCAGCTCCACACATTACTGCGCTTCCACTTCCAGCCTATCAACCCGGTCGTCTACCGGGAGCCTTACCCACAAACGTGGTGGGAGACCTCATCTCAAGGCGAGCTTCCCGCTTAGATGCTTTCAGCGGTTATCCCTTCCGAACGTAGCCAACCAGCCGTGCTCCTGGCG